>NZ_JBTLMO010000022.1:0-153808 GCF_054462255.1 Streptomyces sp. SD15 | reverse complement strand
CAGGTGCTGGATGTTGACGGTCGAGATCACGTCGATCCCGGCGGCGAGCAGCTCCTCCACGTCCTGCCAGCGCTTGGCGTTGCGCGAACCAGGGACATTGGTGTGCGCGAGTTCGTCCACCAGGGCGACGGCCGGGGCACGCTCCAGCACGGCGTCGACGTCCATCTCGGTGAAGACGCTGCCCCGGTATTCCAGGTCCTTGCGGGGGATCTGCTCCAGACCGTGCAGCATCACCTCGGTGCGTGGCCGGTTGTGGTGCTCCACGAAGGCGACCACGCAGTCGGTGCCCCGTTCCATACGGCGGTGCGCCTCGGACAGCATCGCGTATGTCTTGCCGACGCCCGGTGCCGCGCCGAGGTAGATCCGAAGCTTGCCGCGTCCCATGGTCTTAGTGTCTTCCTGTCACAGCTATGTACGCAGCGTCGACCTTACGGCCAACAATCTCGACACATGGGGCAGGAGGCTGGGTCGACGGCTCTCTTTGACACAACCCTGATGCGCGCCGCGACGTATGGGGGGAGCAGGGACGTCGGCCGGGCGCCTCGGTCGCCACCGGGCGCCCGGCCGGGCGAGGGGTCAGCTCGGGTTGTCCCCGTGGGTCAGCGTCTCCCAGGCCACGAACAGGTTGTTGCTGCCGGCCGGCCGGTTCTGCTCCGTCAGGTTCTGAGTGTTGGTCATCGCGATGCCCAGACGGTTGTGCAGGGCGTTGTAGCCGACCTCGGTGACCGGTCCGAGCCCGAGTGTGAGGGAGCCCCCGCACAGCCAGCTCGGCACCGCCTCGCCCCGCTGGTACTTCGCCTGGAATCCGAGCGCCTGCCGCAGCCGCTCGCCGACGTCCGTGCCGTACAGGTCCTCGCCCTGGATGCGGCTGGTCTCGGCGATGTGCGAGATGGCCGAGATGCCGTACCCGGTGTGCGTGAAGTCGCGGCAGGTCTCCTGGGTGAGCCCGGTGACGAAGGTGGACTGCCCCTGCCAGTAGCTGACGATCTTCGCGGTGGTGTCGAGGTTCTGGCTCGGCACGGTCTTCGGCACAGAGCCGTCGGACGAGAGATAGACGTACGCGGCCGTACGCGTCCGGAACTTGGCCATGGCCTTGTCGTACGACGTCTTGTCGTCGAGGAAGACGGAGATGCCGACGGCGGCCTCCATCATCGACAGCTCCCAGTTCCCGTTGGAGTTGGAGCCGTTGATCACCTTGGGCAGGTAGACGTTGCGCAGCATGGTCGCGAAGCGGCCGGAGTTCGTCCAGGTCCCGGTGTACGTCGACCTGATGATCTCGGCGGCCTTGGGCCAGGAGGAACCGGCCCAGCCGGTCTGCAGGGGCGCGTTGCTGTTGGTGTGCTCCTTGATCACGGCCGACCAGGCGTCCATCAGCTCGATGGACTTCTTCGCGTACCGCTCGTCGCGGGTGATGTACCAGGCAAGGGCGTCGGTGTACGCGGCTATCGCGTCCTCGCGCTCGTCGGTGCAGCCGTTGTTGGGGTTCGAGTACGAGCCGCACTCCACGGTCGCCCGGGGCTTGGCGGTGCGCGTCAGCGAGGCGTACTTGCTCGCCATCATCTGGTCGTACGCCCCCTTCCACGGCTGGGCTCCCGCGTTGACCTTGGTGCGGGCGAAGTCCAGCTGGCTCTTGGAGACGGTGACTCCGGGGTGCGCGAACGCAGCGGGGGCGGCGTCGGCGCGGTGGGCGGTGGGCCAGGCGAGGAGGCCGCCCACGAGGGCCGCGGTCGCGGCGGTGGCGAGCAGGGCGGGGCGGCGTGGTCTGCGGCGGTGCCTTGCGGGGGTCTCGGGCATGTGGGGGGCCATCCGTTCTCGTATGTGAACGATGAACGCGTGTTTGGACACACGTGATGGCCGGGACCTTAGGTATAGACCAACCGCCCGTCAAGAGGTCACGCAACGACAAAGGGTCGCACCCCCAGTGGAGGTGCGACCCTTTCAACGCGCCGTCTAGCGGACCTCGGTGATCTCCGGCCCGCGCTGCAGCTGTCCCATGCCACCGGAGAAGCGCGAACCGCTCTGCTCCTCCTGCTGAACACCTTCGGGAACCATCTGCGCGTCGTTCGGCAGCTTCAGGACGATCGGGTCGCGGGGGGCCATCGGACCCTCACCGCGTACGACGACCGTGTCCCGGAAGATCTGCTCGAGCAGGCCCGCGGCCCCCGGCTGCACCGCCCCCTGCCCGGAGATCACTCCGCGCAGGAACCAGCGAGGACCGTCCACGCCGACGAACCGCACGACCTGGAAACCGCCCGTGCCGTCCGGCAGCTGCACCGGCACCTGCGCCCGCAGCTCCCAGCCCAGCGGGCCCTCGACCTCGTCGATGACACCGCCCTGCTGCGTGATGCCCGACGCGATCTCCTCGCGCACCTCACCCCAGATGCCCTCACGCTTGGGAGCGGCGAAGGCCTGTAGCTGAATGGCGCTGTCCTTGAGGACGACGGTCGCCGCGACGATCGCGTCACCCGCGACCTCGACCCGCAACTCCATGCCGTCGACTCCGGGCACGAAAAGACCGCCCAGGTCCACGCGGCCCTCGGCGGGGTCCCGCACCTCCGAGTCGTCCCAGGGTCCGTCGGGCCGCGGCTCCGGCTCGAGCCTCACGCGCTCCCGCTCGGCCTCGTCCGCCTCGTCCGCCTCAGTGTCGACATTGTCGACGACCTGCTCGGCCTCGCCCGCCGCATCCTCGGCGGCACTGCCCTTCTTGCGACGTCCGAACACGTCACTGTCCTTCCCGGTCGGATACGACCGAAGCGTATCGATTCCCACCCGCTGTGCCGCCCACCGCGGCATGACCGCCAGTGGACCCGAAGCCCCCTGCGGCCCGCGCCGAATCGGGAAGTTCCGCCACCTCCTGGAAGCGAACCTTCTCGACCTGTTGGACGACCAGTTGGGCAATCCGGTCGAAGCGCTCGAACCGCACGGACTCGCGCGGGTCGAGATTCGCCACGATCACCTTGATCTCCCCACGGTACCCGGCATCAACCGTCCCCGGGGCATTCACGAGGGCGACACCGCAGCGGGCGGCGAGCCCGGAACGCGGGTGCACGAAGGCCGCGTACCCCTCGGGCAGCGCGATGGACACTCCCGTGGGCAGCACGGCACGCTCGCCCGGCTGCAGTTCACAGCCCTCGGTGGTGCGCAGATCGGCTCCCGCGTCACCGGGGTGCGCGTACTCGGGAAGCGGGACGTCCGGGTCGACGCGCCGGATCAGCACGTCCACAGGGTTACGGGTCACGGGTTCACCTCGAAGGCACGGACACGGCGGATCTGGTCCGGGTCGTTCATGGCGGCCCGGATCTCCTCCGGGCGGCCGTTGTCGATGAAGTGGTCGACCTTGACCTCGATGAAGAGGGCGTCGGCGCGGACGGCGACGGGCCCGTCCGGACCGCCGATCCGCCCGGTGGCGGTCGAGTAGATCTTGCGGCCGGCCACCGCCGTGACCTCCGCCTCCAGGTACAGCACGGTGTCCACGGGGACGGGCCGCACGAAGTCGGTCTCCAGTCGGCCGGTGACGGCGATGGTGCGCAGCAGCCAGTTCAGCGAACCGAGCGTCTCGTCGAGCGCGGTGGCGAGCACTCCGCCGTGGGCGAGGCCGGGGGCGCCCTGATGGACGGACCGCACGGTGAACTCCGCCGTGACTCGGACCCCGTCCTCCGCACGTGCCGCCAGATGCAGCCCGTGCGGCTGCTCCCCGCCGCACCCGAAACACTGTTCGTAGTGCGCACCCAGGAGCTCGCCGGGAGCGGGCGCATCGGGGTGCCGCACCGGCGCGACGGCGTCGGCGGGAGGTGCCAGAGCTGCGGAAGTACCACTCACAGCCGCAGACCTTACCCGCGCGTCGGCCCTCCCTAGGCACCGTGCCAAGCTTGGCTTCATGCAGCTCTCCGCCTCCCCGTACGAAGAACGCCTCACCGCACCCCGCACCTGGTGGCTGGTGTGCTTCCTGGTCGGCGTCGCGATGGCCCTGGTCTTTCTGCCGTTCGGCACACTGCCCCTGCTGGGCGGGCTGGTCGGCGGCACCGCCGTCTCGGCCGTCGTGGCGAGTTCGTACGGCTCGATCCGCATCCGCGTCGTCGGCGACTCCCTGATCGCGGGCGAGGCCAAGATCCCGGTCGCGGCCCTGGGCGACAGCGAGATCCTGGACCAGGAGGAGGCGCGCGCCTGGCGCACCTCCAAGGCGGACCCTCGCGCCTTCATGCTGCTGCGCGCGTACATCCCGACAGCTCTTCGCATCCCGGTCACGGATCCGGCCGACCCCACCCCGTACCTGTACCTGTCGACAAGGGAGCCGGAGCGCTTGGTGGCGGCGCTGGAGGCGGCGCGCGCGTCGGCGTAAGGGACGTCGCTACGGGCTCAGTGCCCGAGCTTCTTGGGGATCTCCCCCATCCGCAACGGCTCCGCGGGCTTCTCCAGCGGTGGCAGTTCCGCGAGCGCGTCCCAGGACACCTGGGACTTGCGCAGGTCCTTGCGGATACGCGCGGCGAGGCGTTTGGTGTCGCGGCGGTTCATGACCGCTCCCACCGCCGCACCCACCATGAACGGCATCAGGTTCGGCAGATCCCGGACCATGCGCTTCATGATCTGCTGGCGCAGCTCGCGCTTCATCTGGCCGCCCAACGCGGCGTTGATCGTCATCGGCTTGGTCACGTCGATCCCGCGCTCCGAGGACCAGGAGTTCAGATACGCGGTGCTGCGCTGCTTGAGATTGCCGGGCGGCCGCAGACCGTAGATCTCGTGGAGCTCGGCGATCAGCTTCAGCTCGATCGCGGCGACGCCGGTGATCTCGGTGGCGAGCTCCGTGGGCATCGCGGGCGGCACCGGCAGCATCGCGGCCGCGCCGATCCCGGCGCCCACCGTGGACGTCCCGTTGGCCGCGCCCGCGACGAGCTTGTCCGCGAGCTGCTCGGCGGTGAGACCGGGGAACTGCTGACGGAGGGTCGCGAGGTCCCGTACGGGGACCCGCGGGGCGATGTCGATGATCCGGTCGGCGAGGTGGGCCAGGCCCGCCCTGGCCCTGCTGCCGCCCATGTGGGCGCCCTTCTGGACACCCCTGATGACCCCGTCCCGAACGACCGCCACACGGCGCCTGGCGGCGGGCGCGGGAGCGTCCACCGGCGCCGGGGCGTCGGTCGGTGCAGGGGCATCTGCCGGCGTCAGATCGCCGGCATGCGCAAAGGCGCCTGTCGGCGCTGTGGCGGGCGCCCGCTCGAGCGAGGCTGATCCTGGTCGGGAAGAGCCCCGCTCGTCGTCACGCACGCCTTCAGGGCCGTCTGAGGGCCCTACGTCCGCTCCCCGCGAGAGGAAGCGGCGCTTCCAAGGAGGGGTCGAGCCAGTCACGGCCGACCCTGCCTCAGTCGCAGTCGCGGCAGATCGGCTGACCGTTCTTCTCTCGGGCCAGCTGACTGCGGTGGTGCACCAGGAAGCAGCTCATGCAAGTGAACTCGTCCTGCTGCTTGGGCAGCACCCGGACGGCCAGCTCCTCGTTCGAGAGGTCGGCTCCGGGCAGTTCGAGGCCTTCCGCGGCCTCGAATTCGTCTACGTCGACGGACGACGTGGACTTGTCGTTCCGGCGAGCCTTCAGTTCTTCAAGGCTGTCCGAGTCGACGTCGTCGTCGGTCTTGCGTGGGGTGTCGTAATCCGTTGCCATGTCGCTCTCCCCCTCTGGGTGTCTGCGGTGTCTCAGCGCACGTAACGCGTGAGAGGCCGGACTTGTGCCCGACCTGAGGCGGAGATTTTGCCTCACATCAAGGTCTGTTACTCAATCGACACCCAACCGGACACCTCAAGAGTGATCGGCTTGGATGGCGAACGGGACCGTACACGGTCCCCATGCCGCACTTCAAAGGGCCTCACCGTGTACTTCCCGTGATCTAGACCCCCGAAAACCCGGATTTTCCCGGCTTTCCGACGGCCTGCGTGACCACGGAGAGTAGATGGCCGGAAATTCGCCCTTGTGATCGATCACACACGAGCCTCCCGGATGGGTGACCAGAAAATTCCGCGCAAAGCGAACATCGTCACGCGTCGGCGACATGGTCTCAGATCGGAAGGGTGACGCGCATCACGAGCCCACCTCCCTCGCGCGGCTCCGCGACGATGTGACCACCGTGGGCACGGGCCACCGACCGGGCGATCGAAAGGCCGAGGCCCACGCCCTTGTCGCTGCCCGTGCGCTCCGTACGCAGCCGCCGGAATGGCTCGAAAAGATTGTCGATCTCGTACGCCGGCACCACCGGACCCGTGTTCGAGACCACCAGCACCGCCTGGCCGTGCTGCACCTGCGTCGTGACCTCGACCCAGCCGTCCTCCGGCACGTTGTACCGCACCGCGTTCTGGACGAGGTTCAGGGCGATCCGCTCGAGCAGGACGCCGTTGCCCTGGACGACCGCCTCGGCGCGCTTCCCACGGATGAGCACCCCCTTGGCCTCGGCCTCGGCGTGCACCTGATCGACAGCCTGCGAGGCGACCTCGGCGAGGTCCACGGGCTTGCGCTCCACGATCTGGTTGTCGCTGCGGGCGAGCAGCAGCAGGCCCTCGACCAGCTGTTCGCTGCGCTCGTTCGTCGCGAGCAGCGTCTTGCCCAGTTGCTGCAGCTCGACCGGTGCGGCGGGGTCGGAGAGGTGCACTTCGAGGAGTGTGCGGTTGATCGCGAGCGGGGTGCGCAGTTCGTGCGAGGCGTTCCCGACGAAACGCTGCTGGGCGGTGAAGGCCCGCTGCAGCCGCTCCAGCATGTCGTCGAAGGTGTCGGCCAGCTCCTTCAACTCGTCGTCCGGGCCGTCCAGTTCGATCCGCCGGGACAGGTCCGAGCCCGCCACCGCGCGCGCGGTGCGGGTGATCCGGCCGAGCGGCGAGAGCACCCGACCCGCCATGGCGTAGCCGAAGGCGAAGGCGATGATGGCGAGGCCGAGCAGGGCGAGCAGGGAGCGGCTGAGCAGGTCGTCCAGGACGGCCTGGCGCTGATGGTCGATGCACGCGCTGATCGCGTCGTTGAACGTGGTGAGCGGGATGTTGCTCGCGTCGACGCCAGGGCAGTTGTCGCTGGCGACCTTGATGTCGGTGCCGCCGACGATCTTGAAGAGCGGCGCGGAGCCCGTGTTCAGCGCCTGCGCCGCGAGCAGATAGATGATCGACAGCAGCAGGATGCCGGCGATCAGGAACATGCCGCCGTACAGCAGCGTGAGTCGTATCCGGATGGTCGGGCGCAGCCAGGGGAACGGCGGCTCCTGCCTTCGCGGGTCCCAGGTGGGCTTCGGGGGCGCCGTCGGCGGCGCGGGGGTCGTGGCCACCGCGGATCAGATCCGGTAGCCGGAGCCGGGCACGGTGACGATCACCGGGGGCTCGCCGAGCTTGCGGCGCAGGGTCATCACGGTGACGCGCACGACGTTGGTGAAGGGGTCCGTGTTCTCGTCCCAGGCCTTCTCCAGGAGCTGCTCCGCGGAGACGACGGCGCCCTCGCTGCGCAGCAGCACCTCCAGGACGGCGAACTCCTTGGGCGCGAGCTGGACTTCCTTGCCGTCGCGGAAGACCTCGCGGCGGTTCGGGTCGAGCTTGATCCCGGCGCGCTCCAGGACGGGCGGCAGCGGCACGCTCGTACGGCGTCCGAGGGCACGCACGCGTGCCGTCAGCTCGCTGAACGCGAACGGCTTCGGGAGATAGTCGTCGGCTCCGATCTCCAGGCCCTCGACACGGTCGCTGACGTCGCCGGACGCGGTGAGCATCAGCACGCGTGTGGGCATGCCGAGCTCGACGATCTTGCGGCAGACGTCGTCGCCGTGCACGAGCGGGAGGTCGCGGTCGAGGACGACCACGTCGTAGTCGTTGACGCCGATGCGCTCCAGGGCGGCCGCACCGTCGTACACGACGTCGACGGCCATGGCCTCCCGGCGCAGTCCGGTGGCCACCGCATCGGCGAGCAGCTGCTCGTCCTCGACGACGAGTACGCGCACGTCGCTTGTCCTTCCTCTGTCCACCCGCGTAGCGCCTCTTCGGCGCACGCGGGCAGGGTCTTCACGGGTGAGAGGCCTCCATCCTGCCTTTTTCGGCCATAAACCGGCTGTAAGGCGGGTGGGACGCAGGGTGTGAGGCAGCCGGTACGACGGTCCCGGGGCCGGGGAATACGAGATTTTCCCCTCGGGTTGAGGTTTCCGCGGAAGGGAGCGGGGGGAGGACGGATTTACACCCCGCGATCACGCTCTGCTTTGGGCACGCCACCTTGTGGTACGCCCGGCCGCTTCCGCAGAGCGGGCGTGGGTGTCCGGCACCGTCGCCGCCCAGCACGGGCAGCGCTGGGCACCCATCCGGAGACGTGATCGCCCCTTCCGAACGGCACACCCCCGTGCCATCGACCCACGACCCAGGACGAGGGGGCGCAGCATGGACGCATTCACCGCAGGACTTCTGCAGCGCATAAGGGCAACCGAGTCCGACCTGACGCGGGCTCGCGAAACGGGCGACGACTTCCTCGCGGAGGTCGAGCAGGCCGAGCTCGACGACCTGCACCGCCTCGCCGCCGAGCACGGTGTGGAGGTCGGCGCGACGCGCGTCTGAGATCGGTTCGTACCAGAGCGGGGCCCCGGCATCGATCCAGTGCCGGGGTCCCGCTCCGTTGTTGTGCGTACCGCCGAGCTCAGACGTCTGCGGTACGTACCGCCGAGCTCAGGCGTCCTCAGTCATGCCAGGCGCCGAACTCCTCCAGGAGCTGCTGGAGGGGCTCGAAGACGCCCGGGGAGGCCGCCACCGCCAGATCGCCCGCGGGGCGCTCTCCGGGGCGCCCACCGGTCAGGGCGCCCGCCTCACGGGCGATCAGGTCGCCCGCCGCGAGGTCCCAGGGGTGGAGCCCGCGCTCGTAGTAGCCGTCGAGGCGGCCCGCCGCGACGTCGCAGAGGTCGACCGCCGCCGAGCCGCTGCGCCGGATGTCACGCAGCAGCGGGATCAGCCGCTGGGCGACGTCGGCCTGGTGGACCTTGACCTCGGTCACGTAGTTGAAGCCGGTCGAGACCAGGGCCTGGTCCAGGGGCGGCGACGGACGGCAGGTCAGCCGGCGCTCGCCGACCCAGGCTCCGGTGGCCCGGGCGCCACGGCCGCGCACCGCGGAGTAGGTCTCGCCGCGCATCGGTGCCGCGACGACTCCGACGACGGTCTCGCCGTCCTGTTCCGCCGCGATGGACACGGCCCAGGTCGGCAGCCCGTACAGGTAGTTGACCGTGCCGTCGAGCGGGTCGATGACCCAGCGGATGCCGCTGGTGCCCTCCGTGGCGGCGCCCTCCTCGCCGAGGAAACCGTCGGCGGGGCGGCGCGTGGAGATCAGGTCCGTGATCAGCTTCTCGGCGGCGATGTCCATCTCGGTGACGACGTCGATCGGGCTGGACTTGGTGGCGGCGACCGCGAGGTCGGCCGGGCGGCCGTCCCGCAGCAGCTCACCGGCGCGGTGGGCCGCCTCGTGCGCGAGCTGAAGCAGTTCGGTGTGCAGGGGCTGGGTCACGGGGCTCCTCATGCGTACGGGCTGTCGGCGCCCGCGGCGGCGGGCTTGGGGGCGCGGGCCGGGCAGCAGCCCACCGGGCACAGGTCCCGGCCCGCACCGAGCGCTCCGAGGGCGCACGGGGTCACCTGGCGGCCGCTCTCGGTCGCGGCGCGCTCCAGGACGAGGTCACGGATCGCCGCGGCGAACCGCGGGTCGGCGCCCACGGTGGCCGAGCGGCGCACCGGCAGACCCAGCTCCTCTGCCTTGGCCTTCGCCTCCGTGTCGAGGTCGTACAGCACCTCCATGTGGTCCGAGACGAACCCGATGGGGGCCATCACGACGGCCGGAACCCCGGCGCCGTGCAGCTCCTCCAGGTGGTCGCAGATGTCGGGCTCCAGCCACGGGATGTGCGGGGCTCCGGAGCGCGACTGGTAGACGAGCTGCCAGGGGTGCTCGATCCCGGTCTCCTCGCGCACGGCGTCGGCGACCAGCCTCGCCACGTCCAGGTGCTGCTTGACGTACGCACCGCCGTCACCGTGGTCCTCGACCGGGCCGGAGGTGTCGGCCGCCGCGTCGGGGATGGAGTGCGTCGTGAAGGCGAGGTGTGCGCCCTCGCGTACGTCCTCGGGAAGTTCGGCGAGGGACTTCAGAACGCCCTCGATCATGGGCTCCACGAAGCCGGGGTGGTTGAAGTAGTGGCGCAGCTTGTCGACCTTCGGCAGCTCCAGGCCTTCGGCTTCGAGCGTGGCCAGGGACTCGGCGAGGTTCTCGCGGTACTGGCGGCAGCCCGAGTACGAGGCGTACGCGCTGGTGGCGAGGACGAGGATGCGGCGGCGGCCATCGGCGACCATGTCGCGCAGGGTGTCGGTCAGGTACGGCGCCCAGTTGCGGTTGCCCCAGTAGACGGGCAGGTCCAGGCCGTGGTCCGCGAAGTCCTTGCGGAGGGCGTCGAGCAGGGCGCGGTTCTGGTCGTTGATGGGGCTGACCCCGCCGAAAAGGAAGTAGTGCTGCCCCACTTCCTTGAGCCGTTCCTTGGGGATGCCGCGCCCGCGCGTCACGTTCTCCAGGAACGGAACGACGTCGTCCGGGCCTTCGGGGCCGCCGAACGAGAGCAGCAGCAGGGCGTCGTAGGGGGTGGCATCGAGCGCATCTGGCATACCTCCGATCCTGCCATCCGGCGCCGACGACCAGGAGCCCGGCCTGCGCTCGGGCGTGCTTCAGGGTTACCGGACCCGTAAGCTGTATCGGCTAGCTTCACGCCTTACCGAAGTTCGGACCGCCCGTGGTGACGGGGCGGCCGAGCCGAGCCGACCGGAGTCCTCCGTGCCCAGCCCGTACCGCGCCCTGTTCGCCGCCCCCGGCTCCAAGGGCTTCTCCGCCGCGGGTTTCGTCGGCCGCATGCCGCTGTCGATGATGGGCATCGGCGTGGTGACGATGATTTCCCAGCTCACCGGGCGGTACGGGCTCGCGGGCGCGCTGTCGGCGACCATGGCCCTGGCGGCCGCGGCGCTGGGCCCGCAGGTCTCCCGCCTGGTGGACCGGTACGGGCAGCGGCGGGTCCTGCGCCCCGTCACCCTGTTCGCACTGGCCGCGGCCGCCGGGCTGCTGCTCGCCGCGCACTTCGAGTGGCCGGACTGGGTGCTGTTCGTCTGCTCGGCCGGCATCGGCTGCGTACCCAGCATCGGCGCGATGATCCGGGCCCGCTGGGCGGCCCTCTACCGGGACACGCCGCAGTTGCACACCGCGTACTCCTTCGAGTCCGTGGTCGACGAGATCTGCTTCATCTTCGGACCGATCATCTCCATCGGCCTGTCCACGGTCTGGTTCCCGGAGGCCGGGCCGCTGCTCGCCGCCTGCTTCCTCGCGGCCGGTGTCTTCTGGCTGACGGCCCAGCGCGGCACCGAGCCGGTGCCGCACCCGCGCGAGCAGCACACCAGCGGTTCGGCGCTGGCCTCGGCCGGACTCCAGGTCCTGGTGGCCACGTTCGTGGCGACCGGGGCGATCTTCGGGGCCGTCGACGTGGTCACCGTGGCCTTCGCCGACGAGCAGGGCCACAAGGGCGCCGCGAGCGTCGTCCTGGCCCTGTACGCGGCGGGTTCCTGCGTGGCGGGAGCGGTGTTCGGGCTGCTGCGCTTCGCGGGGGCGCCCGAACGTCGGTGGCTGCTGGGCATATGCGCGATGTCCGTGAGTATGATCCCCCTCCTACTGGTCGGAAACTTGCCGTTTCTGGCTGTGGCGCTGTTCGTTGCGGGGCTGTCCATCGCTCCCACGATGATCACGACGATGTCCCTCATCGAGCAGCACGTACCACGCGCGAAACTGACCGAAGGCATGACCTGGGTGAGCACCGGACTCGCGGTCGGGGTCGCGCTCGGATCCTCCGTGGCCGGCTGGGTGATCGACGCCGCCGGCGCGAAGGCCGGGTACGGGGTTCCGGCGGTGTCCGGTGCCGTCGCGGTCGCGGTGGGATTCCTCGGGTATCGCCGGCTGAGCAGGCCGGTTCCGCAGCGGGAGGGGACCCATGAGCACCACAGTGAGCGGGAAGAGCGGCACGTGGCGTAACTGGGCGGGGAACGTCACCGCTCGTCCCGTACGGGAGGCCACCCCTGCCTCGGTCGAGGAACTTTCCGCCGCCGTACGGAAGGCCGCGGAAGACGGCCTGAAAGTGAAGGCTGTCGGCGCCGGCCACTCCTTCACGGCTGCCGCCGCGACCGATGGCGTATTGATCCGCCCTCAACTGTTGACCGGAATCCGCCGCATTGATCGCGAGGCCGGCACCGTCACTGTTGAGGCGGGTACCCCGCTCAAGCGTCTCAACATGGCTCTCGCGCGCGAGGGACTGTCGCTCACGAACATGGGCGACATCATGGAGCAGACGGTTTCGGGGGCGACCAGCACCGGAACGCACGGCACGGGCCGCGACTCGGCCTCGATCGCCGCGCAGATCAAGGGACTTGAGCTGGTCACGGCGGACGGCTCGGTCCTCACCTGCTCGGAGACGGAGAATCCCGAGGTCTTCGCGGCCGCCCGCGTCGGCATAGGCGCCCTGGGGATCGTCACGGCGATCACCTTCTCCGTGGAGCCGATATTTCTGCTCACCGCCCGCGAGGAGCCGATGACCTTCGACAAGGTCACCGCCGACTTCGACGAACTCTTCACCGAGAACGAGCACTTCGAGTTCTACTGGTTCCCGCACACCGGCAACTGCAACACCAAGCGCAACAACCGCAGCGCGGGCCCCGAGAAGCCGGTCGGACAGCTGAGCGGCTGGATCGAGGACGAGTTCCTCTCCAACGGCGTCTTCCAGGTGGCCAATCTGCTCGGTCGCGCCGTGCCCGCCACCATCCCGACGATCGCGAAGATCTCCAGCCGAGCACTGTCCGCGCGGACGTACACCGACATTCCCTACAAGGTCTTCACTTCTCCGCGCCGGGTGCGCTTCGTGGAGATGGAGTACGCCGTCCCGCGCGAGGCCCTGGTGGAGACGCTGCGCGAGCTGAAGAGGATGGTCGACCGCTCACCTCTTCGGGTCAGCTTCCCCGTCGAGGTCCGCACGGCCCCCGCCGACGACATCGCGCTCTCCACCGCGTCAGGACAGGACAGCGCGTACATCGCCGTCCATATGTTCAAGGGCACCCCCTATCAGGCGTACTTCACCGCCGCCGAGCGGATCTTCACCGCGCACGAGGGCCGCCCGCACTGGGGCAAGGTGCACACGCGTGACGCGGAGTACTTCCGCAAGGTGTATCCGCGCTTCGGTGAGTTCACTGCCCTGAGGGATCGACTCGACCCGGATCGGCGCTTTGGGAACGACTACTTGCGTCGGGTGCTGGGTCCGTAGGCGCGCCGGTCGCGGGCGTCGGAGTGTCGGTCGGCGTCTGCGAGGCTGCACTGGAACTCGGCGTCGGCGTGGGCATGGTGGCACTGCCGTCGTCCTCGGCGGCGCCGTCCTCACGGGCGCCGTCCTCGGTGACGGCGGCGCCACCGTCGCCGGAGGGCTGCTGCGACGATCCGGCCGTAGGCGTCGTACGGGAAGTACTGGGCTCCGACGTGGAGCCGGACCCGGAACCGGCGCTGGAGCCGCTCCCCTTCAGGGCGTCACCGACGGTGGTGCTCTTCCCGTCGCCGCTGAAACTCTGCCCCGACACCATCTCGTACGTGGTGATGCCCGCCATGGTGACACCGAAGACGAGCGCCGCGGCCAGCACCGGCCGCTTCCAGCTCTTGACCCGAGCTCGGTAGACGGTCCCTTCGGTGAACTCCCCCACGGCGGGCGCCTGCTCGGTCCTCGGCTTGGCCTGGACCGTCACATCGCGTATCTGCTCACCCGTGCGCTTGAAGAAGTGCTGGAAGACGGTGCCGCCGCAGGTGGCGATCGCGCTCACCACACCGGCGCCCAGGATCGTCCCGTACACCCCGAAGTAGGAGGCGAGTTTGGCCGCCACCACCGCGGCCACGGCGCTGCCCGCCACTTGCGGAACGCTCAGATCCACCCGCTTCTTCTTCGGCTCCTCCTCGACATCCGACTTCTCACGCATCCCCGGACCTTGCCTACCTTTCCCGTACTTGATCGACCGACTGCACGAGAAGGGGACGTACGGGCGAAACGATTAGTTCCGTTTCCGACGATTACGTGAAATGTGCCACGTTTCGTGGTCACGAAAACCGCACATCGGGCGGCCAACTACCACCCCCTACTAGAAGTTGGGCGGCGCGCCGATCCACGCACATGGCCCGAATGGAGTACTGTTGCCAGCCCTGGGTCCGGACTCCCGCCAGGGTGTCCGGGGCCTTGCAGGACCGCCGGGAGGGGGCTCGTTGCACAGGGTGATGGAGTTCGTCACTTAGCGTTGCAAATAGGTAACCGTGCCATAACGGCGATCCCGGGCCTGTGCCCGACACGCCGGGCAACTCGGCAAGGTTGTGGCAGGCTGCACCCGGGCAGGCCACACTCGACTAGCGGAAGCAGCGACGCACGTGACGTCGGCAGGCACCACCCGGGAGGTCCCCATGCCGGAACTGCGTGTCGTGGCCGTCTCTAACGACGGCACACGGCTGGTGCTGAAGGCTGCGGACAGCACGGAGTACACGCTTCCGATTGATGAGCGTCTGCGTGCCGCTGTACGCGGCGACCGTCCCCGCCTCGGCCAGATCGAGATCGAGGTGGAGAGCCATCTCCGCCCCCGAGACATCCAGGCGCGGATACGTGCAGGCGCCTCCGCGGAGGAAGTCGCCCAGCTCGCCGGAATCCCCGTCGACCGGGTGCGCCGCTTCGAGGGCCCTGTCCTCGCCGAGCGCGCCTTCATGGCCGAGCGGGCCAGGAAGACTCCCGTCCGCCGCCCCGGTGAGAACGCCGGACCCCAGCTCGGCGAGGCCGTCCAGGAGCGACTGCTGATCCGGGGGGCCGAGAAGGACACCGTCCAGTGGGACTCGTGGCGTCGCGACGACGGCACCTGGGAAGTGCTGCTGGTCTACCGGGTCGCCGGCGAACCGCACTCGGCGAGCTGGACCTACGACCCGCCCCGGCGACTCGTCCAGGCCGTCGACGACGAGGCGCGCTCGCTGATCGGCGAGTCCGACGACCTCGCGGCGTCGCCCGAGCCGAGCTTCCCGTTCGTCCCGCGCATCGCACGGCTGCCCCGGGATCGCCCGCTGGATCGCGCCCTGGACCGGCAGATGGAGCGGCCGAGTCTGCCGGCGCCACCCCCCGAGCCGGTCGAGGAGAGCGCGGGCGACCGCGATTCGCTCACCAGCCTTCTGGAGGCAGTGCCCAGCTTCCGGGGCGACATGGTGGTGCCCGAGCGGCCCTCCACCACGGAACGCCCGGCCCCGGAGGAGCCTCCCGCCGAACCCGAGGCGGAGGAGCCCCCGGCTCCCGCGGCCTCGGCCGGTTCCGCCTACGCGGACGTGCTGATGCCCCGCTCGGTCGGCAGTCACCGCGACCGCCTGGTCGGTGCGACCGACCGCCAGGCCGAGGCCGACGGCGTCCGCCCGGGCCGCAGAGCGGCGGTCCCGAGCTGGGACGAAATCGTCTTCGGGACACGGCGCAAGAAGCAGGAGTAGCGCGGGAACAGCAACAGCGGGTCACCCGTACGAGCGATGGGGCGTGCACCGGACCGGTGCACACCCCATTGTCGTCACGGCCCACGCCCCGTCGTCGTCACGGCCGCGCGCCCCCTCGTCGTCACGGCCGCGCGCCCCCTCGTCGTCACCACCGGCGCGCGGGGCATCGTCCTCACCGAGGATGGGGCCCGATCCTCGTCACTGCGGGTCGGGGCCCACGGCGACCGGACGGCTTCCGCCCCGGGACCACTCCGACCAGGAACCCACGTACAGCGCGGCCGGGATGCCCGCGACGGCGAGCGCCAGCACCTCGTGGGCAGCGGAGACTCCCGAGCCGCAGTACACGCCGACCTCGCAAGTGCCGGTCGCGCCGAGGGACTTGAAGCGGTCGGCGAGCTCGGCGGCCGGCCGGAACTGGCCGCCCTCCGTGACGTTCTCCGTGGTCGGCGCGGAGACCGCGCCCGGGATGTGCCCGCCGACGGGGTCGATCGGCTCGACCTCGCCCCGGTAACGCTCACCGGCCCGGGCGTCGAGCAGCAGGCCCGTACGGGCGACCGCGGCGGCCCCGTCCGCGTCGAGCAGCGGCCGGGCACCCGGCACCGGCACGAAACTTCCGGCCTCGGGCGTCGGGACCTCCGTGGACACCGGCCCGCTCCAGCCGGCCAGCCCGCCGTCGAGCACCCGCACCGACGGATGCCCCGTCCAACCCAGCATCCACCAGGCGCGCGCGGCGGCCCACCCGACGCCACCGTCGTACACGACGACATCGCGGTCCGCGGACACCCCGGCGGCCCGCATCGCCGCGCCGAAGACCTCGAGGTCGGGCAGCGGATGGCGGCCGCCGTCACCCGCCTTCCCGGCCAGTTCGGCGTCCAGGTCGATGAAGACCGCACCGGGGATGTGCCCCGCCTCGTAGGCGGCCCGACCGTCGAAGGGGGCGGCCCCGGCGGCCGTGGCCGTGGAGAGCTGCCAGCGGATGTCGAGCACGACCGGCGGGTTCGGCCCTGCCAGCTCGCTCGCGAGTTCGGATGCGGAAATGATGACGTTCATGGCCACCATCCTTGCGCACGGGGTGGCCGCGGCGCCCAGGTCCGACTACTGTGCTCGGCCGGACAGGTCCGATCACGAGGCGTACGGGATCGGGCACATGCTGTACAGCCGATGGACACCCTGCGGCAAAGGCGCGGAAACGGATGGGGGTCTGCACATCGGGCATCCTGCGGCCGTGGACCGCGCATGACGGCGCGGCCGGAACGCACAGGGTGACAGGTGGTGCGAGCATCGGCACGGGGCGCGCACGCACGCGGCTGTGATACGCGTGTGGGTAGGCGGAAGGTGAACGGCCACCGCGAGGGGCCGAGAAGAGAGTGACGATGACCGAGGCACGGGAGTCGGCCGGCCTGAATGGCACCACGCACGCTCGGCACGCGCCCGGCGTACCCTGCTGGGTAAGCCTGATGGCGCACGGGATGGCCACGACCCAGGACTTCTACCAGGAACTGTTCGGCTGGGAGTTCCAGCCCGGCCCACAGCAGCTCGGCCCGTACGTACGAGCCCTGCTCGACGGCCACGAGGTGGCGGGAATCGGACAACTACCGCCGGACCGGCATCTGCCGATCGCCTGGACGCCGTATTTCGCCTCGGAGGACGTGAACCAGACCGCTGAATCGGTACGGCACTGCGGCGGCACCGTGGGCGTGGGTCCGCTGGACGCCGGCGCGGCCGGCCGGCTGTTGATCGCCTCGGACCCGACGGGTGCCGTCTTCGGGGTCTGGCAGGCGGCGGCCCATCTGGGCACCGGGATCCACGGGGTGCACGGCAGCCCCGCCTGGATCGAGCTGCTGACCCGCGACACCGAGAGCGTCGTCAAGTTCTACCAGGGGGTCTTCGGCCACGAACAGGAGCCGGTCGTCTCGGCCGACTTCGACTATCTGACCCTCAACGTCGGCGGCCGCCCGGTGGCCGGCATCCAGGGCGTCGGGCACGGCCTGCCGCGCGACCGGGGCCCGCACTGGCTGACGTACTTCGAGGTCGCGGACGTGGACGACGCCGTCGCCCGGGTCACCGACCTCGGCGGACACCTCCTCAAGGCCGCCCGCGACTCGCCGCACGGGCGGGTGGCCACGGTGGCGGATCCGGAGGGCGCGGTGTTCTCGGTGATCCACACCGTGCGCTGAGCCGGTGACCCCGAATCGGCGGGATCAGGCGGAGGCGATCGGCAGCACGTCCGGCGACAGGGCGCCCGCATGGGCTGTGGCGGCGGTCATCCGGCGGCGGTGGTGTCGGCGGCACAGGACCTCGTAGCCGATGTCTTCCGCCTGATTGACGTCGCCGACGACCACTTGGGCACCCTCGACGACCATTTCACCGCCTATCGTGCGGGCGTTGTGGGTGGCGCGGGCGCCGCACCAGCACAGGGCCTCGACCTGGAGGACCTCGACCCGGTCGGCCAGCTCCACGAGGCGCTGGGAGCCCGGGAAGAGCTTGGAGCGGAAGTCGGTGGTGATGCCGAAGGCGAAGACGTCGACGCCCAGGTCGTCGACCACACGGGCCAGTTGGTCGATCTGCCCGGGAGCCAGGAACTGCGCCTCGTCCGCGATCACGTAGTCCGCCCGGCCGCCCTGGGAGAGATGGTCGACGAGATACGCGTACAGGTCCTGGTCGTCCGCGACCTCCACCGCGTCCGTGACCAGGCCCAGCCGCGAGGAGAGCTTGCCCTCGCCCGCGCGGTCGTCACGCGTGAAGATCATGCCCTGCAAGCCCCGGGCCGAGCGGTTGTGCTCGATCTGGAGAGCCAGCGTCGACTTCCCGCAGTCCATCGTTCCGGAGAAGAACACCAGCTCGGGCATGGCGAGTTGAGCACCTTTCGGCAAGAAGGGGGAAGGTGGGATCAGGAACGTACTTCGAGGAGCGGCACATGCTGCTCCACCGGTGTCATCGAACCGTGGTTGCCGACCATCGCCGACTCCTTCGGCTCGCGCTCGGAGGCGATGATCAGCACGTCGTCCTGTGCGGCCGCGACGACGTCGCCGATCCGGGCGTACACCCGCTCGTCGATGTGCGGGCCGAACCAGCCCGCCGCGATCGCCTCGTCTCGCGACGCCACCCAGAACTGTTCGCCGAGCACCTCGCGCCAGCAGGTCAGGACGTCCGCCTCGGCGCCCTGGACGGCGTAGACGTGCCGGGCGCGGCCTTCGCCGCCCAGCAGGGCGACCCCGGCGCGCAGCTCCCAGTCCTCGTCGAAGTCGATGCGGTGCTGCTCGTCGAAGGGGATGTCGATCATGCCGTGGTCGGCGGTGACGTACAGCGTCGTGCGGGGCGGCAGTTGCTCCGCGAGGCGCTGGACCAGGCGGTCGACATACATCAACTGGCCGCGCCAGGGGTCCGAGTCGACGCCGAAGCGGTGGCCCTTGCCGTCCACCTCGGCGTAGTACGTGTAGACCAAGGAGCGGTCGCCCGCGGCGAGTTGCTGGGCCGCGAGGTCCATGCGCTCCTCGCCGCTCAGACGCCCGTGGAACGTTCCGCCACTGAGGGCGACCTTGGTCAGCGGGGTGCTCTGGAAGGCGGGGGACGAGACCTGGGCGGTGTGCACGCCGGCCGCGTGCGCCAGCTGGAAGACCGTGGGATACGGCTGCCAGGCGCGCGGCTCCGTCCACGGGTTCCAGCGCAGCTGGTTCATCAGCTCGCCGGTCTTCGGGTTGCGCGCGGTGTAGCCGGGCAGGCCGTGCGCGCCGGGCGGCAGGCCGGTGCCGACGGAGGCGAGGGAGGTCGCGGTGGTCGCCGGGTAGCCGGCGGTGATCGGCCGCCCGGTGCCCCCGCGGGAGGACGCCAGGAGTGACGTCATGAAGGGGGCCTCGTCGGGGTGCGCCTTCAGCTGCTCCCAGCCGAGACCGTCGATCAGGAAGACGCAGTTCCGATCGGCTCCGGTCAGCTCTGGTATGGCGACGGTCATGCCGGGCACCGCCATGCCCGCGGCGAGCGTGGGAAGCAGGTCGGCGAGCGATCCGGCGCCGTACTCGGGGACGGGTGCGGAGTCGAGGGCGAGTGGTTCCGGGTGATCCCAGGTCGGCAGGGCCATCAGTGCGCGGTGTCCGCGGTCGCCTCGGAGAGGGACTGGGCGAAGGCGAGAGCCTGGCGCACCGTCTCCGGGCCGTCACCGGCCTCACTGACGCGCAGGCTCAGGTCGTCCGCCGTCGAATTGCCCGTGTAGCCGTGGTCCGCCTCGCAGTTGGGGTCGCCGCAGGCCGCGGGCTCCAGGTCGATGCGGGAGACCGCGCCCCAGCCGATGGTCAGGACGACCTCGCGGGGCAGGGTGCCCGGCTTGTACGACTCGGGGTTGGCGACGACACGGCTGACGACGACCGACGAGATCCGGCCGATCTTCACGGACTCCGTCGACGTCGTGGCGTACGGCGTCGGCGAGGTCGTGTCCGCCGCCTGCTCGTCGGTGTGGCTCACGATGAAGCGGTTGTCGGTGAGGACGAGCACCGTGACATGCCGACGCACCTCGTTCGCGTCGAACGTGGTCTCCTGGTGGACCAGGTACGACCGGATGGTCTCGCCGCCGATCGCGGCCTCCACCGCCTCGGCCACGAGGGCCGGGTAGTAGCCGCTGCGCTCGATCGCCGCTCGCAGCCCCTGGGTCGTCGTACTGGTCTTGGCCATGACGTCCATCCTACGGTGACCCACTGACTGCGAGGCACCGCTCGCGGTGTCTGTCGTGGACGGATCAGATACGAACCGGGCACACGTCAGGCATGCCTCGAGCGCGCGTCGGGCACGCATCAAGCGCGACCCGGCCGATCCGGTGCGGCTCAGACGACCGGAAGCGTCCGCGGGCCGAGGTCGTCGCGGACTGGCGCGCGGGCCAGCCGTACGGTGGCGCCGAGCACGCTCAGGCCGCTCGCGGCGACCACCACGGGCTCCAGGGAGACGGCCACGACCTCCGGGTGGTCGTCGACCAGCCGCGACACCCGCAGCATCAGCTCTTCGAGAGCCGCCGTGTCGACCGGTGCCGAGCCGCGCCAGCCGAACAGGAGCGGCGCAGTCCGGATCGACCGGACCAGCGAGGTCGCGTCCCGGTCGGTGACCGGAATCAGCCGGTGGGCCGTGTCTCCGAGCAGGTCCGACGCGGCCCCGGCCAGCCCGAACGACAGCACCGCTCCGGCCGCCGGATCGATGACGGTTCGTACGACCGTGTCGACGCCGCGCGGTGCCATGCCCTGCACGACCGGGCGCAGCTCGGCCGGCGTCCCGAAGAGGTCGGTCAACTCCGCGTACGCCCTGCGCAATTGCTCCTCGTCCGCCAGATCCAGGCGTACGCCGCCCAGGTCGGCGCGGTGTCGCAGGTGCGGGGCGGTGGTCTTGAGGGCCACGGGGTAGCCGAGGGTGCGCGCGGCCGCGGCGGCCTCGTCGGGCGTGGGCGCGGGCAGCGCGCGGCGTACGTCGATGCCGTACCGCCCGAGCAGGGCGCAGGCGTCCTGCGTACCGAGCGTCAGCCCCTCGCCCCGGGCGAGCAGATGGTCGATCTGCTCGGCGGCGCCCTTCTCGTCGATGTCCTCGTACCCGGGCACCTTGCCGGGCTGGGCCGCCTCCCGCCGCCACTGGCCGTACTTCACCGCCTCGGCGAGGGCACGGACGGCGCGCTCGGCGGCGGGGTAGGCGGGGATGAGGCGGGCTTCGTCGGGCGCTTCCACCGCGGCGGGCGGGTGTTCCACGGGGCCGGGCTGCCGGGCACCGGCCGAGGCTGCGGGTGCCGTCGCCTGCGGCGCCGTACTGGCGGCCGCGGAGAGGGCCTCGGCGAGACCCCCCAGCTCCACATGGACCACGAGCACCGGCTTCTCGGGAGCCACCGCGGCGGCCGAGCGGAGCGCCCGCGCCAGGGCCTCGTCCGCCGCCGACCTCTCCCCCACCGCCGGGATGGCGGTCACCACCACGGCGTCGCACCCGTCATCGGCCAGGGCTGTCGACAGCGCGCGCCGGAAGTCCTCCGCCGAAGCCCCCGTGGTCAGGTCCAGCGGCGGCGACGGGCGCAGCCCCTCCGCGAGACAGGCGTCGAACGTCAGCAGCCCCAGCGACTCCGAGTTCCCGAGGATCGCCACCCGGGGGCCCGGAGGGAGCGGCTGGCGGGCCAGCAGCAGTCCCGCGTCGACCAGCTCGGTGATCGTGTCGACCCGGATCACCCCGGCCTGCCGCAGCAGCGCGGAGACGGTCGCGTGCGGCAGCCGCGTCGCCCGTACCGCGTGCCCCTGCGGAGCGGCCGCGTGCCGTGCGCCCTGCACCACGACCAGCGGCTTCGCCGCCGCGGTCCGCCGCGCGAGGCGCGTGAACTTGCGCGGGTTGCCGATGGATTCGAGGTACATCAGGGCGACGTCGGTGTCAGGGTCGTCGTACCAGTACTGGAGCACGTCGTTACCGGACACGTCCGCCCGGTTCCCGGAGGAGACGAAGGTGGACACGCCGGTCACGCCTGTGACGCCGCCGCCGCGCCGGTGCAGCCGGGACAGCAGCGCGATGCCGATCGCGCCGGACTGGGCGAACAGGCCTATCCGGCCGGGGCGCGGCATCTCGGGCGCGAGCGAGGCGTTGAGCCGCACGTCGGGGGAGGTGTTGATGACCCCGAAGGCGTTCGGGCCGATGATGCGCATCCCGTATGTACGCGCCTGGCGGACGAGATCGCGCTGGCGCTCGCGTCCTTCGGCGCCGCTCTCGGCGTACCCGGCGGAGACGACCACGAGCCCCTGCACGCCGTGCTCGCCGCACTCGGCGACGACCTCGGGGACGTACCGCGCGGGCACGGCGACGACGGCGAGGTCGACGGGCTCCCCGATGTCGCTGATCGAGCGGTACGCGGGGACTCCGTCGAGTTCTTTCTCCTGGAGCGCCCTGTTCACCGCGTACAGGCGGCCGGTGAAACCGGCGTCGCGGAGGTTGGCGAGGACGCTGCGGCCCACCCCGCCGGGCGCGCGGCCCGCGCCGATGACGGCGACCGAGCCGGGGGCGAGCAGCCGCTGCACGGACCGGGCCTCGGCGCGCTGCTCCCGCGCGCGCTGCACGGCGAGCGACCGGTCGGTCGGCTCGAGGTCGAACTCCAGGCGTACGACGCCGTCCTCGAAGTGCCGCTTCTGTTGGTATCCGGCGTCCGTGAACACCTTGATCATCTTGCTGTTGGCAGGCAGCACCTCGGCGGCGAAGCGGCGAATGTCACGCTCCCTGGCCACCGCCGCGATGTGTTCGAGGAGGGCCGAGGCGACGCCGCGCCCCTGGTGGGCGTCCTGCACGAGGAAGGCGACCTCGGCCTCGTCGGCGGGGACGGAGGCGGGGAGGCCGTCGGCATTAATCCGGTCATAGCGTACGGTGGCGATGAACTCGCCGCCGACCGTGGCCGCGAGTCCCACCCTGTCCACAAAGTCGTGGTGCGTGAAGCGGTGGACGTCCTTGGCGGACAGGCGCGGGTAGGGCGCGAAGAAGCGGTAGTACTTCGACTCGTCCGAGACCTGCTCGTAGAAGCTGACCAGGCGCTCTGCGTCGTCGACGGTAATGGGTCTGATGCGTGCGGTACCCCCGTCGCGCAGCACCACGTCGGCCTCCCAATGGGAGGGGTACTCGTGCCGGTCCGACGAGGTCTGCATGGGCCCCAGAGTACGGCTCGCGTCGGACAACGGCGCAAGGCAGGCTAGGGGCACCGAAGTCGGATCCAGGCCGGGGTCCGACGCCGGGTCCGGGGCGGAACCAACGCCCGCCCCGGGCACGCTTCACGTTATGGAACACTGGTCTAGACAACCCTGAACACTGAAGGGCAGCATCGCATGGCTGAGCGCCGCGTCAACGTCGGCTGGGCCGAGGGCCTCCACGCCCGTCCCGCCTCCATCTTCGTCCGGGCGGCCACGGCCTCCGGTATCCCCGTGACGATCGCCAAGACGGAGGGCAACCCCGTCAACGCGGCCTCCATGCTCGCGGTCCTCGGCCTGGGCGCCCAGGGCGGCGAGGAGATCGTCCTCGCTTCGGACGCCGAGGGTGCGGACGCCGCGCTCGACCGGCTGGCGAAGCTGGTGGCGGAGGGTCTCGAGGAGCTCCCCGAGACCGTCTGAGGAACAGTCCCTCCCACGACGGTGGCGTTATTCGTCGCTGAGGGTGGAGTGTTTACTGCTACACAAAACACCACCCAGGAACAAATCGAAGGGCTCGTCCGGAATATCGGGCGAGTCCTTCGCCATTTCTTCTCCAGGGCAGCAAAAAGTAATCCCCGCGAATTACTCCTCTTTGTATACGGCTCCCGTGTTAATGACGCAGGCCCGTCATGTTTACGGGATGTTGCGAAGTCCTCACACGATCCTGGCGATCTCCCCCGGCGGGAAAGCGCAATCGGTGCGCGCCCGTCGCGCGCTCGGTGTGCAGCGCCGTGATCGCCCTGGCCCGCTCACTGTCGCCGCGCGCCACCGCGTCCACGATCCCGCCGTGCTCGGCCCAGGACTCGGCCGGATTGGCCGGCGCCTCGACCGCGTACATCCAGGCGATCTTGTGCCGCAGCTGAGCCAGCGTGGAGGTCAGCGCGGGGCTTCCGGAGGCCTGTGCGAGCGTCTCGTGGAACCAGCCGCCCAGCGAGCGCAGATCCTCGCTGTTGCCCCTCCTGGCCCGCTCCTGACCCAGTCTGACCAGGCCTCGAAGCACCTTGAGGTGGGCCTCGGTGCGGCGCTGCGCGGCCCTGGCGGCACCCAGCGGCTCCAGGAGCATGCGCATCTCCAAGAGATCGGCTGCCTCCTGCTCGGTGGGCTCCGCGACGCATGCGCCCGCGTGTCGACGGGTGAGAACGAAGCCCTCGGCTTCCAGGGTGCGCAGGGCCTCGCGCACCGGAACCCGCGAGACGCCGTAGCGGCGCGCGAGCAGTTCCTCGGTGAGCCGGCTACCGCGCTCGTAGACACCCGCGACGATGTCGTCGCGGATCGCTGTGCATACCGAGTGCGCAGGAACACGCATACCGGACCTCCGCTTTAATCCCCGTGAAACGCCGTCGATTGACGCTTGTTCAGTGACTCTATTGCAGAGACTCGGAATTTCCGATGGCGGGCCGGAATCCATGGATATTTTTTGGACAGAGTCGTTCGAAACGACGAAGCCCCGGCTGGGTGAGCCGGGGCTTCGGAAGTACTGCCGCAAGTCAGACGTTCACTCCGTGCGAGCGGAGGTAGGCGACGGGGTCGATGTCGGAGCCGTACTCCGCCGTCGTGCGGGCCTCGAAGTGGAGGTGCGGTCCGGTGGTGTTGCCGGTGGCCCCGGAGAGGCCTATCTGCCGGCCCGGGGTGACCGTCTGCCCCACGGAGACGGCGATGGACGACAGGTGGCCGTACATCGTGTAAGTGCCGTCGTTCATCTTCATGACGATCTGGTTGCCGTAGGCGCCGCCCCAGCCGGCCGTGACGACGGTGCCGGAGCCGACCGCGTGGACCGAGGCCCCGGACGCCGCGTGGAAGTCGACGCCGGTGTGGCTGCCGGACGACCAGAGGCTGCCGCCGGCCTGGTAACCGGTGGAGACATAGGAGCCGGTGATCGGCAGGACGAAGGAGTTCAGACGCTTGCGTTCGGCGGCGCGGGCGGCGCGCTCCTCCGCCTCACGCTCCTTCTTGGCCTCCTCCGCGGCCTGCTTCCGCGCGGCCTCTTCGGCCTGCTTCCGCGCTGCGGCCTCCTTGGCGGCGCGCTGCTGGGCGGCGGCCTGCGCATCTATCTGCGCGGCGACCGAGTCACCGATCGAGACGGCCCGGGTCAGCCCGATCGGATCGGCGGAGGTGTCCGCGGCGAACGCCGGGGCGGCCAGGGTTCCGATGACACCGGTGCTGGTGAGCGCCGCGACGCCGACGGCGTTCGTGGTCGTGCGCTTCACGCGGCTCGGACGGCGGTGCTTCCCTGAGCCACAGGTGAACGCCATGTAAGGGCTGGTCCTTTCCTTCCTTCTCGCCTACCGGGTTAGCTGACGGGTTCGGAGCAGGAAGGTCTCCTACGGACCCCCTTCGGATCGTGAAGGGCGTCCGATTCACCCCAGGGACTGCGTGTGGGTCCCCGGCTCCCCTGGCTCGCGCCGTACGGGGACTCGGCGATGACTGTCCGGTGCCGCGGGCGCGGCGCACTGCCTGACGAACAGCCGGACCGACGCTAAACGGGACATCTTTCAATCAACAAACGGATCACGGCTTTTGTAGCGCATGCCACAGGGCAGACAGGCAACCTCCCTATCAATACGGACAAATGGGGGCCCAGGAGGCTCTGCGGCCTCCTGGGCCCCCATGGGCCGTGCTGTCCTACTCGGCGGTCACGACGCTCACTTCACCGATTCCCAGAGCCTTGACCGGCTCCTCGATCTGCGTGGCGTCACCCACCAGGACGGTCACCAGACGGTCCACCGGGAAGGCGCTCACGGCGGCCGCGGTGGCCTCAACGGTGCCGGTCGCGGCCAGCTGCTGGTACAGCGTCGCCTGGTAGTCGTCCGGCAGGTGCTGCTCGACCTGGTCCGCGAGCGTGCTCGCCACCGCGGCCGCGGTCTCGAACTTGAGGGGCGCCACACCCACCAGGTTCTGTACGGCGATGTCGCGCTCGGCGTCCGTCAGGCCCTCGGCCGCGAGGGTGCGCAGCACCTTCCAGAGGTCGTCGAGCGCCGGGCCGGTGTTCGGGGTGTCCACGGAGCCGCTGATCGCGAGCATCGCGACGCCCGTGCCGTCCGGCGCGGAGCGCAGTACCTGGCCGAACGCCCGCACACCGTAGGTGTATCCCTTCTCCTCGCGCAGGACGCGGTCCAGGCGCGAGGTGAGGGTGCCACCGAGGCAGTACGTGCCGAGGACCTGGGCGGGCCAGACACGGTCGTGCCGGTCGGCGCCGACGCGTCCGATGAGCAGCTGCGTCTGGACCGCGCCGGGGCGGTCCACGATGATCACACGGCCGGTGTCGTCGGCGGTCACCGACGGCACGGGTCGCGGCTCGGCCGACGAGCCGGTCCAGGCGCCGAGCGTCTCCGCGAGCAGGGCTTCGAGGCCCACGTCGGTGAGGTCACCGACGATCACCGCGGTGGCCGTGGCGGGGCGTACGTGCTTCTCGTAGAAGGCGCGTACGGCCGCCGAGTCGATCTTCTGGACGGTCGCCTCGGTGCCCTGGCGCGGGCGCGACATGCGCGAGGTGGCCGGGAACAGCTCCTTGGAGAGCTCCTTGGCGGCACGGCGGGCCGGGTTGGCCGTCTCGTGCGGGATCTCGTCGAGCCGGTTGCGCACCAGCCGCTCGACCTCGCTCTCGGCGAACGCCGGTGCCCTGAGGGCGTCGGCGAGCAGACCGAGCGCCTTGGGGAGCCGCGACACGGGCACCTCGAGCGACAGCCGCACACCGGGATGGTCGGCGTGCGCGTCGAGCGTGGCGCCGCAGCGCTCCAGCTCGGCGGCGAACTCCTCGGCGGAGAGCTTGTCGGTGCCCTCCGAGAAGGCGCGCGCCATGATCGTGGCAACGCCGTCGAGGCTCGCGGGCTCGGCCTCCAGCGGCGCGGCGAGCAGCACCTCGACGGCGACGACCTGCTGGCCGGGGCGGTGGCAGTGCAGCACGGTCAGGCCGTTGTCGAGGGCGCCGCGCTCGGGGGCGGGGAAGGCCCACGGCTTGGCCTTGCCGGCCTGGGGCTGCTGGTGAAAGTCCATGGTGGCGAGCTCGGTCACTTCGCTGCCTCCTCGTCCTCGTCGGTGGTGGCGGCGGCGACCGGCTCGTACACGAGCACCGCCCGGTTGTCGGGGCGCAGGCGGGACTTGGCGGCCTCCTGGACCTCCTCGGCGGTGATGTCGAGGACGCGCTGCACGGCGGTCAGGGCGAGCTGCGGGTCGCCGAACAGGACGGCGTACCGGCACAGTTCGTCGGCGCGGCCCGCGACGGTGCCGAGCCGGTCCAGCCACTCGCGCTCCAACTGGGCCTGGGCGCGCTCCATTTCCTCGGCGGTGGGGCCCTCCTCGGCGAACCGGGCGAGCTCCTCGTCGACGGCGGCCTCGATCACCGGGACCTCGACGTCGCCGGACGTCTTCACGTCCAGCCACCCCAGGGAGGGCGCTCCGGCGAGCCGCAGCAGGCCGAACCCGGCCGCGACGGCGGTGCGGTCGCGGCGTACGAGCCGGTTGTAGAGCCGGGAGGACTCGCCGCCGCCGAGGACCGTCAGGGCGAGGTCGGCCGCGTCGCACGCGCGCGTGCCGTCCTCCGGGAGCCGGTAGGCAGCCATCAGGGCGCGTGCCGGGACCTCTTCCTCGACGACCTCGCGCAGCTGCTCGCCGAGGGTGTCGGGCAGGGTGCCGCTACGCGGCGCGGGCTTCCCGTCGTGCCCGGGGATGGAACCGAAGTACTTCTCGATCCACGCGAGCGTCTGCTCCGGGTCGATGTCGCCGACGACCGACAGCACGGCGTTGTTGGGCGCGTAGTACGTCCGGAAAAAGGCGCGGGCGTCCTCCAGGGTCGCCGCGTCCAGGTCCGCCATCGACCCGATCGGGGTGTGGTGGTACGGGTGGCCCTCGGGGTAGGCGAGGGCGGTCAGCTTCTCGAAAGCCGTGCCATAGGGGACGTTGTCGTAGCGCTGCCGACGCTCGTTCTTGACGACGTCCCGCTGGTTCTCCATGGACTCGTCGTCGAGCGCGACGAGCAGCGAGCCCATGCGGTCGGCCTCCAGCCAGAGAGCGAGCTCCAGCTGGTGGGCGGGCATCGTCTCGAAGTAGTTGGTGCGCTCGAAGCTGGTCGTGCCGTTGAGCGATCCGCCCGCGCCCTGCACCAGTTCGAAGTGACCGTTGCCCTTCACCTGGCCCGAGCCCTGGAACATCAGGTGCTCGAAGAGGTGGGCAAGTCCGGTACGGCCCTTGACCTCGTGGCGCGAGCCGACGTCGTACCAGAGGCACACCGCCGCGACCGGGGTCAGGTGATCCTCGGAGAGCACCACGCGCAGGCCGTTGGCCAGGCGGTGCTCGGTCGCTGTCAGGCCGCCGGAGCCTGCCTCAGCTGTGGCCGTGTGACCCATGGGCATGTACGTCCCTTCGATCGCGGAAAATGCAGAATTCCCTGCCTGTCCTGCCACTGTATGCAAGCGTGCCGACAGCTGGCGAAGTTCCCGCACCTCGTACGCCGAGAGCGAGAATCACGTAGACGGGAGACCGGGCTCCGCGGGCCGGGAGGCGTGACTTCCGCAGGCCGGGAAACCAGACTTCCGGAGGCCGGGAAACCCGGACTTCCGTAGGCGGGAAGGCCTGGCTTCCGTTCGCCGAGAGCGATCGGAAACGGGCTCCGCGAGGCCCCTACGGACGGGTCGCGGTCCGCGTTGTCAGTGGGGCGGTCCACAATGGTCCGCGTCAGATCCCGTTCATGCCCCGGCAGAGACTGTGAAGGAGCCGCAGCAGCGATGGCCCGCCGCAGCACGAAGACCCCGCCGCCCGACGACTCGTACGAGGAGAAGATCCTCGACATCGACGTCGTGGACGAGATGCAGGGCTCCTTCCTCGAATACGCGTACTCGGTCATCTACTCGCGAGCCCTGCCGGATGCCCGAGACGGCCTCAAGCCCGTGCATCGCCGCATCGTCTACCAGATGAACGAGATGGGGCTGCGCCCCGACCGCGGCTATGTGAAGTGCGCCCGCGTCGTCGGCGAGGTCATGGGTAAGCTCCACCCGCACGGCGACGCGTCGATCTATGACGCGCTGGTGCGCCTGGCCCAGCCGTTCTCCATGCGCCTGCCCCTGGTGGACGGCCATGGCAACTTCGGCTCTCTCGGCAATGACGACCCGCCGGCCGCCATGCGTTACACCGAGTGCCGGATGGCCGACGCCACGTCACTCATGACGGAGTCGATCGACGAGAACACAGTCGAATTCGCGCCGAACTACGACGGCCAGGAGCAGGAGCCGGACGTCCTCCCGGCCGCGTACCCGAATCTCCTGGTCAACGGCTCGTCGGGCATCGCCGTCGGCATGGCGACGAACATGCCGCCGCACAACCTCGGCGAAGTCATCGCCGCCGCCCGCCACCTCATCCGGTATCCGGGCGCCGACCTCGACACCCTGATGAGGTACATCCCGGGCCCCGACCTGCCCACCGGCGGCCGGATCGTCGGCCTCACCGGGATCAGGGACGCGTACGAGAACGGTCGCGGCACCTTCAAGATCCGCGCCACCGTCACCGTCGACAATGTGACCGCGCGCCGCAAGGGTCTCGTCGTCACCGAACTGCCCTTCACCGTCGGCCCGGAGAAGGTGATCGCGAAGATCAAGGACCTGGTCGGCTCGAAGAAGCTCCAGGGCATCGCCGATGTGAAGGACCTCACCGACCGCTCGCACGGCCTGCGCCTGGTCATCGAGATCAAGAACGGCTTCGTGCCGGAAGCGGTCCTGGAGCAGCTCTACAAGCTGACGCCGATGGAGGAGTCCTTCGGTATCAACAACGTGGCGCTGGTGGACGGCCAGCCGCTCACCCTGGGCCTCAAGGAGCTCCTGGAGGTCTATCTCGACCACCGCTTCGACGTCGTACGCCGCCGCAGCGAGTTCCGCCGCGGCAAGAAGCGGGACCGGCTGCACCTGGTCGAGGGCCTCCTCGTCGCCCTGCTGGACATCGACGAGGTCATCCGCCTCATCCGCTCCAGCGAGAACTCGGCGCAGGCCAAGGAGCGCCTGATCGAGCGCTTCTCCCTCTCCGAGATCCAGACGCAGTACATCCTGGACACGCCGCTGCGCCGCCTCACCAAGTTCGACCGCATCGAGCTGGAGTCGGAGCGCGACCGGCTCAACGGCGAGATCGACGAGCTGACCGGCATCCTGGACTCGGACGCGGAGCTGCGCAAGCTGGTCTCCGGCGAACTGGCCGCGGTGGCCAAGAAGTTCGGCACCGACCGGCGCACGGTGCTCCTGGAGTCCGCGGGCACCCTCGCCGCGACGGTCCCGCTCCAGGTGGCCGACGACCCGTGCCGGGTGCTGCTGTCCTCGACGGGCCTCCTCGCCCGTACGGCCAACGGCGAGCCCTTCGGGGAGGCCGAGGAGGGCAGGCGCACCAAGCACGACCTGATCGTCTCCGCTGTGCCGGCCACGGCCCGCGGCGAGGTCGGCGCGGTCACGTCCGCGGGCCGTCTGCTCCGCCTGAGCGTGATCGATCTGCCGCAGCTGCCGGAGACGGCGGCGGCGCCCAACCTCTCCGGGGGCGCGCCGATTTCGGAGTTCCTGTCCTCCCTGGAGGCGGACGAGACGGTGGTCGGCCTGACGACGCTCGACGAGTCGTCGCCCGGCCTGGCGATCGGCACCGAGCAGGGCGTCGTGAAGCGTGTCGTCCCCGACTACCCTTCGAACAAGGAGGAGTTGGAGGTCATCACCCTCAAGGACGGCGACCGGATCGTCGGCGCGATCGAGCTGCGCACCGGCGAGGAGGACCTGGTCTTCATCACGGACGACGCCCAGTTGCTGCGCTACCAGGCCTCGCAGGTCCGTCCGCAGGGCCGCGCGGCGGGCGGCATGGCGGGCATCAAACTCACCGACGGCGCGAAGGTGATCTCCTTCAACGCGGTCGACCCGGCGGTGGACGCGGTGGTGTTCACGGTGGCGGGCTCACGCGGCACGCTGGACGACTCCGTCCAGACCACGGCCAAACTGACCCCCTTTGACCAGTACCCGCGCAAGGGACGCGCCACGGGTGGCGTGCGCTGCCAGCGGTTCCTGAAGGGCGAGGACTGCCTCGCGCTGGCCTGGGCGGGCGCGGTTCCGGCACGGGCCGCCCAGAAGAACGGCACACCGGCCGAACTGCCGGAGATCGACCCGCGCCGCGACGGTTCGGGCGTGTCCCTGGCGAAGACGGTGTCGGTGGTGGCGGGCCCGGTGTAGCTCAGCCGGTTTCTTCGGGCTCCGGTTGTCGTACGAATCGAAGGACGCCCCACATGCTGTGCTCGTCGGCGTGTGGGGCGTCCTCTTTGCACGCCTCCAGTTCCTTCCCGAGGGCGCCGGTGTCGATCTCCGAGCCGATCAGCACGAGCTGGGTGAGGCGCTCGTCGGCGGCTGCCCAGGGCTGCGGGTAGAACCGCAGAAAACGCCCGACGGCGTGCACGGCGTAGCGATTGCCGCGGTCGTGGGCACCGAAGTCGACGTACCCCTTGATGCGGTAGAGCCCCTCGGGCCTGCTGTCGAGGAAGTTCATCAACCGCCTGGGACCGAGGGGGACTTCGGCCGTGAAGGAGAGGGATTCGTAGGCGGCGTGCAGGTGGTCGTGGTGATCACTCCCCTCGTGCCGGTGGAGGTCGTCGAAGGACAGCTGTCCGATCCGCTCCTCGGTCGGCCTGCAGTCGAAGAGGAACTCGGGGTCGACACGGCCGTAGGTGGCGGGCACGACGGCAGCCCGGTCGACGAGATCCCGTACCACGCGGAGCACCCGCTCTCCGTCATCGGCCCGGTCGATCTTGTTGACGACGACGAGGTCGGCGAGGGCGAGATGCCGCTCGATCTCGGGGTGCTTCTCTCGCGCGGCGTCGAACTCTGCGGCATCGACGACCTCGACCAGGCCGCCGTAGACGATCCGCGGATGCTCACTGGCGAGCACCATCCGCACGAGTTCCTGAGGCTCGGCGAGGCCGCTCGCCTCGATGATGATCACGTCGATGCCGGCCGAGGGCCGGGCGAGCCGCTCGAGGTAGATGTCGAGCTCACTGGCGTCGACGGCACAGCACAGGCATCCGTTCCCGAGCGACACGGTGGAGTCCCCGAGCGCGCCCGCCACCGCCATCGCGTCGATCTCGATCGCCCCGAAGTCGTTGACGACAGCCCCGATACGGCTGCCGCCGCTGCGGTGCAGGAGGTGATTGAGCAGAGTGGTCTTGCCGGATCCCAGGAAGCCGGCGAGGACGACGACCGGAATCTGCTGCGGACTCGACTGACTCAACGTGCGCCCTCTCCAAAACCTGTACGTGCGCCGGCGCGTGCACCGGCTCTTGTGCGAGGGCGGCTCGTGGACCGGCGCTCGCACGCCACATGGCTGCCGACCCAGGATACGAGGGGGAGGAAACACCCCGAAGTGAACGATTGTTAGCGGCGCTCACGGGGCACACGTTGGGCATGGCGCCGGGAAACGCGACCCGCACTTCCTTCCGTGCGCCTCTTCTCCGCCTCCCTGCCGATCAGAGCCGCTCGGCAAGACTGGGAGACGGCAAGCGCGCCGCCCACCGCTCGCCGGTCCGCTCCCTGTCGCCCCACACCCGACGACCGGCTGAACGGTCGCCTGATTCGGGGGTTGACATGGTCACACGGAAATTTGGGGTACGGAGGTGGGGTTCCGCGACCGTCGCGGGGCTCGCCTTCACGGCGGGGGCACTGGTCGCCCTGGCCGCCCAGCAACGACGCCACAAGGAACTGCGCCTGCGGGTCGCCGAGGTGGAGCGGGGAGACGAACAACGGGCCATACTCGACCAGCAGCGCGCCCAGCAGTATCTGCTGAGCAAAGCCATGGAGGACGCGGACCTGGCCGCGGTGTACAGCACGGTCCAGGTGGACTCGCCCACCCGGCAGCGTCAGTACCTCTTCGCGAACGCCATGTACACCAATGCTCTCCTCGCCTACCGCGTCGGCGTCGTCAGCTGGGAGGAGTTGCACGGTCACCTTCGAATGTTCTGCCAGAACCCAATCTTTCGCGCCTACTGGGACGCACACCGACCTCATCGCGCGAGCCTCGAAGGCAACTCGACGGAAGCACGTGTGGGCCGAATGGTGGACGGTCTGATCCGCGATCTGGACGAGGCCGACACGGAAGAGTGGTGGGTGGTGGGTGAACCACCCCACGAGTAGAGACAGTTGATCCGCCGCGCACCTCCTGTCACCACAGTCAAGAGAGCTGCATCGTCCGGTCAACAGACCCACTCGGCACAGTCAACAATGACAGTCCCGGCAATAAACTGTGGATACCCTGACCCCGCCCTCAACGGGCTACAACTGACCCCGCCCTCGACCGTTCAGACGTGAGGCCCCGGGGTCCTTCACCGTCTAGAAACGAGGACAGGGATCTTGAAAATCGTGCGTCGGATCGGTGCGTCCCCACGCGAACGAGGCAGTATGTCCGGCGATTCGTGCCCGGACATCTTCGAGCTCAGCGACGGCAATTTCGCCGTCATCGGGACCGAGGCCACGGCGGCGCTCGACAAAGAGCTCCCCTCGGACGCAGCCCGAGCCGACTACGAACGCATCGTCATCGTCAGCAGAGAGACACTCCTGCGCGCCAAGGCCGACATTCCCGACATGTAACACCACCGCACGACTACGCATGGACTGCTCCGTCAACCGTTGAGGTCAACCCGGTCACCCCGTTGAGGCTCGACCTCCGGAAGCGGCGTCCCAGCACGTCCGTGCCACCATGAAACCGCCTTCGCCCCGTGCACGACCCATTGATGCCACAGGGCCACTCCGAGCAGGCAGGCGCTCACCGTGCCCAACTACGCTCGACCGCTGCTTTCGTGAGGTCCGGCGCCGGACCGACACCGGACCTCACGCAACCTCTCAGACCACCGCCGGCACCGCCACCGGCGGAACCGGCCCGACATACCGCGCCGCCGGGCGGATGATCTTCGGGTCCTCCGCCTGCTCCAGGATGTTGGCGCTCCAGCCGACGACACGGGCCGCGGCGAAAGTGGGGGTGAACATCTCGCGCGGCAGACCGCACAGCTCCATGACCACGCCGGCATAGAACTCGACATTGGTGTGGAGCTCGCGGCCGGGCTTGAGCTCGGCCAGGATCGCTTCCACCTGGCGTTCGACCTCGACGGCGAAGTCGACCAGAGGGCCACCGAATTGCCGGGCGATGCCACGGAGCATGCGGGAACGGGGATCCTCGGTGCGGTAGACGGGGTGGCCGAAGCCCATGATGCGGTCACCCGCGAGGACACGTTCGCGGATCCAGCTGTCGATACGGTCGGGGGTGCCGATCGCATCGAGGGTGTCCAGGGCACGACTCGGCGCACCGCCGTGAAGAGGGCCCGACAGTGCCCCCACCGCTCCCACCAGGCATGCGGCGACGTCCGCCCCTGTCGACGCGATCACCCGCGCGGTGAACGTTGATGCATTGAATCCGTGGTCAATGGTTGATATCAAGTACTGCTCGACCGCGCGGGCCCGCTCGGCGTCCGGCTCCGAACCCGTCAACATGTAGAGGTAGTTCGCAGCGTGTGGAAGGTCATCGCGCGGCTCCACCGGCTCCAGCCCCTGTCCGAGCCGATACAGCGCGGTGAGCAGCGTCGGCACGGCCGCGCACACCGCGAGCGTGTCCGCACGGCGCCGGTCGGCGCCGATGTCGTACACCGGCCGGAAGCCCGAGGACGCGCCCAGCAGCGACAACGCGGTGCGCAGTCCGGCGAGCGGTCCGGACAGCCCGGTCGACGCGGCGATCACGGGCAGCGCGGCGCGCACCTCGTCCGGCAGCCTGCGCAGCGCCGCGGTCCGCGCGGCGAAGGCGGCGCCTTGTGCCGCGTCCGGCAGCTCACCGTGGACCAGCAGGTACCAGACGTCCTCGAACCCGCGGCTCTGCGCGAGCTCGACGGCCGAGTACTGGCGGTAGTGATAGAAACCCTCCAAACCCCTCACGTCACCCAGTGCGGTGTCGGTGACGACGACGCCCGCGAGTCCTCGCGGTACGTCGACAGGGGCGATGGACGCGGTTGCGGCCCGGTTGTTCGACATGCTTTCCTCCCTGGACTTGATTCGACTGTCCATGCTTGACTCAATCTCTGTCAATATTGATTAGATCAATATGCCGATACACGGATACGGTGGCGTCCATGAGGGATCAGGAACCGGCAGTGGGAGCACACGAGGGCCGACGGCTCAGCACCAGGGAGACCGCCGAGCTGCTCGGCGTGAAGCCCGAGACCGTGTACGCGTATGTGAGCCGCGGCCAGCTCAGCAGCCGCCGCAACCCCGGCGGTCGCGGCAGCACCTTCGACGCCAACGAGGTGGAGGCACTCGTACGGCGCAACAGGCGGGATTCCGGCTGGAGTTCGAGCACCACCGGTGAGCTGTGCGTCCGTACGCGCATCACTCTGATCGACAAGGACCGGTACTACTTCCGCGGTGTCGACGCGACCGAACTGGCCGCGCGCCACTCCTACGAAGAGATCGCCGAGTGGCTGTGGACCGGGGAGCTGCGCCCCGGCGTCACGTTCACCGCTCCGCGGGAGTCGGTCGCCGCCGCCCGCCGCGCGGTCGACGCGCTGCCCGAGCACAGCGGCCCGACGGACCGGCTGCGCGTCGCGACCATCGCCGCGTCGGCCGCCGACCCGCTGCGTTTCGACCTCTCGGAGAACGCCGTCCTCGGCACCGCGCGCACCCTCATCCCCACCCTCGTCGCGGCCCTCCCACCCATGCGGTACGACCACCGCGACGAGGGACCACTGGCGCACCGCCTGTGGGCACGCCTCACCGGCCGGACCCCCGACGAGGCGTCACTGCGCGCGCTGGACACGGCACTGGGTCTGCTCGTCGACCACGACCTGGCCGCCTCGACGCTCGCGGTCCGGGTCGCCGCGTCGGCCCGGGCGCACGCGTACGCCGCCGTGTCCGCGGGCCTCGGCGTGCTCGAAGGGCCCCTGCACGGCGCGGCCAGCGGGCTGGCCCACCGACTGCTCCTCGACGTCCTGGACCGAGGCACCGCGGCCCCTGTGGTCGCCGACGAACTGCGCGCCGGGCGCCAAGTCCCTGGGCTGGGCCATCGGCTCTACCCCGGCGAGGACCCACGCGCGCGTGCCCTGTTCGCCCTGCTGGAGGAGGTTCCCAGCGCGGCGCCCGCCTTGGCCGCGGCCCGGGACATCGTGGACACCACAGCCCGCCACACCCCCCTGCACGCCAATGTCGACCTCGCGTTGGCCGTACTCACGGCGTCCTCCGGCATGTCCTCCTCCGCCGGGGAGACGGTCTTCGCCGTCGCCCGCACGGCGGGGTGGATCGCCCACACCTTGGAGGAGTACGGGGAGCGTCCGTTGCGCATGCGCCCGAGCGGTCAGTACGTGGGGCTGCGGCCGCCGCAGCCACTGCCAGAGTGAGCACTCCCATGCCCCCCACGCCCACACGCCCCACCGCGCGCCGAATGCGCCCAAAGTGCGCCCCCGCGGGAGCAGCTGGAAGTCGCCCCGCCGAAGTCAGGTTAGGCTCACCTCTGTGAGTACGTGCACGACCGCGTCCCGGGACCTCGACGAGCCCCTCGCGGGGACCGCGGCGACCGCGAGGACATGGCTGCTCCTTGAACAGCCCGGGCCATGGGGCGTCAAGGCGCTCACGTCGAGCCACCTGGACCCCGCGCTCGGCCGTGCGCTCGAAGCGGCCGCCCAGGACACAGGCGTACGGATCGCGCTCATCCGCCGCCCGGGCCGGCACGCCGACTGCGGAGCGCCCTCCGAGCGCCATGTGTACGCGGCCCACACCACGCCGGGAAACGTCTGGCTGCACAGCGCCATGACGAACGACCCCGAGCAGCTGCTCAACCTCGACTTCACGGCGCTCGGCATGGGTGACCCTCACACCTTCGACGCGGCTCTCCGGGGTCGGCCCCACACGGGCGAGCCGCTCGCCCTCGTCTGCACCAACGGCAAGCGGGACCGCTGCTGCGCCCTCCTCGGTCGGCCCCTCGCGGCCGAGCTCGCCGCCTCCGCGGTGGAGGGCGCGTGGGAGGTGACCCACCTCGGCGGTCACCGTTTCTCGCCCACGCTGCTCGTCCTGCCGTACGGATACGCGTACGGGCGGGCCGAGGCCCACGCCGTCAAGGAGATCCTCCAGGGCGTCCAGGAGGGGCGTGTCGTCACCGCGGGGTGCCGCGGGCGCTCCACGTGGGAGCGCCCCGCTCAGGCGGCCGAGCTGGCCGTGCGCACGGCCGCCGGGGAACACACAGCGGACGCCCTCAGCGTCGTCCGCACGGACGGCACGGCGCCGCGCTGGGAGGTGACCGTCGCCCACACCGACGGGCGCCTCTGGCGCGTCATCGTCGCACGGGGCGCCTCGCTGCCACCCCGCCCGGAGAGCTGCGGCTCGGCGCTGGGTTCCCCGGCCCGGATGGACGTGGTGGCCGTACGGGAGCTCCCCCGGGTGACTCTCCCCGTGCCCTGCTGAACTCGGGGCTTGCGCGGGGGCGCCGGTGGGGGCAGCACAGGGCCTGCACTTACTGACGGTGGGGCCCACCAGGGATTTCCCTGTACGCGGCGATCGCGCTGCTCGCACAGCGGCCCTCATACGCCAGCGCCACGACGGATCAGTGCGGGGCAGCCCCCGCGCACCACCGACCGGAGATCCGCCTGCGGCCGAGCCTACGCACCGCTGACCACAGACCCATGCCCAGAAGCCCCTTACGCGGCTGACCGCAGATCGCTCCGCGCACCCCTGTACCCCACCCGCCGCAGCTCCCACACATGGCATTCAAGAGATCCGCGCCACACCGACCACGACGCGGTGCGCCCTCCCCCGTACCGTCATGGGTATGAGCCCCACTCCCCCCGCACGACGACTGCGCCTCGGTCTGCCGCGGCGGGTGTTCTCGCAGGTACTGCTGATGCAGGTGGCGATCGCCGCCGGAGTCGCCGTGCTCGCCACCGGGCTGTTCCTGGCCCCGCTCAGCGCGCAGCTCGACGACCAGGCCATGCGCCGGGCGCTCGCGATCGCGCAGACCACGGCGGTCCAGCCACAGATCGCCGAGGACCTGCAATCTTCACGGCCGTCGGTCGACGGCCCCGTACAGATCGAGGCCGAGCGCATCCGCAAGGCCAGCGGGGCCGAGTACGTCGTGGTGATGAACATGAACGGCGTGCGCTGGTCGCACAAGGACACCACGCAGATCGGCGGAGTCGTCTCGACCGATCCCAGTCAGGCCCTGGCCGGCAAGGACGTCATGCAGATCGACGACGGCACGTTGGGACGCTCGGCCCGCGGCAAGGTACCGCTGCGCGACGCCGACGGTCGCATCATCGGCGCGGTCTCGGTGGGCATCGAGTACGACAGCGTGCGCGCCCGGTTGATCCACGCCATCCCTGGACTCTTCGCGTATGCCGGCGGGGCCCTGGCCGTCGGCGCGTTCGCCGCGTATCTGCTCTCCCGGCGGGTCCAGCGGCAGACCCGTGACCTGGCCTTCTCCGATATCTCGGCGCTGCTCGCCGAGCGCGAGGCGATGCTGCACGGCATTCGGGAGGGCGTCATCGCGCTGGACCGCGTCGGCCGCGTACGTCTCCTCAACGACGAGGCGCAGCGCCTGCTGGGGCTCGACGCGGAGGCCATCGGACAGCCGCTCGACGACGTGCTCGGGCCAGGCCGGACGACCGATGTGCTGACCGGGCGGGTCACCGGCACGGATCTGCTGACCGTACGCGGTCAGCGCGTCCTGATCGCCAACCGCATGCCGACCGACGACGGAGGCGCCGTGGCCACCCTGCGCGACCGCACCGAGTTGGAGCAGCTCGGCCGCGAACTCGACTCCACGCGCGGTCTGATCGACGCCCTGCGCGCCCAGGACCACGAACACGCCAACCGCATGCACACGCTGCTGGGGCTGCTCGAACTGGAGATGTTCGACGACGCCGTGGAGTTCGTCGACGAGGTGGTCGGCGACCACCGGGTCACCGCGGAGCAGGTCACCGAGAAGATCCACGATCCGCTGCTCGCCGCCCTGCTGGTCGGCAAGGCCACGGTCGCGGCCGAGCGCGGCGTGGCCCTGTGGATCTCGGACAGGACCCTGCTGCCCGACCGGGTGGTCGACCCGCGCGGACTGGTCACGGTGGTCGGCAACCTGGTCGACAACGCGTTCGACGCCGTCGCGGGCACGCCGCACGCGCGCGTAGAAGTCGAATTGCGCGCCGAGGGGCGTACGGCCGTGCTGCGGGTGCGCGACACCGGGCCCGGGATACCGGCGGACCGGCGGGAGTTGATCTTCACCGACGGATGGTCGACCAAAAAGCCGCCCGCACACGGCAAGCGCGGAATCGGGCTCTCCTTGGTGCGCCGACTGGCCGAGCGGCAAGGAGGCAGCGCGGAGGTCACCGAGGCGAACGGCGGCGGCGCGGAGTTCACGGTCGTCCTGCCGGAGGCGCTTACGGAGGCGGCTCTCGCACCACAGGCCGGTCCCGCTCCGGAGGCAGGTCTCGCTCCGGAGTCAGGGTTCGCCTCGGACACGGGCGTCGCGTCGGACAGGGGCGTCGCCGCGGAGGCAGGCATCGCCCCGGGGACGCGGGGCGCACTCGTCCCCGAGCCTGAAACCCAACGCCGGCCGGAGCCGACCCCGTCCCTGGAAACCACCACCAAGACGACCGTCAAGGAGGAGTCGCGATGATCGAGGTCCTGGTCGTGGACGACGACACCAGGGTCGCGCGGGTCAACGCCGCGTACGTCGAGAAGATGCCCGGCTTCCATGTCGCGGGCCAGGCGCACAGCGCCGCGGAGGCGCTGCGCCGGATGGAGACGCTGCCGCACCTGGACCTGGTCCTCATGGACCACTATCTGCCCGACGACACGGGTCTCGCCGTCGTCCAGGAGATGCGCCGTCGCGGTCATCAGACCGACGTCATCATGGTGACGGCGGCCCGTGACATTTCGACCGTCCAGGCCGCGATGCGGCAGGGCGCGCTGCAGTACCTGGTCAAGCCGTTCGCCTTCGCGGGCCTGCGCGCCAAGCTGGAGGCGTACGCGGACCTGCGCCGTACCCTCGACGGCGGCGGCGAGGCCGAACAGGCCGAGGTCGACCGGATCTTCGGCGCCCTGTCCGCGAGTGCGGAGCCGGACCTGCCCAAAGGGCACTCCCCCACGACCGCGGAGCTCGTGCGCCGCGTCCTGGTGAACGCCGATGGGCCGCTGTCGGCCCAGGAGATCGCGGAGCAGACCGGACTGAGCAGGCAGACCGCCCAGCGCTATCTGAAGTTCCTGGAGCGCACGGGGCGGGCCAGGCTGACCCTCAAGTACGGAGACGCGGGCCGCCCGGAGCACCGCTACATCTGGGCGACCCGCGCCTGAGGGCACGGTGGCGTTACCGCCTTGAGGACCGTCCTCGGGCATCACGCCGTAGTACGGGGGACACGGGGCGCCCGGAGCATCGGTACCCGTGGGTCACGCTCTGAGGGGCGATCGCCTACGTCGCGACAGGCGCCCTCAGACCGCCCCGGCACCCGTCAGCGACCGCACCTCGGTCTCCGCGTGCTTGGCCTCGTCCGGCGGTTCCGCCGAGGTGACCGTGCCCAGCCAGCCCGCGAGGAAGCCGAGCGGAATCGACACCAGGCCGGGGTTCTGCAGCGGGAAGTACTGCAAGTCCACGCCCGGGAACAGCGATTCGGGGCTTCCTGACACCACCGGCGACAGCAACACCAGCAGCAACGCGGGCACCAGGCCCCCGTATACCGCCCACACCGCGCCGCGCGTCGTGAAACTCCGCCAGAACAACGAGTACAACAGCACCGGCAGGTTCGCGGACGCGGCGACCGCGAAGGCGAGGCCTACCAGGAATGCCACATTGAGATCGCGGGCGAGCAGCCCGAGCGCGATCGCGACCACGCCGATGCCCACCGCCGCGGTTCGCGCCACGGCGACCTCGCTGCGCGGCTTCGCACGTCGGCGTCGCAGCGAGGCATAGAGGTCGTGGGCCACGGACGCCGAGGACGCCAGGGTGATGCCGGCGACGACCGCGAGAATCGTGGCGAAGGCGATGGCCGCGACAATCGCGAAGAGAACCGTTCCTCCGGTTGAATTGGCACCGCCGCCCAGATCGAGCGCGAGCAGTGGAACCGCCGTGTTCCCCGCCGCGTTCGACCCGCGCACCGCCTGCGGACCGACGATCGCGGCGGCCCCGAAGCCCAGCACGATCGTCATCAGGTAGAAGCCTCCGATGAGCCCGATCGACCAGACCACCGACCGCCGTGCCGCCCGCGCGGTCGGCACGGTGTAGAAACGCGACAGGATGTGCGGCAACCCGGCCGTGCCGAGCACCAGCGCGAGGCCCAGGCTGATGAAGTCGAAGCGCGCGGTCCAGTCTCCGCCGTACTTCAGCCCCGGCGCAAGAAACGCGTCACCGTGCCCGCTGCGCTCCGCCGCCGAACGCAGCAACTGATTGACATCCCCGTGGAACCGCACCAGGACGAGCACCGTCAGGGCGATGGCACCGCCCAGCAACAGGACCGCCTTGACGATCTGAATCCAGGTGGTGGCCCGCATCCCTCCCAACGACACATAGATCACCATCAGGGCGCCGACGCCGACCACCGTCCAGTTCCGCGCCGCCTCGCTCGTACCCCCAAGGAGCAGCGCGACGAGGCTGCCCGCACCCACCATCTGCGCCAGCAAATACAGAACGGACACAGTCACCGAGGAGGTTCCCGCCGCGATCCGCACCGGTCGCTCGCTCATTCGGGCAGCGATGACGTCTGCGAGTGTGAACCGGCCGCAGTTGCGCACCAGTTCGGCGACCAGGAACAGGACGACCAGCCAAGCGACCAGAAACCCCACGACGTACAACAACCCGTCGTAGCCGTAGAGCGAGATGAGTCCCGTGACTCCGAGGAAGGACGCCGCCGACATGTAGTCACCCGAGATGGCAAACCCATTCTCCATCGGAGAGAACAGCCGCCCGCCTGCATAGAACTCCTCCGCCGAACCATGCCGGTTGCGGCTCACCCACGTCGTGATCGCCAGCGTCACCGCCACGAACGCGCTGAACAGCAGCAGGGCCAGCGTCTGATGGTTGCCGGTCACAGCTCACCACCTCTGACACTTCGTGTCAGCTCCTGGGTGTCCCAGCGCAGATCGAGCGCGGCCCGGTCCCTGCGCAGCCGCGCATGCCGTGCGTACGCCCAGGTGAACAGGAACGTGGTGAGGAACTGCCCGAGGCCCGCCACCATCGCCACGTTCACAGCGCCGGCGACGGGCCGGGCCATCAACGCAGGTGCCGTCGTCGCGGTCACCACATAGCCCACGTACCAGGTGAAGAACACGACAACGCCCGGGACCACGAACCTCCGGTACCGGCTGCGCACCTCCTGAAACGCCGCGCTGCGCTGCACCTCCAGATAGACGTCGGCCGTCCCGCCCACCCGGCCTTCGTGCTCCGGGCGCGCGGACGGCACAGCGGGAGCAGCCGCTCCCGTGCCGTCCAACTCGCCCCAGCCGGAGGCGAGCGCGTCGTACCAGGGGTCGTCGAACCGGAGTTCCCCGGTGTCGCGACCGTCGTGCTTCTCCACCGAACTCTCCTTGTCCGCGACCCTCTTTCGGTCGCGTGCCCAAGGATGGGCAGATCGGGAAGATCCCGGACTCTTCTCTCCGCGCTCTTCACCCCATCGGATGACTCAACCCACCGGTGGCCGTACGAGACCCTTCCCGAAGGCGTAACGGACCGCCAGACCAGGATCCCGGAGCGGACCAGCAGCGTGGCCGCGAGAGCGAGCAGCAGAGCGGAGCTTTCCTGGTGCACGCCCAGCAGGAGGCCGATCCCGAAAAGCCCCACGCCCCGGACGACCGCACCGGCCTTGGTGCCCCTGCTCCACAACGCCGAAGGGCGCCGACCCGCGCCGGACGGTAAGCCGCCCCAGCCCCACACTCCCGTAGCCGCCCCACCCGCGGCAGGGGCCGTGCCGGTACGTCGCGCAAGCCCGTCACTCACGTTCGGATCGAGCAGCGCCTCCCTTGCCGGGCCCGCGCCTGATCCGGCGGCGACGGGCTCGACGTACCCGCACGGCCACGACCCACCCACTCACCGGGCCGCCACGAGCGCCGCACCTACGCGTCGATGCGCGACCGATCCAACGTGGCCGCAGAGCTGGAGATGAACTCCTTGCGAGGAGCCACATCGTTCCCCATCAGCAGATCGAACACCTGCTCGGACGCCTCCAGGTCGGAGATATTGATCCTGCGCAGAGTCCGGTATCGCGGGTCCATCGTCGTTTCGGCCAGCTGATCGGCATCCATCTCGCCAAGACCCTTGTAACGCTGGATCGAATCCTTGTACCGCACGTTCTTGCGCTGCAGCTCCAGCAGCGTGTCCCGCAGCTCGCGGTCCGAGTACGTGTAGATGTACTTGTCCTGCCCCTTCTTGGGCTGGCTGAGCTCGATGCGATGCAGCGGGGGCACGGCAGCGAACACCCGCCCTGCCTCGACCATCGGCCGCATGTAGCGCTGGAACAGCGTCAGCAGCAGAATCCGGATATGCGCGCCGTCGACATCGGCGTCGACGAGAAGAATGATCTTCCCGTAGCGCGCCGCGTCGATGTCGAAGGTCCGGCCGGACCCGGCTCCTATGACCTGGATGATCGCACCGCACTCGGCGTTCTTCAGCATGTCTGTGACAGACGCCTTCTGAACGTTGAGGATCTTGCCGCGGATCGGCAGCAGCGCCTGGAACTCGGAGTTGCGCGCGAGCTTGGCGGTGCCGAGCGCGGAGTCTCCCTCGACGATGAAGAGCTCGCTGCGCTCGACGTCGTCGCTGCGGCAGTCGGCGAGCTTGGCGGGCAGCGAGGAGGACTCCAGGGCCGTCTTCCGGCGCTGCGCATCCTTGTGCTGGCGGGCCGCGATCCGCGTACGAGCGGCGGCGACGGCCTTCTCCATGACGACCCGGGCCTGCGCGGCCGCGTCCCGCTTCGTGGAGGTGAGGAACTCCTTGAGCTCCTTGGAGACGACGTTCGTCACGATGCGGCGGGCCGCCGAGGTGCCGAGCACCTCCTTGGTCTGACCCTCGAACTGCGGCTCGGCGAGGCGGACGGTGACGACGACGGTCAGGCCCTCCAAGGCGTCGTCCTTGACGATGTCGTCCTCGGCGACACGCAGCAGCTTCTTGGCCCGCAGCACCTCGTTGACCGTCTTGGTGACCGCCTGCTCGAAGCCCGCGACATGCGTGCCGCCCTTGGGCGTGGCGATGATGTTCACGAACGACTTCAGAGTCGTGTCGTAGCCGGTGCCCCAGCGCATCGCCACGTCGACGCCGAGTTCGCGGGTGACCTCGGTCGGCGTCATCTGCCCGTGATCGTCCAGGACCGGGACGGTCTCCTTGAAGGTGCCCTGCCCAGAGAAGCGGAGGACATCACAGACGGGCTTGTCAGTCGCCAGGTACTCGCAGAACTCGCTGATTCCGCCGTCGAAGCGGAACGACTCCTCACCCTTGCTGCCGCCCTCGCCGAGCCCGAACTCGTCGCGGACGACGATGGTCAGGCCCGGCACCAGGAAGGCGGTCTGACGGGCGCGCTGGTGCAGGTTCTCCAGAGAGAGCTTGGCGTCCTTGAGGAAGATCTGGCGATCGGCCCAGTAGCGCACGCGCGTGCCGGTGCGGGTCTTGGGAATCCTCTTGAGCTTGCGCAGCCCGCTGCTCGCGTCGAAGCCGGCGTCGGGACCGTCCGCCTTGAAGGCTCCGGGAGTGCCGCGCCGGAAGCTCACCGCATGGGTGTGACCGCCGCGGTCGACCTCGACGTCCAGCCGGGCGGAGAGCGCGTTCACCACGGATGCGCCCACGCCGTGCAGACCGCCGGACGCCGCGTACGAGCCGCCGCCGAACTTGCCGCCGGCGTGCAACTTGGTCATCACGACCTCGACGCCGGAGAGACCGGTCTTGGGCTCCACGTCGACCGGGATACCGCGGCCGTTGTCCCGCACCTCCACCGAGGCGTCGTCGTGCAGGATCACCTCGATGTGGTCGCAGTAGCCCGCCAGTGCCTCATCGACGGAGTTGTCGATGATCTCCCAGAGACAATGCATCAGACCGCGACTGTCGGTCGACCCGATGTACATGCCTGGGCGCTTGCGCACGGCCTCGAGCCCCTCGAGGACGAGAAGGTGCCGCGCGGTGTAGTTGGAACCGTCCCGGTCTGCTCCGGTCAGCAACGCTGTGGACGGCACGGACGTCTCGGCGGTCACGCGGTTCGCTCCTCGCTGAATTTCAGATGGGGCCCTGATGGGTAAGGGTCCGGCTTCGGTCACCGCTCAGAGGGTACCGAGGCCTGGTAGAGCCGTTGTAACGCCACCCTCGCATGAAACTCAGACTAGTCCAGAGTCGCATGGGTGTTCGATCCCTCGATGGAGTGAAGTACATATCACGTTCCCTTCCAGGCATGAACCATTTAGGCTCCGGGCACGTCCTCATGAACAACCGGCAAGCCAGCCGGGAGGATCGACCCTGACAGACTGCGCGAACCCGTAAGACACGAAGACACGTAATACGGCCCATTCGCCGCCACCTGGCAGCAGACAACCGCCCCGGAGAGAATTTTTCGAGGAAAAGCCACGAGCGGGAACGTTTTCGGCCTGGTTGGATGTTGACCCTGGTACGACAGCTCGTCGAGCTAGAGAAGAGGCGACGTGACTACTGTTCTGACCCCCGCGAGCCCGCTGACGGCCGCTGACCGCTGCGACCGTTGCGGCGCCCAGGCATATCTGCGCGTCCTCCTCAGCAGCGGCGGTGAACTGCTCTTCTGCGCCCACCACGGGCGCAAGTTCGAGCCGGAACTCAAGAAGATCGCCGCTGAGATACAGGACGAGACGGAGCGACTGACGTCGGTCCCGGCGACGTCCAACGACGAAGAACGCTGACACTTCGCATCAACGACGAGCCAGCCCCGGCATAGGCCGGTGTACGGGTGGCCGCCCCCACTACCGGGGGTGGCCACCCGTATGCGTACCGCTTCCCCGTGCGCCCTGAGCGACTGCGGATTTGCGGTTCGTATCGTCCGCTCGCCCTCCGAGCGACTGCCGTGCCGTGCGCCACTTTCGGGCACCCGGATGCGGCAGCGCACACCGCTGCAGCCCGTCCATCTAGAGCTGCGGTGCACACGGCTGCAGCTCGTCCACCGAGAGCTGCGGGTCCACCGAGAGCTGCGGTGCACAGCGCTCCGCGCGCACCGAAAGCTGTGGCGCATACCGCTCACGCGCCGGGCGACTGCTGTTCGTACTACTTCCGCCGGCGCCTCAGCGGGCCCGGCTCAGCGACCTGGCGACGGCCGAGACCCTTGTGTAGACCCCGGGGCTTCCAGCCCGCCCGCAGCCGCTGCCCCACGACACAAGGCCTATCAGCCGCCCCTGGGCGACCAGCGGCCCGCCGCTGTCCCCCTGGCAGGCATCCCGCCCACCCGCGATCTCCCCGGCACACAGCATGGAGTCAGCCCGATAGGTTCCGTCCGCGCCACCCGAATACGCCTGCTTACAGAGGGTGTCGGACAGCACCTTCACGGGGGCGGCACGCAGACTGAGCGCGTAGTCGCCGCCGCCCGTCGTATCACCCCAGCCGTAGACCATGGCGGCCGTACCAGGCGTGTACGCGGTGTCCTTGGAGGGCGCCATACGGATGACCGCGCTCTCGGGCAGCGGGGAGGCGAGCGTGAGCACGGCGAAGTCCCCGGCGTTCGTGAAGCTGTCGTACCCCGGGTTGACCCAGGTGTCGCGCACCGAGATCTCCTGGCCCTTGCCGGAGAGCAGGTTGCCACGGTCGGCGATGATCTTCAGGTCACGTATCTGCTGAGGTGGTGCGCCCAGCACAACCTGGCTCAGACAGTGGGCCGCGGTCAGCACCATCGACGGATCGATCACCACGCCGCCGCAGAACTGCCCCGCGCGCGTACCTCCGAACAGGTCACGGCTGGACAGCGCCACCGTCCACGGGCTTTGGGATATGTCGACCGGAAATCCGCCGACGACGACGCTGTCGGCAGCCGCCGGGGCAGGGGGCGACAGAGGTATCAGGGCCGCCGCGGCCGCAAGGGCCAGCGCTGGGGCGATGGGACGGCGCATTCGCACTCCTCACTCTGGGATGACCATGGAATACCCAGAGTGATCCAGCGGGCGATGTCGCGCACGCCGCACACGTGCTGAGGGCCCGGCTCCCCATCGGGAGTCGGGCCCTCAATGCCGTACGGCCGAGACCTAGTCGAGGTAGTCGCGCAGCACCTGCGAGCGCGACGGGTGACGCAGCTTCGACATCGTCTTGGACTCGATCTGGCGGATGCGCTCACGCGTGACGCCGTACACCTTGCCGATCTCGTCGAGGGTCTTCGGCTGACCGTCGGTGAGACCGAAACGCATGGAGACGACGCCTGCCTCGCGCTCGGACAGGGTGTCGAGGACGGAGTGCAGCTGCTCCTGGAGGAGCGTGAAGCTGACCGCGTCCGCCGGGACCACGGCCTCGGAGTCCTCGATGAGGTCACCGAACTCGCTGTCGCCGTCCTCGCCCAGCGGGGTGTGCAGGGAGATGGGCTCGCGGCCGTACTTCTGGACCTCGATGACCTTCTCGGGGGTCATGTCGAGTTCCTTGGCCAGCTCCTCCGGGGTGGGCTCGCGGCCCAGGTCCTGGAGCATCTGGCGCTGCACGCGCGCGAGCTTGTTGATGACCTCGACCATGTGCACCGGAATGCGGATGGTGCGGGCCTGGTCGGCCATCGCGCGGGTGATCGCCTGACGGATCCACCAGGTGGCGTACGTGGAGAACTTGTAGCCCTTGGTGTAGTCGAACTTCTCGACCGCGCGGATGAGACCGAGGTTTCCCTCCTGGATGAGGTCCAGGAAGAGCATGCCGCGACCGGTGTAGCGCTTGGCCAGGGAGACCACCAGACGGAGGTTGGCCTCCAGCAGGTGGTTCTTGGCGCGGCGGCCGTCCTCGGCGATGATCTCCAGCTCGCGCTTGAGCTTGGGGGCGAGCTTGTCGGCGTTGGCCAGCTTGTCCTCGGCGAACAGACCGGCCTCGATGCGCTTGGCGAGCTCGACCTCCTGCTCGGCGTTGAGGAGGGGGACCTTGCCGATCTGCTTGAGGTAGTCCTTGACCGGGTCGGCAGTGGCGCCGGCCGCGGCGACCTGCTGCGCGGGCGCGTCGTCCTCGTCCTCGTCGGACAGTACGAAGCCCTGGGCGCCGTCCTCGGCGGGCTCTTCGGCGCCGGGCTTGCCCGGAGTCTCCTCGACCGCCTCGTCGTCGACCAGCTCGACGTCGTCCTTCTTGGCAGTGGTCTTCTTGGCCGCCGTCTTCTTGGCGACCGTCTTCTTCGCGACGGCCTTCTTGGCGACCGTCTTCTTGGCAGTGGCCTTCTTGGCGGACGCGTCCTCAGCCGGATCGTCGGCGCCGGGCACCGCCGGGGCGGCGGTGGCGGTGGCCTTCTTGGTGGTCACCGTCTTCGCCGCGACCGTCTTGGTGGCGGTGCGCTTGGCCGGACTCTTCGCTGCGACGCTCTTTCGTGTGCGCTTGGGCTCCGCGGCACTGACCATCAGCGTCACACCCTCTTCCTCGAGGATCTGGTTGAGGCTGCGCAGTACGTTCTTCCACTGAGTGGCCGGAATCTGGTCAGCTTCGAAGGCCCGACGCACGTCATCGCCGGCGATCTGCCCCTCAGCCTTTCCCCGCTCAATGAGCGCCATGACAGAGACGGACTCGGCGATCTCCGGCGGGAGCGTACGGGATGTGCTGGCCGACACGAACAACCTCTCGGAACGTTGGAAAACGGCTTCCGGCCCCGTCCATTGCGAACAGGAACCGACGACCGCCGACTTGGAAATGGGCCGACGGCGCGGGCGGGGGCCGGGAAGAAGCACAGCGCCGTAAGCGGCGTCCGTATTCCCTCCTCGGCTGTCACCTCTTAGGTCATCGCGCAGTTCCGAGGAGCGTTACGCCCAATCTGCGTGGCCCGAGTCACACCCCGTAAGCGCTCAAAAACGCACAGATACGGTCAGATGGGGTCAGCCGGTGGACCCATCACCGCAAACCGATGGGTTCATCACCTCATCGCACCGCCGGACCCCGTCGGATCCCGGAAGGATCCGACGGGGTCCGGCGGGATCCGACAGGAGTGGTTCGCCGGCCAAGCGATGCCATGAGAGGGCACATGCCCCCGACCACGCCGCCCTCGGGCCGCGGTCAGTGCTCGCGCGGCGCGGGCACCACGCGCTCCACCTCGGGATGGACGGTGAGCAACTGCCGCATGGCCGCCTCGGCCGCCGCGCCGTCGGCCGCGGCCAGAGCGTCGACGATCCGACCGTGGTGCCCCAGGGAAGCCTCGTTCGGCCGGTCACAGCCGGCGACAGGGCCGCCCGAGACCTGGAGCGCGGCCGAGACGATCCCCGAAAGGTGCTCCAGCATGCGGTTGCCCGCGACCTGGATGAGCAGCGAGTGGAACTCCGCGTCGGCCCGCGAGAAGGTGAGCGAGTCACCCTGTGCCATCGCGTGGCCCATGATCTCGACCATGTCGCCGAGACGCTGCTGGACCTCCTCACGCCCGTGCCCCGCGGCGAGACGCGCGGCGAGCGGCTCGATCGTCCAGCGCAGCTCGCTCAGCTCGCGCCGCTGGTCGTCGCGCTGCGGCCCGAAGGCCCGCCATTCGATGATGTCCGGGTCGAGGAGATTCCAGTCGCTGACGGGGCGCACCCGCGTACCGACATTGGGGCGGGCGCTGACCAGACCCTTCGCTTCGAGCACGCGGAGCGATTCACGGACGACGGTGCGGGAGACCTCGAACCGCTGTCCGATCTCCTCGGGAACGAGCGGGCGGTCCGCACCGAGGTCGCCGGAAACGATCATCTGGCCCAGCTGCTGGACGAGTTGGCCGTGCAGTCCGCGTCCGCGGCTGCCCGCGGCGCGTCGGCCCACGCGGCCCAGCTCCGGGTCCGGACTCTCCCATGCGGAGGCGCCGACGCGTTCGGCACCAGGGGTCTCGGCGTAGGGGTAGCGGTCGAGTTCGCCCGGGCCGGTCAGGCCGGAGTCTGCGGAGCGGGCGGCGGTCATCATGGTGTGCGCAAGGGTACTCACGGATCATTTGTCGGCGCTGTCTCCAACTCCCTTGAGGTCTTTGGTGAAAAGCACACGAAAGGGTGATCGCTCACCCCGTCGCAATTGACGCCTTATCGGAAAGAAATGGGCGTTCTCCGGGGAGTTGTGTGCATGGCGGGAACGGAAGGGTACGGACGGTCGCCATCGAACCCCGCTCCGCAGGGTCGTGAGCAGATATGCGCAGAGCAGAGCGGTCAGCGACAACATCAGTGCACCACCCACGGGTTGGGCGATCAGCCGCGCTCCGGCGGCCAGATAGCGCTCTCCACCGAACGGCCACTGCATCAGCACGAGCTCGCACAGTCGCTCCGGAAACCCGGCCGCCGTCCGTACGGACGGCCCCTCCAAGGCCTTTTGTACGAGCGGTACGACCACGATCGGCACGGCGAGCACCGCGGCGAGCCCGGCGGTCGTGGCACGGAAGATGCCCGCCGCCAGCACCCCCGCCCAGGCGCAGCCCACCACGAGTCCGATCCAACTCGCGCTCAAGGACAGCCAGTCGGCGGGAACTCCGGTGAGCTCCCGTCCGTAGACGAGATAGAGCACTTCGAGGTTGCAGCCCACGGTGAGGAAAGCCAGTATCAGCGCGGTGGCCGAGGCGACGAGGAGTTTGGCGGCGAGCAGTCCCAGGCGGCGGGGGACGGTGCCGCGGTCCGCGGCCAGGGCGGGGTGGCGGAATTCCTCGCCGAAGGCGATCGCCCCGAGCAGCCCCGCGCCGAGCGCCGCAGGGGGCAGGGGGCATTGCTGCGGCCAGGCGGCCAGCAGGCGCGGCTGAGACGTGTGACCGATTCTGGCCAGAAATACGGACAGGAGCGCGGACGTGACCAGCACGGCGGCAACGGTGAGGTAGCCGGTGCCGACTCCGGCGGCACGCCGCAGTTCGTAGCGCAGCGGACGCAGCGGGCTCGGGGCTTGGCGTACGGCGATGGGCGGCGGGAGCGGGGGCAGAGTCTCCGCGGTCGGCGACTCTGTCGGGCTCGGCTCGTCGGCAGCGCGCGCGTCACCGTCGTCGGGCGACGCGACCCGGGATCCCATGTCGCCGATCTCGTCGGCGAGTTGGTGTACGAGGATGCGGTGCCGGAAGGCGGTCTCACCGACGTCGGCACATGTGCTGCCGTACACCGAGAGCCGGTTGCCGTCCTCTCGCACGATCTCGACGGAACGCTGTGCGGTGCGGGCTTCCTTGGTGAGCAGGGCGCCGAGGCGGGCGGCGTGCGGGCTGAGGACGGCCACCCGGGGACGGAGCCGGGTGCGGGCGAAGTCCGAGACCTCCTGCTCGGCGACGAGTCGGCCCTCCTCCAACGTGACGACCCGGTCGGCCGTCCGCGCGGCCTCCTTGGGATCGGCCGTGGTGAACAGCACGGTGCCGCCCTGAGCCGCGTGCGCGTGCAGAATCCCGTGCAGCCAGCGGCCCTCTCGGGCGCAGAGCCCGTCGGCGGGATCGTCGAGGACGAGGGTGTGCGGGTCGGACAGCAGTGCGCAGGCAAGACCGAGGCGGCGGTCCATGCCACGTGAAAGGGTGCGCAGGCGCTCGTCGCGCAGGCTGACGAGCCCGACCACTTCGAGCACTTCGTCGGCACGCCGCACCGGCACACCGGCGGCGGCGCACAGCATGCGGAGCTGTCCGCGGACCGTGCGCGCGGGATGGCCGGGCACCTCACCCAGAAGCACGCCGACTTCGCGCGACGGATGGGCGATCCGGTGCAGCTGGCGGCCTCTGAAGTAGGTGATTCCGCGGCCCTGCTGAAGTTCGAGCATGAGCCTTAGCGTCGTCGTCTTGCCCGCGCCAGGGGCTCCGAGGAGCGCGGTGACGCGGCCCGCGCGCGCCTCGAAGGACACGTCGTCGACAGCGGCCGGAAAATCCTTACAGGGGTTGCTGGTCAATCCGATGGCCTGGATCACTCACAGCAAGATAGCGCTATATTTCCGTTTTTTCGGGCAGCCTGAGGCTCATCGCGACCCGGCCTTCATCTCTCTCGCGAGAACGCCCCGGCCCCGAGTCGGGCACTCCCTCTCTCTCCCCTCGTCAGACCTCGGGCCGCAGCATCGGCGGATTGAGCAACGTGGCGCCGCCCGCTCGGAACAGCTGGGCGGGTCGACCGCCCTGGCGCGTGGTCGTGCCGCCCGTGGGCACGAGGAAACCCGGTGTGCCCGTCACCTTGCGGTGGAAGTTGCGCGGATCGAGTGCCACACCCCACACGGCCTCGTACACACGGCGCAGCTCGCCCACGGTGAACTCGGTCGGGCAGAAAGCGGTGGCCAGCGACGAGTACTCGATCTTGGACCGGGCACGCTCCACACCGTCCGAGAGGATCTGCGCGTGGTCGAAGGCGAGAGGCGCCGCCTGTTCACCGTCGCGGGCGTAACCACCCTGCTGCAACAGCTCCTCCACAGGTGCCCAGCGCGCGCTGTTGGCGTCACCACCGGCCCTCGGTGCGGGCAGATCGGGAGCCAGCGCGAGATGGGCGACGCTGACCACCCTCATCCGCGGGTCGCGCTTGGGGTCGCCGTAGGTCGCCAGCTGTTCCAGGTGCGCGCCGTTGTCCTGTGCCGGGGCGGATGGGTCGTGGGCACACAGCCCGGTCTCCTCGACCAACTCGCGCGCCGCCGCCTGCGCCAAATCCTCGTCGGACCGCACGAAGCCGCCCGGAAGCGCCCACCGCCCCTGAAACGGCTGCTCACCCCGCCGCACCGCCAGCGCGCACAGGGCATGGCGACGCACGGTCAGCACGACCAGGTCCACGGTCACGGCAAAGGGCGGAAAGGCCGACGGGTCGTAGGGCATGCCGCGATCATAGTCGTCTGCCTGACGATAAACACGCCCTTCGCAGGCCGCTTCCACCGCTGATCCCCTTCCGTCCGGTACGGGTCCCACCAGCCGCTGCCCATCCCCGTCCGAAGGCGCGTCCCGCAAGGGTCACACTCCCAACTGCAGCCAGTCGGCCGCCTCCTCGACCATGGCGAGACCGAGCCTGCTGATGCGCACGGAGAAGGGGGCGCCCGCGATCCGCAGTCCGGTCAGCCCGATCTCGCCCAGCGGTGCGCTGCTGACCGGGCGCAGTGTCACCGTCCCGGCCGGGGCGTCGGGGCGGATCCCGGCGAGGGCGGTGAGAAGCAGTACCCCGGCTGCCGCTGCCGTGGCCGCCGGTCGGCAGGCCGCGGGATGCGGCAGGGGGGCGCCGGCCTCCGTGCGCTGCTCTCCCGCGTACATCTCGGGCAGTCGGTGCCCGAAGGTCTCGGACGCTGTCAGCAGCCCCCGCAGCAGCGCGCCCGCCTCCTTTTCGTAGCCCGCGGCGGCCAGTCCCGAGACGGCGATCGCGGTCTCCTGAACGCGCACGGCGCCACCCCGGTGGCCGAAGGGGTTGTACGCCGCCTCGCTGACGCCCAGGCTGCGCAGCCCCCAGCCCGAGTCCATGGCCGGGCCGCCGAGCAGCCGCGCAAGCTGCTCCGTCTGCACCTTGTCGAGCAGGCCGGGTGCCAGCGCGCCGGAGCCGAGCAGTCCCGTGTCGAGGAGGTGGACGCTACCCGCACCGAGGCGCGGCACAAGGCGCCCGTCCAGGGCTCGGGCGGCCGCCGGTCTGCCGCCGCCCCTGTCGTCGACCCAGAAGTCCTCGCGGAACGCGGTCCGCAGCTCCTGCGCCCACTGCCGCAGCTCCAAACCACCCGGTCTGCCATGTGCGTCGAGCAGATCGGCGCCCAGCAGTGCCGCCCGATGGGCGTGCGCCTGCGTCTCGCAGCGAAGCGGCCCGCCGGGGTCCGGGTCGGGCACGTAGGTGCCGCCGCCGACGGCAGTCCGCAGCCATGTGAGGCAGCGCTCGGCTGCGGGAAGCAACTCCGCCGTCTCATGCTCCGCCAGGCCCCAGCGCCGGGCTTCCGCGAGGAGCACGGGGAACAGCAGGGTCGCTTCGGTGGCCGTGCAGCCCGGAGGCAGGTGCGGGCCCGCGTCCCGGCGCGGTCCGGGGATCAGGCCGGACTGCGGTCCGGGGCCCGCGAGTTGGGTGCGGGCGAGAGTCCGCAGAGTGCCCGCGGCGAGCCCAGCGCCGAGTGGCAACGTCATCCGGGCCGCGGCCAGTGCCTCGGCCGGGGCCAGGCCGCAGCGCCACGGCGCCCCTGCCGCAAGGTGCGTGTCGGACGGGTGGAGGGGGTCACGCAGCAGCAGGGCCTGGAGATCCTCGACACAGGTGTGCAGGAACGCCGGAACCCTGGGATCGTCGCTCACCGCCCGGGCCTGGGACAGCGGGCTCGCCGCGCCGTGTCCCACCGCTCTGATGAGCCCCGCGCCGTCCGGACGTACCCGCAGCTCCACGCTTCGCGCTCCGCCGGGCGGCAGTTCGATCTCCCACCGGAGCAGCCCCGCGGAGGCCAGGGCATCGGCGGGCGGCGGGTCGGCGGTAACTGCCGAGTTTCCCGCGGCGCAGGACCACCGCAGGCCCGAGTCGTGGACGCTGGCCGGCAGTTCGGGCCCCGCACGGCCCGAGGCAACCGAGCCGAGCTCCGCGAGATCCGTGCCCAGGGCGACTTCGACGGGCAGGCGCAGGGTGCGCGGAGCGGCGCTCTGCAGGGTGATCCGCTCCGTGCCGTCCGCGTAGCGTGTCCGTTCCACGACCACGTTCGGATCCGGGCCACCGTCGGCGGACGCGCGGACCGTCCCCACGAAGCGGGCTCGGTCGGCCGCGACCATCCGGGCCTGCACGGCGAGCGGTTCGCGCCCCGCCACCCGCACCTGGCAGCGGGAAAGTATCCGCCGACCTCCGCGGTAGAACCCCTCCAGTCCATGGCCGGTCAGCTGCCCCTGTTCCGTGGAGATCGCCAGTCCCGGCAGGGCGACGCAGATCAGCGCGGTGTGCGCCGGTGGCAGGTCCGTGGTCCGGCGCGGCGCGTTCGGCGCGTGACGAGTTGCGGGACCGCCCGCTCCGTTGAAGGAGCTCGAAGCGCTCTCCGCTCCGGCGAACTGGGCCGACGAACCACCTCGCCGCGTGAAGGGCTGCGCAGTCGGGCGACCCGGCGGGAGGTCGCCATCAGGGCTGGATGACGGATTGGGCAAAAGCATGGGGCGGCTTCCTCCGCGCTCGGTGCGCCTTGGGCGCACTCGGCGCCGGGTTGGGGGCTCCGGAGGGTCGGGGTGTTGCGGCGGCGCGGCTCGGCCACGCGTACCGCCACACAGGTGAACGGCATGGCCCGGCTCCGGGTCACGCCCTGGGCCGGGGAAGCCGACCGAATGGCGGTGAGGTGGTCGGCAGGCCGCGTCCAGGCCGACCGGGACACGGTCGGTGCACCAAGGGGACGTGGCAATCGGGCGGGGAGACGCACACAGGGCGCCATCGGCTCGGTGCGCGTGCTGCTCGCCATCGGCGCGATGCGCGTCCCATGGGTCATCGGCGCGCTGAATTTGCTGCTCGCCGACGGCCCAGTGGGCGTACTGCCCGCCCACCGCGCGGCGGGAGCCCTGGCGACCACCGGCAGGATGGAAGCGCCTTCCGTCATCGGCATGGTGGGAGCAGCCTTCGTCGTGACGGTCCACTGCCGCGAGGGAGTCATGTCCCTCGTCGTGGTGAGCGTGCGATCCACCTTCGGCGCGGCAGCAACATCGTTTGCCACCCATGGCACGGAGGTGAGGGCGTGCCGTCGCATGGCGCGGAGCGACACCCCGTACCAGCAGAGCGACACCCCGTACCAAGGACACCCGCACGTTCACCCGGCCTGTTGCTCGCCACCTCACTCTGCTTCCGGCGCTCATGTCTCCTCCCCCTCACCGCGCCGACCGGCCTCACGGCGGGCCCGTGGCCGACCGCTCGTCCCCTCAGGCGCACGGCCCGGTCCGTCCCCGGCCGGTGAGGCTTCGTCGGCAGGCCGACGCCGATGGAGACTGCCCGCCCCCGGGGAGCGACGACTCGGACGGACTCCCCCGCTTCCTGCCGAGCGCGCCCCACGTCGGCGACGGGTTGCGGTGCCCGAGGACTGCGCCGTCCGTCCGGCTGAGCCGGAGCCCGTCGACGGCACCACGACGTCGAGTTGCTCGGAAGAGGCCGCTGCTCCTGGCCGTCCCGAGCCCGGCCGCGGCCCGGCAACATCACGCGGCGCCGAGAGAGCGGGCTCCGATGGTTGCCCCGCTTGCGCCCCGGTGCGCCCGATACGCTCCGCACGCAGGCAGCGGCGGATCGATTCCGGGTCCAGGCCCTCGTTGCACGCCTGGTGCAGAAGTCGGGCGAAGAGATAGTCGGGATCAGCTCCGAGGGCCATGGCCAAGGCTTCCCGGGCCTCCAGTTCGTCGCCGGTCGACCAGGCGACCCAGCCCGCCAGAGTGAGGGGTGCCGCGGCGTGCTCGCCGTAGGAGCCGACGCAGCGGCGGGCCAGCGCTCGCCAAAGGCGCAGGGCCGGGCCCGCCTCGTCCCCTTCCATCCACTCGGCGGCACGGTCACGGGTCGTGCGGTCCTGAAGACCGAGGATCAGCGTGGCGGCCTCGTCGTGCTCCATGAGTCCGTCGTCGCGAAGGTCCGCCGGACGGGTGCCGGACACCGGTGGAGCGTCGGCCAGCCGCTTCATGATCTGCCGGGCCAGCTCGAGGGCCTCCGCAGCCACATGTGCGCGACTCTCGTCGTCCAGGATCCTGGGGACCAGAGCCATGCTCGCCGTGTCGAGCGCGGCCTCCTGCTCCAGCGCGACCGCGCTCTCCCAGGGAACGAGCCGGGCCGTGAATTCCCGCAGGGACCCCCGCACCTGGAGGCCCGCGTAAGTCGCGGCGGCGGCGATGACGGAGGTGCCGGGCAAACCGATCGGCTCCCCGTCGGACGAACAGCACCCCTGGCCCGGGCAGCAGTACGACCAGAAGCGACCGTCGGAAATACACAGGGCCTCGATCACAGGAACGTCAAGGCGACCGCAGGCCGTCCGCAGCAACTGCGCCAGCGGCCGCAGACGTTCCATGACGTCCCGTCCCGACTCTCCGCTCTCCGGTTCCAGGCAGAGGTAGGCGACCATGCTCTCGGGCCGGGCACCTCTGCGCTCGCTTCCCTTCACCAAACCCTGCGCCAGCTGCTCGGCCACGGAAGGCCAATCGTCCGCGTGGGCGGGGATGCCGAGCCGCGCACGCCCGCCGAAGCGACCGCGCCGCTCTCGATCGTGCAGGGCGACCAGCACGATGCTGTCCTCCGGCCGATACCCGAGCAGGTACGGCAAGGCATCGGCCAGTTCGGCCGGCGTCCGCAGGGTGACCTGGTGCTCGCTGGGCAGATCAGGTCCTCCGCTCCCGAGCCGCCCCCTCCGCGCGCCGCCCGCGGCACTTTCGTCATGCCCGCCGCGCCCACCCTCTGCTGCGTGCCGACCGTGCACGCCGTCTCCCCCATGTCGACCATGCCCGCTGATGTCACCGTTGCCGGACGCACCGGCCGCTTCGTCGTGATTCGTCATGCCGTGACCATCCCGCGAATCTCGAAATTCCGCTTCGGCCTGTGGATAACCGCGGCCGTGAACACGACACGAGTTGTCCACAAGGCGGCAGGCTGGTTCACGCGATGTCCGACCCATCGGGTTGCATGGGGGCATGACCAACGAAGACCCGCGCCTCGCGGCCGACGCCGTACTCGCCCGCCTCGTCGGCGGCCCGGCGGGCGCCGCCCGTCTGCGCGAGGATCAGTGGCGCGCCATCGAGGCCCTGGTAGCCGAGAAGCGCAGAGCCCGGGTCGTGCAGCGCGCGGAGTGAGGCAAGTCCGCGGTGTTACTGACCCCGGGCCTCGCCATGTTCACCGCGCTGCTGCTCTTCGTCGGCCTGCTCCTGGTGCGCCCGTCGTCTACCCGGCCAGGGCGAGGGCGAGTGGGAGTACCTGGTCGGCTCCGGCCTGGCGCAGGAGGCGTGCACCTACGGCCAGGGTCCAGCCGGAGTCGGTGTAGTCGTCGACGAGCAGAACCGGGCCGGGGGTGTGGGCCAGGGCGGCGGCGAGTTCGTCGGGCACGGTGAACGAGGCGGCCAGGGCGCGCAGCCGCTGGGCGGAGTTGCTGCGGTGCGCCGCATGCTCGCCGGCCTGCGGGGTGTAGGCCAGGCTGCCCAGCAGCGGGAGCCTGCCGACCCGGGCCAGGCCCCCGGCCAGTGAGGCGACCAGTTGCGGGCGGGTGCGGGAGGGCATGGCGACGATCCCTACCGGCCGCGCGACCGTGTCAGGGCCGCCGCCGGCCCAGCCGCCCGGTGAGCGCGCCCAGTCGGCCATCACCGTCACGACGGCGGTCAGCACGTCGTCCGGAAGCGGCCCGTCCGCGGCCTGCGCCGAGAGCAGCGGACGCAGGCGGTTGCCCCAGCCGATGTCCGACAGCCTTCCCAGCGCACGTCCGGTGGCCGCCTGCTGGCCTACTGGGATACGGCCTTTGAGGTCGACCCCGACCGCGGGCATACCCGAGGGCCACATCCGGCGCGGCTCGACGTCGACCCCCGGGCGGTCCAGCTCCCCCACCGCGCCGGCGAGAGCGCCGGGCGAGACGGCGGGATCGAGCCAGGGCCCGGCGCAGGAGTCGCAGCGACCGCATGGGACGGCCTTCTCGTCGTCGAGCTGCCGCTGCAAGAACTCCATCCGGCACCCCGTGGTCGCCACGTAGTCCCGCATGGCCTGCTGCTCCGCCTCACGCTGCCGGGCCACCCACGCATACCGCTGCGCGTCGTACGCCCACGGCTGCCCCGTGGCGGTCCAGCCCCCCTTCACGCGCTTGACCGCCCCATCCACGTCCAGGACCTTCAGCATCGTCTCCAGCCGCGAACGCCGAAGATCCACCAACGGCTCGAGCGCAGGCAGCGACAGCGGACGACCCGCCTGTTCCAGAACCGCCAGCGTGCGCCGCACCTGCTCCTCGGGCGGGAAGCCCACCGAAGCGAAATACGCCCAGATCGCCTCGTCCTCCCGCCCCGGCAGCAGCAGCACATCCGCATGGTCCACACCACGCCCCGCACGCCCCACCTGCTGGTAATAGGCGATCGGGGACGACGGCGACCCCAGGTGCACCACGAATCCCAGGTCCGGCTTGTCGAAGCCCATCCCCAGCGCCGAGGTCGCCACCAGCGCCTTCACCCGGTTCGCCAGCAGATCCTCCTCTGCCTGCAACCGATCGGCGTTCTCCGTCTTTCCTGTGTACGACGTCACGGTGTGCCCGCACTGGCGCAGGAACGCGGTGACCTCCTCCGCCGCCGCCACCGTCAGCGTGTAGATGATCCCCGAACCCGGCAGATCCCCCAGCCGCTCCCCCAGCCACGCCAGCCGATGCGCCGCATCCGGCAACTCCAAGACCCCCAACCGCAGGCTCTCCCGGTCCAGCGGCCCCCGCAGAACCAGAGCGCCCCCGCCCCCCGTCCCCAACTGCTCGGCCACATCCGCGGTCACCCGCGCGTTGGCCGTCGCCGTCGTGGCCAGGACCGGCACACCCGCCGGCAACTCCGCCAGCATCGTGCGCAACCGGCGGTAGTCGGGGCGGAAGTCGTGCCCCCAGTCGGAAATACAGTGCGCCTCGTCGACCACCAGAAGACCGGTCGTGGCCGCAAGCTTGGGCAACACCTGCTCGCGAAAATCTACAGAATTGAGGCGTTCCGGACTCACGAGGAGAACATCGGTCTCGCCGCGCTCGACCTCCTCGTAGATGGTGTCCCACTCCTCCGGGTTGGCCGAGTTGATGGTGCGCGCCCGGATCCCTGCCCGCGCCGCCGACTCGACCTGGTTGCGCATCAACGCCAGCAGCGGCGAGATGATCACCGTGGGGCCGGAGCCACGCCGGCGCAGCAGAGCCGTGGCGACGAAGTACACCGCCGACTTGCCCCAGCCGGTGCGCTGCACCACCAAGGCACGCCGGCGCTCCTCCACCAGAGCCGCCACCGCCTGCCACTGGTCCTCCCGCAGCCGCGCCGCACCCCCCGGGGCACCGACGAGCTCAGCGAGGATGGCATCGGCTTCAGCGCGGAGCTCCAGGTTGTCCATGCCCCCATGCAACCCGATGGCAAGGCCAATCGGCCAATTCACCCCGCGTGACAACAACCTCGTGAACGGTCCACCGGCCACGCGCCGATCGAGGATGGCCAGGACACATCACTCGGCCACGACCACCCTGGATCAACACGTTTGCGCAGGTCAGAGCGCCAAGCCCGGTTCGAGACGTCCGTGTCCCCTGCGGCGCTCGCCGCGGCCGGCGGCGAACTCGGCCACGCGGGCGTCGACGTCGAGCCCCGCAAGACGTGACCGGCGGGCCTGCCGCGCCCGGTCGGTGTGGCCGCCATGGCCTTGGGTACGCGTCCACGGTTGATCCAGTCGCTGGGAGCGCGGATCCCGGAAATCGGCCGCCCGCAAAAAACGGACGGTCCCGTGCTGCTCGTGGACGACGCGACGGAGACCGGCTGGACCCTCGCGGTGGCCGCGCGCACGCTCCGACGCTCCGCGGCGCAGGGTGTGTTGCCCCTGGTCCTGGCAGTACAGGCATGGCTCACGTGTCGTCATCAAGAACACGGGGCAGGGATATAAACGACGTACGGCAGGAAAACGGTCGGTGGCCCCAATTGCTCGTTGCCGCAACCAAGTTCGACAAGGAGAATTGAGGTCCGCTCCCCGCACGGCTCGCCCGTGGTCCGGTAGGGCCCTGCTGCGGTGTGCGCTCCCCCAGTCCGACCTCGCCCGCTGTGTGGGCGCGTAGCCGAAGGGAGGACCGTGACCTTCGGATTCGCTCCGTCCTCGGCGGCATCCATGTCGACGTCTGCCGACCTGTCCGCCGCTTCCGCCAACCCACTGGCCCGGATGCTCGAACCCGCCGAATGGGCCGCCGCGGGGATTCCGCTGCTGCGCAATCCCCGTGAGGTCGTCAGCGGACTTCACGCACGGCACCGGCCGAGACCTGCGACCGCGATCGTGGCCGTCCTCGACGCGGACGAGCGGCTGAGGGCGAGCGCCTCGTTCACCCGGCGTCCGGCTCCGGCCGACGGCTGGGTGTTCCGCAACGCCCTGCTCGCGCAGTTGCGCCGGGTCATCCCGCACGACCTGCGGCGCCGCACCCCGGTGCGCACCGCTGTGCTGCTCTACTGCCGTGAGGGTGAGGCGCGCTGGACGGAGGAGGACGGGGCGTGGATGTGGGGGCTGCGGGACGCCTGCACACTCCACGGGCTGCGCTGCGGGGCGTACATCACGCTGACGCAGGACGGCTGGCAGGTTCTCGGCGAGGGCCGTGGCGGACGCCGTCCGCACACGGACTCGCCGCCGGAGTCCTTCGCCACGACCGCGGCACCGCCGCCGCTGCCACGCACCGGAGGCGCCGCGTCGGACGTACTGCGCCGAGCGGCGGCGCGCTGAGCCGGACCCCCTCCAGGCTCCGCCCCGCCCCGAGGGGACGCGGCCCCCGTGGCCCGAGCATGTCAGCCCGCGCCATGGCGGCCGCCTCAGCTCGCAAAGCCGAGCTGGGGCAGCCTGGGACGACCGGTGGGGCAACCGTGACCGGACCGGTCACGGCCGACCGACCGACAACCAGGCAGCGTCGCGCACTGCGCGCACGTCGAAAAGACCGCCGTACAAGTGCCGCCGCAGGGCCACCTCCGTCGCCTTCGGGCACCGCGAGCGCCCCCGGACACCGTCCGGGATTCGCTCAGACCCCGGCGCCCAGCACCGAGTTGATCTGCTGCGGGTCACCGCAGACGATCAGCAGGGCGCCGGCCCGACCGAGAGCCAGCGGCAGGGCGGTGGCGGCAACAGCGTCAGGACCGCCGTTGACGGCGACCACGACCACAGGACGGGACACCGCCCGGCCCGCGGCGGAGGCGTCGGCGTAGAAGACGTCGTCGCCCGCGTCGTGCTGCGCCCAGTAGGCGGCTTCACCGAAGGAGAGTTCGTGCGCGGCCCACGGATGCGGTTCACCGGTGGTGATCACCAGCACCTCACCGGGGGCGCGGCCCGACTCCAACAGCAGGTCGACGGCTTCTTCGGCCGCATCCAGCGCACCCTCGGCCGAGGCCGGGATCAGCTGGATCTGCGGGGTGGCGGCAGCCGGAGCGGCCGCTGGGACGGATGGCCCCGGCGCGGCCACGACCGGCTCGCGCGGGGTGCGTTGGGCCGGCATCGGCCGGACAGGTCCCGGACGTCCGGGACGCGGCGGAGCCACGGGACGGGGACCGGGTACAGGACGGGGGGTCGGCGCGGTTCGGCCACTGGCCGGAGTGGCGCGGGGACCCTGGGCACTCTCGTGAATCTGAGGCTCCTCGGGAATGAGAGGCATGAGCTGATTTTTATCAAACGCCGGTGCGACTAGCGTCGGCGGGTGGCACATGAGTGCGAGCGGAACCGTCAGAAATCGAAGCCGAGCTGACCCTCGATCTCCGGACCGCTTCCGTTCCCCCAGCTGCGGACCTTCTTGAGGTGCCGCCACTGGGGCAGCGCATCAAGATACGCCCAGGACAGCCGGTGGTACGGAGTGGGGCCCCGCTCCTCCAGCGCGGCCTTGTGCACCGGGGACGGATACCCGGCGTTGGCCGCAAAACCGAAGTCTGCATGGTCGATACCCAGTTCGGCCATCATTTTGTCGCGCTGAACCTTGGCAATCACCGAGGCCGCCGCGACGGCCACACAGGACTGGTCACCCTTGATCACCGTACGGACCTTCCACGGCGACCCGAGGTAGTCGTGCTTCCCATCGAGGATGACCGCGTCGGGGCGGACCGGCAAGGCCTCCAGGGCGCGCACCGCAGCGAGCCGCAGCGCGGCAGTCATCCCCAGGTCGTCAATCTCCTCCGGAGAGGCATGCCCCAGGGCGAACGACGTCACCCACTTCTCCAGTTCCACGGCCAGCGTGGTACGCCGCTTGACGGTGAGCAGCTTGGAGTCGGTGAGGCCTTCGGGTGGCCGACGCAGCCCCGTGACCGCGGCGCAGACGGTGACCGGGCCGGCCCAGGCGCCGCGGCCCACCTCGTCGACACCGGCAATGATCTTCGCTCCGGTCGTGGCGCGGAGGGAGCGCTCGACGGTGTGGGTAGGTGGTTCGTACGGCATGGCGCCCTCAGCCTACGCCGCCGGGAGACCCTCGCGACACCCAGGTTTCCCCGAGCAACCACAACCCCCCCGTCAGCAAGGATCAGGCGCCCCCGTGCCGCAGCAGCGGGACCATCAGCTGGTCGATCATCTCCTCCAGATCCCGCTCACCCCATTCGCTGGCGCACACCTTGGAGCGGTACATCATCATCGCCGGAATGGCGTCGAAGACATAGGAGTTCGCGGCGTCGGGACGCACCTCTCCCCGCTCAATACCACGGTGAACGATCTCTCGCAGGAGACGCTTGGTCGGCTCGATGACCCCGCCGAGGATCACACCGTGAAAGCGTTCTGCCTGCGATGCGTCGCATTCGTAAAGCACTGAACGCAGTGCGAACCCGGGTTGCGAGAACATCGCCTCACGCGCCTGTCGGCACAGCTCCAGGAGGTCCTCCCGGACGCTCCCCAGGTCGGGCGCCTCCGCCAAGCTCGGCAGTCCGGCCTTCAGCGCGTCCGCGACGAGGTCCTCTTTGGACGGCCAGCGTCGATAGACCGCGGCTTTGCCCGTCTGGGCGCGCGCGGCGACACCCTCCATGGTGAGGCCGTTCCAGCCGACGGTACTGAGCTGCTCCAGCGCGGCGTCGAGGATCGCGCGTTCGAGCACGGCACCGCGTCGACGCAGGGAGGCCGCCTGAGCGGGGGCGGCCGTCCAACGCGAAGTCACCATCTGAGTATCTCCGTTGTGCGTGGGGGAGCGGGGAGTTCGGGGTAGGGCGAGCGTTCGAGTGACGCCACGCGGCAGCGACTTCAGTGAACGCTTGCGTTCACTGTCGGGGACTCACTACCGTTGACGCGACAGTGAACGCGAGCGTTCACTAACGCACTTGTGGGGGAACCATGGTGACAACCTCTCAGTTAGTCAAAGACCCAAAGCCAGGAGCGGCCCGCCGGGAGGGGCATCCCGGCATCGCACTCGCCGTCATCGCGGCCTGCCAACTCATGGTGGTACTCGACGCGACGATTGTGAACATCGCCCTCCCGCACATTCAAGACGCACTCAAGTTCAGTACGACCGAGCTGACCTGGGTGGTCAGCGCGTACACCCTCACCTTCGGTGGCCTGCTGCTTCTCGGTGGCCGGGCGGGTGACATCCTCGGTCGGCGCCGGGTCTTCATGACCGGCATCCTGCTGTTCACGCTCGCCTCGCTGCTGGGCGGACTCGCCCAGGAGCCTTGGCAGTTGCTGGCCGCACGCGCCCTCCAGGGTGTGGGTGGCGCAATAGCGTCCCCCACCGCGCTGGCACTCATCACCACCACCTTCCCCGAAGGCCCGGAACGGAACCGGGCCTTCGCCGTTTTCGCCGCGGTCTCCGCAGGCGGTGGCGCCGTCGGTCTCCTCGCGGGCGGCATGCTCACCGAGTGGCTCGACTGGCGCTGGGTGCTCTTCGTCAACGTGCCCATCGGTGTACTGATCGCCGTGCTCGCGCCGATGTACATCAACGAGTCCGAGCGCCATCCCGGACGCTTCGACATCGCGGGCGCGCTCACCTCGACGGCCGGTATGGCCTCCCTGGTGTACGGGTTCATCCGCGCCTCGGAGGAAGGCTGGCGCGACAGCCTCACCATCGGGTCATTCGCCGCGGCCGTGGTCCTGCTGTTGGGCTTCGCCCTCATCGAAAGCCGGGCGAAGGAACCGATCACGCCGCTGAAGATGTTCGCCGACCGCAACCGCTCGGGCACATACGTGATCATGCTCAGCCTGGCTGCCGCGATGTTCGGCATGTTCTTCTTCATCGTCCTCTTCGTGCAGAACGTGCTCAGCTACACACCCATCGAAGCCGGTCTCGCCTTCCTCCCTGTGACGGCCGCGATCGGCATCGGCGCCGGTCTCTCACAGCGATTCCTGCCGGTACTGGGCCCCAAGCCGTTCATGGTCGTCGGATCCACCCTCGTCGTGCTCGGCCTTGGCTGGCTGACCTTCATCAGCCCCGACAGCTCGTACGTCAGCGGGGTGCTCGGCCCGATGCTGCTCTTCGGTTTCGGCATGGGCCTGAACTTCGTGACGCTGACCCTCACCGCGGTCTCCGGCGTAGCCCAGCACGAAGCGGGCGCGGCGTCCGGGCTCCTCAACGTCACGCAGCAGGTGGGCGGTTCGCTCGGACTCTCCATCCTGACCACGGTCTTCGGCTCCGCCAGCCGTGACGAGGCGAAGGACCAGATGCCGAGGTTCCTGACGGACTCCTCGCCGGAACAGCAGGCGGAGTTCGCCAAGACCAACCAGCTGCCCGCTCCTTGGGGCCACGAAGTGCTCGCCCACGGCATCTCGACCGCCTTCATCCCGGCCGCCGTGATGGCCGCTGTGGCCCTGGTCACCGCCGTGGTGGTGATACGGGTCCGCAAAAGCGACCTGGACGCCCTCGCCGGCACGGCAGGACCTGCCGCGGGCTGACAAGGGGGCTGCGGAGGCCGGATCGGGTCCGGGGACAGACGGCGAGGACCACGATCCGGCCATCCGCAGTACGACACAGTGCCGAGCCTTGTGCGGCATGAACCCCTGCGCTCAGCGGTACGCGGCGCTCTCCCCCAAGTCGGCGCACACACTCCAGTCCACGCCCGTGGACGGCGGCCGGTCGCGGAGGATGTCCCGGGCGCGGGCCTCTCCCCAGCTGGTGGCGTACCAGGGTGAATTGTCCTCACGCAGTTGGTCCGCGAGCAACCGCAGCGCGCAGGAGCGCAACGGCTCCGCCAGCTTGTCGAGGGTCGGTACGGCGTCGGCGGACAGGTCGCGCGCGTAGTCGAGGTCGAACTTGCCGGTATCCGCGTACCGCTGCACATTGCGCTCGGCGATCAAAGCGTCCGGCGACATCAGCCCGAAGGCGAGCACACCTGCCGCGGCGGTGGCGGCGACGGCACGCGGCAGCCAGCGGGCGCCCCACACTCCGGCCGCCATGATGAGCACGATGACCAGACCGAGCCAGAGCTCCACGGCCACCACCGAGATCCTCAGTCGCGTCAGCCCATACTCCCCCACATACATGTCCATACGCCGCACAGCTGATGCCACGACAACGAGCGCCAGGGCGCACAGAGTTCCCAGCACTCCGCGTACCAGCGTCCGGTCGCGCGCGCCGTCACGGGGCGCCCAGCGCAGCGCGAAGACGATGACGAGCACGGTCAGAAGCGTCACCAGCAACAGCTGCCAGAAGCCCTGGCGCGCGTACTGGGCGTATGTCTGGTCGGTCTTCTCCAGAACGGTGTCGTATCCGCCGACGAGAACGGCGAGTTGGACGGCGTTGAAGGCCGCGAAGAGCACGGTCAGCACGATCAGGGGCAGCGCCCACTCGACGCGGCCACGGGGCCGGCCTTCGGGCACCTCGACGCGGTCCCACCGGAGGGGCGCCGCGGCCGTGTGCGCGACCGCGAGCGATCCGGCCAGGCCGAGCACCAGGAGCAGGGCGTGCTTGGGTACACCGGAGACGGAGACATCCGGCACCAGATCGCCGAGCAGATCCGCGAAGGCCGCGTCGGCACTCGCGAACAGCGCTCCGAAGACCAGCAGCAGGATCGCGGTCACGACGAGCGCACGCAGGCCCACGCCCAGCTTGCCTCGGCCGCCGCCGGACCGTTCACGCAGCCCTCGCCAGCCCCAGGTGGGGCCGGTGACCAGGGCATTGAACACGCCGATGGGACCGAGTAGGACGGCGGGCCAGGTACGGCCGCCGTGCAGTGCCAGCGAGCCGAGCGCGACCGCGGTGACGCCGGCGAGGAACGACGGCCAGTCCGCGTCGCGCAGGGCGGGCACGATCAGCAGGGCGAGCCCGCCGATGGCCCAGGCCAGGGTCCACAGGCGGGGGCGGCGTCCGGCAGCCTCGGCTGCGAAGTACGCGGCGAGCGCGGCCGGGATCGCGACCAGCAGCAGGTTGACTGCCAGGCCGTCCCCCAACAGCAGCATGCTGAGTACACCGGTGGCGAGCACGGCCCACAACGTGGCGGTACGCACCGGCGCCGCCCGCTCTGCCTGGAAGTCGGCCAGCCACGGAACGGGCGTGAATGACGCTTGGGCCCAGTCGGCGTCGTCGGTGGACTCGGTCCGGTCGCCCGTGGACGCGAATGTGCGGACGGAGTCTTCGGGATCCCTCGACTTCGCCGGTTCCGGATCTCTCCGCTCAGGCGTGGACGGTATGTCGGACACGGGCCCCCTCCCAGCCGGCCCATGCGCAACCCACTGGACGCCGCTGGGGCGGAAGGCTGGTGACCGGTGTCTCGTCGGCGCACGCCCGGCATGATCAACAGGCGGCGTGGCGGAAAGAGTATCCACAGCCGGACCGCCTCAGACCCTGGCGGCCACGCTGTAGCAAGCCTGTGACAGAGAGAGCCTCATGCGTCTCGGTGGCCTTGTGCGGACGGCAACGGCGTCCGTGGCGCGCGCGGCACGGAGGGCACATGGGACGATGCCGCATCCGCGGCACCCGCTCCGCACGCTGGGCTGTGACGCTCTCCGGAAGCCGCCCGCCGGGGCGACACGCTCCCTGACGGGGCACGCGCCCTGCCCCCGGTCGCCCCCGTCCGCCTATGCCCTACGCCCCAATCGCCACCCAGTCGGGCAGCGCCTCCGTCCGCTTCACCCACGCGCCCGGCGGAGCCCCGGCCTTCCCGGAGGCGACCACGCCGCCCACGATGGCGCAGGTCGTGTCCATGTCGCCGCCCACCTGGGCAGTCGTCCAGAAGGCCTCTTCGTAGTCGCTCAGGGTCCGGGCCGCCGACCAGAGAGCGAACGGCACGGTGTCGTGCGCCGTCGTGCGCCGTCCACAGCCCAGTACGGCGGCGACCGTCGCGGTGTCCCCGTAGTCGAGCATGTCCCGGGCACGCCGCAGCCCCGCCCCCACGGCGCTGCGCGGGACGAGCGCGATGACGCCGTCGAGCAGTGCCTCGGCGCTCGGCGGGCCCGCGGGGTCGGCCGCCAGGGCGGCTGCCGCGGCGACGGCCATGGCACCGACAACGGCCTCTCGGTGCTGATGCGTCGGGTACGCCGAGATCTCCGCCTGGTGGGTCGCCTGCTCGGGGTCGTCCGCGTACCAGGCTCCCAGGGGGGCGATGCGCATCGCGGCGCCGTTGCCCCACGAGCCCTGTCCCTTGAAGAGGGCGGACGCCAGCTCGCGCCAGTCTCCCCCCTCCCGGATCTGCCTCAGCAGGCGGTTGACCGCAGGCCCGTAGCCTCGGTCGAAGTCGTGGTGCTCGGCGAAGGAGCGGGCCAGCTCGTCCTGGTTGATGCGCTGGTGCCGGGCCAGAACGGCCACTACGGAGGAGGCCATTTCGGTATCGTCCGTCCACTGCCAGGGGCCGGACGGCAGTTCTCGGCACTTGAGCAGCGCATAGTTCGCGGGCACGAAGAACTGAGAGCCCAGCGCGTCTCCCACCGCGAGTCCGCGCAAGCTGGCCAGGGCACGGTCCAGGCGCCCGTTGGGAGAGGAGTCAACGGTCATCGCTCTGCCACTCTATCCCGCTGACTCCGTACGGCTCGGGGTCACGCCAGCTTTCGAACGGCCGGTCGAGCGTGTACTTGCCGTCGTCTCCGAGAACGAGCATCCGCACCTCGCCGTTCCCCGGGTTCGACAGTGACTCGAATTCCGCGACCGTCCAGTGGAACCAGCGCATGCAGAACAGGCGCATGGCCAGGCCGTGCGTCACCAGGAGCACGTTCGGCGGGTGGTCCGGCGCCTCGAAGCTCCGGTACAGGCTCTCCAGGAAACCGCCGACCCGGTCGTACACGTCGGCGCCGGACTCCCCCTGCGCGAAGCGGTAGAAGAAGTGCCCGTAGGCGTCCCGGTACGCCTTCTGGAGGCGTACGTCGTCGCGGTCCTGCCAGTTTCCCCAGTCCTGCTCGCGCAGCCGCGGTTCCTCACGCACCCGTATGAGCTCGGGGTCGAGATGAAAGGCCCGGAACGTCTCGTGGGTACGGCGGTACGGGGACACGTACACGCTTACGCGCTCCCGCCCGAAGACTTCCCGCAGCCGTTTGCCCGTCTCCTCCGCCTGCTGCCACCCCTTCTCGGTGAGCGCCAGAGCGTGGTCGGGTTCACGTTCGTACACGGTGTCATCGGCGTTGCCCGCCGACTCGCCGTGCCGGACGAGGACGATGCGCCGTGGTCGTACCATGCCAAGACCCTAAAACGGCTGACGGCCGATCGAGCACTCATACGGGCTCCGTACGGCGTAGATCACACATCACCCGCCCATAGGGCACCCACGACAAGCGCTCCCGTCAGACCGTCCAGGTGGGCTCCAACCCGACGATGTCGCCCGCGAGGGCCGCGACGTCGGCCTCCGTCTGGGCGCGCAGCGCGAGCCGCTCCACGCGCTCGGAGCGGTACTTTCCGTGCTCGGCGGCCGACTGCCACATGGACAGAATCAGGAACTCATGGCCCGGCGCCTCACCGAACAGCCCTCGCACCATGCCGGGCGAGCCCGCCATCGCGGGATTCCAGACCTTCTCCTGCATCAGCGCGAAGTGCTCGGCCCGTTCCTCGTGGATGCGGCAGTGGGCCACCCGCAGCAGGTCCGCGTCCGTGAAGCGCGGTTCGAAACCGGTCTTCACGTCGAATCGATGATCGAAGAGTTTGACCTGTGAGTCCTTGAAGGTGCCCGACTGAGCGGCGGCAAGCCGGTCGTGCGAGCGGGCCATGAAGGAGTCGTAGAAGGCACGGCTCTCCCAGAAGGCGAAGATGTGCGCCACACCGGCCCGCCCCCGGCTCCAGCCCCCGCCCTGTCCCCGGAAACCCGGCTCACCCAGAAGCCCCGCCCACTTTCGCTGCCCCCGCTCGAAACCGCGGCGGTCCACCACGGTGCAGCGAATCCACTTGACCAGCACCGCGCCATCGTAAGGCCACGGAGCGTGGCGTCGGTCACGCTCCGGCGGAGTGCACCCGAGCGAGCGCCCCCGCGCGCATGGCACGATGGGCAACCGGCCTTGACCGCACAGCAGTTGGGGCAGGAAGCACTTGGAGAAGGGGGAGATCCAGTGAACGGTCTCAACAAGGGCATCCGCAAGGTCGAGCTCGCGACGAAGTGGGACCCGAGTCCCGTCGGCGAGCCGGCCACCGACCTCGACATCATCGCGGCGACCTACTTGGGCAGCGACCCGTACGGAAAGCCCGCCTACGTAGTGCACTTCGACAGCCGCTCACCCGACGGCACCATCTATCTCAACCGGGACAGCAAGGACGGCAAGGGGTTCGGCTGGGACGAGGTCATGACGCTGGAGCTGAACCGCCTCGACAGCCGCTACGCGCGCGTGGTGGTCGGCGTCCTGATCCAACAGGGCGCCGGCCACAGGACGTTCGTCGGCGTACTCAACCCCGCCCTGCGCATGCGCGAGGGCTACACCCTGCTGGCGGAGGAGGACTTCGGCGACGTCCTGGGGGCGACGGCCGCGACGGTCGGCGAGTTCGTACGCGATGACTCCGGAGAGTGGAACTTCCACCCGGGCATCCACGGTTACGACACGGACCTGGCGGCCTTCCCTCAGGTGATGGGCAGTCGCCGCGACGCGTGAACGGATCCCCGGGGACCCCACTCCCAAAATGGTCCCTCCGTAGGACCGTGAAAACGCCGAAGGGCGGCGCGACCGGTGGTCGTGCCGCCCTTCAGAGCTTCAGGTCAGCTGCAACCGCTGGTCGAGCCGCAGCCCTCGCAGATGTAGCAGGAGCCGGCCCGCTGCATCTTCGTGCCGCAGGAGAAGCACAGGGGGGCGTCCGCCTGGATGCCCAGCTGCATCTCCACCAGTTCGGCACTGGTGTGGGCCTGCTTCGGGGCGGGCACGGCCGCCTCGACCTCGGCCTTCGGCGTGGCGACGGCCTTCAGCTCCTGCGCACGCGGCGCGGACTGGGCGAGGCCCTCGACGTCGACCTCGTCGTCGGCGGGCTCGTAGGAGCCCGTCTCCAGGTGGCGCTGACGCTCCTCGGCGGAGTGGATGCCGAGCGCGGAGCGCGTCTCGAAGGGCAGGAAGTCCAGCGCCAGGCGGCGGAAGATGTAGTCGACGATCGACTGCGCCATCCGCACGTCCGGGTCGTCCGTCATACCGGCCGGCTCGAAGCGCATGTTCGTGAACTTCGAGACGTACGTCTCCAGGGGCACGCCGTACTGCAGGCCCACGGAGACCGCGATCGAGAAGGCGTCCATCATGCCCGCGAGGGTGGAGCCCTGCTTCGACATCTTCAGGAAGACCTCGCCGAGACCGTCGTCCGGGTAGGAGTTGGCGGTCATGTAGCCCTCGGCGCCGCCCACCGTGAAGGAGGTGGTGATGCCGGGACGCCCCTTGGGGAGGCGCTTGCGGACGGGACGGTACTCGACGACCTTCTCGACCGTCTCGCGAATGGTCGCCTCGGCCTTGGCGGTGACCTCGACCTTCTCCTTCTCCTTGGTCTTGGCGGAGAGGGGCTGGCCGACCTTGCAGTTGTCGCGGTAGATCGCGAGCGCCTTGACGCCCATCTTCCACGCCTCGAAGTAGACCTCCTCGACGTCCTCGACAGTCGCCGTCTCCGGCAGGTTGACCGTCTTGGAGAGCGCGCCGGAGATCCACGGCTGGATCGCGGCCATCATGCGGACGTGGCCCATCGCGGAGATGGAACGCTCGCCCATGGCGCAGTCGAACACCTCGTAGTGCTCGTGCTTGAGGCCCGGGGCGTCGATCACATTGCCGTGCTCGGCGATGTGGGCGACGACCGCCTCGATCTGCTCCTCCTGGTAGCCCAGGCGGCGCAGGGCCTGCGGGACGGTGCCGTTGACGATCTGCATCGAGCCGCCGCCGACCAGCTTCTTGAACTTGACCAGCGCGAGGTCGGGCTCAAGGCCGGTGGTGTCGCAGGACATCGCGAGGCCGATGGTGCCGGTGGGCGCGATGACCGAGGCCTGCGCGTTGCGGAAGCCGTTCTTCTCGCCGAGGCGGAGCACGTCCTGCCAGGCCTCCGTGGCGGCGGCCCAGATCGGCGTGTCCAGGTCGTCCATGCGGACGGCCACGGCGTTGGCGTCGGAATGCTGCTTCATGACGCGCTGGTGCGGCTGCGCGTTGCGGGCGTAGCCGTCGTACGCGCCGACCACCGCGGCGAGCTCCGCGGAACGCTTGTACGAGGTGCCGGTCATCAGCGAGGTGATGGCACCGGCGAGGGCGCGGCCGCCGTCGGAGTCGTAGGCGTGGCCGGTCGCCATCAGGAGGGCGCCGAGGTTGGCGTAACCGATGCCCAGCTGACGGTAGGCGCGGGTGTTCTCGCCGATCTTCTCGGTCGGGAAATCGGCGAAGCAGATGGAGATGTCCATCGCGGTGATGACCAGCTCGACGACCTTGGCGAAGCGCTCGACGTCGAAGGACTGGTGGCCCTTGCCGTCGTCCTTCAGGAACTTCATCAGGTTCAGCGAGGCGAGGTTGCAGGACGTGTTGTCCAGGTGCATGTACTCGCTGCACGGGTTCGAGCCGTTGATACGGCCGGACTCCGGACACGTGTGCCAGTTGTTGATCGTGTCGTCGTACTGGATGCCCGGGTCGGCGCAGGCCCAGGCGGCCTCGGCCATCTTGCGGAAGAGCGCCTTGGCTTCGACCTCCTCGATGACCTCGCCGGTCATGCGGGAGGTGAGGCCGAACTTGCCGCCCTCCTCGACCGCCTTCATGAACGCGTCGTTCACGCGGACCGAGTTGTTGGCGTTCTGGTACTGGACGGACGTGATGTCGTCGCCGCCCAGGTCCATGTCGAAGCCCGCGTCACGCAGGGCGCGGATCTTCTCCTCTTCCTTGACCTTGGTCTCGATGAAGTCCTCGATGTCGGGGTGGTCGACGTCGAGGATGACCATCTTGGCCGCGCGGCGCGTGGCGCCACCCGACTTGATCGTTCCCGCGGAGGCGTCGGCACCGCGCATGAAGGAGACGGGACCCGAGGCGTTGCCGCCCGAGGAGAGGAGCTCCTTGGAGGAGCGGATGCGTGACAGGTTCAGGCCGGCGCCGGAGCCGCCCTTGAAGATCATGCCCTCTTCCTTGTACCAGTCGAGGATCGACTCCATGGAGTCGTCGACGGACAGGATGAAGCAGGCGGAGACCTGCTGGGGCTGCGGGGTCCCGACGTTGAACCAGACCGGGCTGTTGAAGCTGAAAATCTGGTGCAGGAGGGCGTACGCCAGCTCGTGCTCGAAGATCTCGGCGTCGGCGGGCGAGGCGAAGTACTTGTAGTCCTCACCTGCCTTCGTGTACGTCTTCACGATGCGGTCGATGAGCTGCCTGAGGCTCACCTCGCGCTGCGGGGTGCCGACGGCACCGCGGAAGTACTTGCTGGTGACGATGTTGACCGCGTTCACCGACCAGAAGCCGGGGAACTCGACGCCACGCTGCTCGAAGTTGATCGAGCCGTCGCGCCAGTTGGTCATGACGACGTCACGGCGCTCCCACTCCACCTCGTCGTACGGGTGCACGCCGGGGGTGGTGTGAATACGCTCGATGCGCAGTCCCTTGGTGGCCTTGGTTCCGCCCTTGGCGCGGGAACCTCGTGCCGGACCGCTCGCCGTCTCTGTCATGCCGCCTCCCTGTATCGGGCTAAAACGCCCTGAAGTGCCTCGTTCTTCCCGTGGCACGGTGTGTGTCTGGCGCTGCGGGCGCCGCAAACGCGGTCCCTCGCAGCAGGTCTGTGGTCGCCGCCGATCGACCGGCTCATGCCGGTCCTGTCCTCAGTCGGCGGCGTTGGCGGGCACGGGGACCTGGACAGTCCCTCCGGACCCGCGGTCGCTTTCCGGGCGCTCCGCGTCCGCGTCATCGTCGTCCGCGGCGAGGCGGGGCCTCGCCTCTTGCCTGAGTTCCGCGATGGCGGCCTCGAAGTCCTCGAGCGAGTCGAACGCCCGGTACACGGACGCGAATCGCAGGTAGGCGACGAGGTCGAGTTCCTGCAACGGACCGAGTATGGCCAGCCCCACATCATGGGTGGTCAGCTCGGCGCTTCCGGTGGCGCGCACCGCCTCCTCGACCCGCTGGCCGAGCTGGGCGAGGGCGTCCTCGGTGACCGGCCGCCCCTGGCACGCCTTGCGCACGCCGTTGATGACCTTGGTACGACTGAAGGGCTCGGTGACGCCGGACCGCTTGACCACCATCAGCGAGCACGTCTCCACGGTCGTGAAACGACGGGAGCAGTCGGGGCACTGGCGGCGCCTGCGGATCGACGTGCCGTCATCGGTCGTACGACTGTCGACGACGCGGCTGTCGGGGTGCCTGCAGAAGGGGCAGTGCATGGCTCCAACCCTCCTTCACAGCACGACTCATAGACCTCGCGAGACCTCCTGGGCCCCTCGAAGCAGCCCCAAGCATAGGCGATGGCCGGAGGTCCGAAGACCCGGGGGACCACAACTTCTGGGCTGTTACAGAAATCCAACCACTAGATGTGGGGATCGACCCGCAAATTCGCCCATGGCACGCGTGTCGCACACGTTTCGGCATGTGCCGCACAGCCATACCGATCCCGGACGTACGGGGATACCGTGGCCACCGCGCGAGACAGGGGGCCGGTGCCCGGCCGGCGAGGTGCCGGATGGCAGACTGGGCGGCGGCCCACATCTGTCGGCACAGCCATCGCCCCGGCGGTGAAGGGTACAGCAATGAGCCCTTTTGTCCGCCGGATGTAGCGTCAGCCATACACCCAGACACCTGACCACGTCAGGCAATCTGCGTTTTTTCACTCGAACGTGTGTTTGGCGCAACCTTTCGAAAGCAACTACCGTTGTCCAGCAGGGAGACCATCGAGAGGGGCCGACGTGACCACCACCGCAGACAGTGCCACCATCACTGCCCAGGACCGCTCCCAGGGCCGACTCGAGCCGGTGCATGCGATGAATGAAGCCACGAATCATGAGGGGCCCAAGCGCGCCCTGCCGGGCCGACCTCCAGGCATCCGGGCGGACAGCTCGGGACTCACCGACAGGCAGCGCCGGGTGATCGAGGTCATCAGGGACTCCGTGCAGCGGCGCGGCTACCCGCCGTCGATGCGGGAGATCGGACAGGCGGTCGGCCTCTCCAGCACCTCCTCGGTCGCACATCAGCTGATGGCGCTCGAGCGCAAGGGCTTCCTGCGCCGCGACCCGCACCGCCCACGGGCATACGAGGTCCGGGGCTCCGACCAGTCCTCGGCGCAGCCCACGGACACGACGGGCAAGCCGGCCGCGTCGTACGTCCCCCTCGTCGGCCGTATCGCAGCGGGTGGCCCGATCCTCGCCGAGGAGTCGGTGGAGGATGTCTTCCCCCTTCCCCGGCAGCTGGTCGGCGACGGCGAGCTGTTCGTCCTGAAGGTCGTCGGTGACTCGATGATCGAGGCCGCCATCTGCGACGGAGACTGGGTGACGGTCCGCCGCCAGCCGGTCGCGGAGAACGGCGACATCGTGGCCGCGATGCTCGACGGCGAGGCCACGGTGAAGCGCTTCAAGCGCGAGGACGGCCATGTGTGGCTGCTCCCGCACAACTCCGCGTACCAGCCCATTCCCGGCGACGAGGCGACCATCCTCGGCAAGGTGGTGGCAGTGTTGCGGCGCGTGTGACAGCGCGCATCGGGCGAGACACACCGCCCAGCCCCTGATCGGGCCCCGGAACCAACTGCGCCGGTTCCGGGGCCCTGACGTTTTCCCGACCAGGTCCTTGGATGTGTGCAGGGGCCTGGGGGCGATGTTCCCGGTGCCCTCCGCGTCGTCGCACGAACGGTGTTGCGGGACCGTTCCGGGCGAGGCTCCCATCGGCCCTGCCCGGGAAACGCAGCGTGCACCAGCCCGCCGTGGAGACGCTACGCGTCCTCCACGCTCCGCGCCGCCTCGTCGATCGCGGCGAGCGACCTCCGCACCTGATTACGATCCGTGGTGTACCAGAAGTCGGGCAGTGACGCCTTGACATAGCTGCCGTAGCGCGCCGTCGCCAGTCGCTGGTCCAATACGGCCACGACACCGCGATCTCCCGTGGCTCGCACGAGGCGGCCGGCGCCCTGCGCCATCAGCAGCGCCGCATGGGTCGCGGCGACAGCCATGAAGCCATTGCCCCCGGCGTCCTCCACGGCCTTCTGGCGGGCGCTCATCAGCGGGTCGTCGGGGCGCGGGAACGGGATCTTGTCCATGACGACCAGCTGGCAGCTGGGACCGGGGACGTCGACTCCCTGCCAGAGCGAGAGCGTGCCGAAAAGACAGGTCTTCGGGTCGGCCGCGAAGTTCTTGATCAACTCGCCGAGCGTCTCCTCTCCCTGCAGCAGGATCGGGTACTCGGGGATGCGCGTCCGCAGCTCCTCCGCCGCGAGCTGGGCGCCCCGCATCGACGAGAACAGGCCGAGCGTGCGGCCACCCGCGGCCTGGATCAGCTCGGTGAGCTCGTCCAGCATGTCCGCGCGGTCGCCGTCACGCGCGGGGCGCGACAGATGCTTGGCCACATACAGAATGCCCTGCTTGGGGTAGTCGAAGGGCGAGCCGACGTCGACGCCCTTCCACTGCGGAAGGTCGTCGCCCTCCGTGCCCTCCGGGGCGAGCCCCAGCGACGCCCCCACACCGTTGAAGTCGCCACCGAGCTTCAGCGTCGCGGACGTGAGGACGACGGAGCGATCCGCGAAGAGCTTCTCCCTGAGAAGGCCGGACACGGACATGGGGGCGACCCGCAGCGATGCGCCGAAGCGGTCGTGGCGCTCGTACCAGACGACGTCCCACTCGGAGCCGTTCGTGATCCGCTCCGCCACGTCGTGCACGCTCTCCACCGAGGCGAGGGCCTGCTTGCGTACGGCGTCCTCGTCCTGGACGGACTTGTCGCGGGTGGAGCCGATGGCCGAGATCACCGTCCGGGCGGCGTCGCGCAGCGCCATCAGCGCGTATCCCAGATCCTCCGGGATCTCTTCCAGGCGTCCCGGGAGCGCGAGCTCCATCAGCCGCTCGAAGCCCTCGGCAGCCGTCTGAAGCTGGTCGGCAGCCTTCTCGTTGACGAGCTTCGCGGCGCGGCGGACCGCGCGGTTGACCTGGCCAGGGGTGAGCTCGCCGGTCGCGACACCGGTGACTCGGGAGACCAGCTCATGGGCCTCGTCGACGATCAGCACTTCGTGCTGGGGGAGGACCGGCGCGCCCTCGATGGCATCGATGGCGAGCAGCGCATGGTTGGTGACGACGACCTCGGCGAGCTTGGCCCGCTCGCGGGCCATCTCGGCGAAGCACTCCGCCCCATAAGCGCATTTCGAGGCGCCCAGGCACTCCCGGGACGACACGGACACCTGGGCCCACGCGCGGTCGGAGACGCCCGGTGTGAGGTCGTCGCGGTCGCCTGTCTCGGTCTCGTCCGACCAGTCCCGCAGCCGCAGCAGGTCCTGCCCCAGCTTGCTCGTGGGCGCGGCCGCCTCGAACTGGTCGAAGAGGCCTTCTTCCTCCTCCTGCGGCACGCCCTCGTTCAATCGGTGCAAGCACAGATAGTTCGACCGGCCCTTGAGCATCGCGAACTGGGGGCGGCGGCGCAGCAGCGGATGCAGCGCGTCCACGGTCCGCGGAAGATCGCGCTCAACGAGCTGCCGCTGGAGCGCCAAGGTGGCGGTGGCCACGACGACACGCTCCCCGTGGGCGAGCGCCGGCACCAGGTAGCCGAGCGACTTACCAGTACCTGTGCCCGCCTGGATCAGCAGGTGGGAGCTGTCGTCGATGGCACCCGCGACGGCTGCGGCCATGGTCACCTGGCCAGGGCGCTCCGTGCCGCCGACGGCAGTGACGGCAGCATGCAGGAGTTCGGGGAGTGAGGACTCTGTCATAGCTTTGCCAGACTACGGGGCGCCACTGACAACCGGGCGATCAAGGCCGGGACGACGGACGCGATCAAGACGAGTGGGCAACGCGGGATCAACACTGGTGCAGGGGGTTCGGCACCGTGCCGTGCACAGCGACATGCGGGCGCTCGGGACGGTCGCGGTACCCGTCGAGGTGCAGCCGGTTGCGGTTCAGACACAGCCGCTCGATACGAGGAGTGAGCAGGTCGAACGCCTCGTGACGCTCCTTGAGCTCGGGGAAGCGCGTCTGGTGGCGGACGATCTCCGCGCGGACCAGCGACCAGAACCCGGCCTCCGGAACGCCCAGTTGCTCCTGGCAGAGCGGCGCGAGATAGCGGAAGACGCCTACAAAGAGCCCGGAATGGATGAACTGGGTAAGGAACGTCGGCGGCTCGGTCAGCAGCACCTTCCGTACGTCGTCCGGCATGGACGCGTGCTCGGGCAGGGGATCCGCACTCACGTTGACATCGTCCACGAAGTCCTTCACGGCCAGGCGGACAGGTACGTCATGGTCGTCGAAGACAACGATCGCGTTCTCTCCATGGGGACTGAACACCGTGCCGTACCGATACAAGAAGTGCAGCAGCGGCGGCAGGAGCGCGGCGAACAGACGGCGCAGCCAGATCTCGGGAGCGAGGCCCGAGCGGGCGACGAGCTCCGCCGTGAAGGCGCGACCGCACGGGTCGATGTGCAGGAGCGCGGCCAAAGTGCGGGCGCGTTCTCCGGGGGCCAGGTCGTGTGAGAGCGGCTCGCGCCAGATAGCTCCGAGCAACTCCTTGTACTGATAGGGCACCTCGGGAAGTGCGTCGTACACGGGGTGGTTCACCGTCACCGAGGCGACCTCTCCGAGCAGGATCACTCCGCAGGTGTCCCGCAGGAACGGGTCGGCGTCCCTGAGAGCCTGCATCCAAGCGGTGACGGCGGGGGCGGCGAGCGTTCGTTCCGTAGGAAGACCGCGCCACACCAGGGTGTTGAGCACGGACAGCGGCAGCTTCACCGTGTGCCGGTCCGAGCGCGAGACATTGAGGAACGTACGGATCGACTGCTGGGGCAGGCGCAGATCGCCGTCCGAGGGCAGCGGCACGATCGCGCCGGCGGCGACGGACGACGCGAACAGCGGCAGTACGACGGCGTCCCACTGCCAGGGGTGCACAGGCAGATAGAGGTACGACTCCGGTGCGAGCCCGCGCGCGCGTAGTGCCGCGTCGAAGGTCTCCCTTGTGGCGGGGGCGAGTTCGCGTGCGTAGAGCTGTTCCGCGGTGTCGAGGCCCGGGACGCCTCGGTAGGTGGCGAGTGTGGTGTGTACCGCGATCCACGGAAGCGCCCTCGCTCTGCGGGCCTCGGGCGCCCAGTCGGCGGCGTCTCTCGCGGAGAAGCCGAGGCGGCCCTTGTTCAGCACGATCCAGGGGTGGCCCCTCTGGTGGCCCTCCAGCTCTGCGTAGCCGAGGTCGGCGAGCTCGGCCGCCGTCAGGGCGTCACGGTCGAGGCGCACGTCCGCCGCGAGCGTCGTGTTCAGCTCACGGATCACATGGCCGAGCGTCGCGCCGTCGAGTTCCAGCGTGCCGCGGGCTCGGGCGACGAAGTCGAGCGGGTCGGTGAACGGGCGGGGCTCCTCCCCCTCTTCCGTGAGGGTGAGCGAGGCGGGGTCGACGCGCCAGCTGTCGTACGCGGCACGGCGGGCACGGAAGGAGAGGATGCCACCGGCGTCGAGGCGCAGGGTGTAGGGGCGTCGGGGGGAGAGACGGGCAGGCGCGGGGGTCGGTGACCTTTGTGCGGTGTCCAGGTTGGTCGCCGCATCGTGCTGGCTGCGCGCTGGGATCAGTTCTCCCGTCGGCTCCGGCTCCGGCTCCGGCTCCGGCTCCGGCTCCGGCTCCGGCCGGATGATCTCCTCATATGCGAACTCGCCGATCATCTTCGTGAGCAGTCGGCGGCCGGCTTGCTCCCATCGGTCTTTGCGCAGCTCAGGCGGGTCGTACAGGGCGGGCGGCTCTCCGGAGGCCGGGGTGGCGGATGGATGCGGCACGGGGACTCCTCGACAGGGAACCGGATCGGGACGAGCGGTGTACTAAAAGTGATGGCGCTACAACAGATCGCGCAGGGCCCGGTCTCGGACCATGAGGGCTGCCCGCTTGTCGGGCAGATCGACCTCGGCGGAGAACCGGAAACCGGCGCTCAGGAAGGCGGAGACGGAGGGGGTGTTGCGCAGATCGGGTTCAGCGACGACACGTGCACATGAAGGGCGCTTGTCCAGTACGAGGTCGGCGACGGCTCGGAGCAAGGCGGACCCGAGGCCTCGTCCGCGGTTGGCGACACTACCGATGAGGAGGTGGAGTCCGGTGTCGTGCGGACGAGAGGGATAGTGGCGAGCCAGGAGATCAAGGTCCGCGCGGTAGATCTCCCAATAGCTCATGGGGGTGCCCTCCAGCACGCCGAGGCAGGGCACGCTGCGTCCGTCGCCGTCGAGCTGAAGGCGTAGATGTGCTTCGGCGGCCGACTCAGGTCCTGCCAGCTCCCAGAATTCCGCGACGGCCGGGTCGTTCATCCAGCGGGTGATGAGCGGGAGATCACGCTCGACACGCACCGGAACCAGGTGGAAGGTGCCCATAGGAGTGAGGGTCGGGCCCCAGCCACCGACGTGGTCGAGCAGGTCGTCACCGGCCGGACTGACGGGAGCGGTCTCCCCGGCGTCTGCGCAGCCCTGCCAGTCCTGCCAGTCCTGCCAGCCCTGTCTGCCCTGCTGGTCCTGGCTGCGCTCGTCGCCCCGGCCGCGGCCGTCATCGGCCTTCGCGTCGGCCGCGGCCGCGCTGTGTCCCCCGGCTTCCCCGGTACCCCCGGCTGATGCGACCTCATCGGCGAAGAGCGCGATGAGCTCGTCGGGCAGACGCAGGTCGAGGGTGTCCTCGCTGTCCGTGCCCGAGCCGGGGCCCGGGTCGGCGCCAAGATCGGTGACGGGGGCGGTACCGGCGTCGGTGCTCGCGTCAGTGGGGGGCACGGCGACGCTCCTCTCAGGAGACGGGGTGGGTCATGGTCCTCAGGAATGAAGGGGGTTGGTGATAGTGACGTAGACGGACTGGGTGTCGACCGGGCCGACGAGTTCGTCGAGGCCGTGCAGCCGGGTCAGCAGGTTGGCCTTGCAACGCAGGACGGGTGAGTCGAGCAGGTGGGCGGGCAAGGACGTACGCAGTCGCGCCGGGCCGGAGGCCGCGTCGGCGAGGAAGCGGCGGAAAGCGGCGAGCAACAGCTGTTCATCGGCAAGGCATTGGGAGCCGAAGGCGCCGATGAGACCGAGCACGTTGTTGATGGCGAGGTAGTAGGCGAAGCGTTCGTCGGTGACCTCGTCGGAGACGAAAGTGTCGCTGTGCTCGCCGATGCCGGGCAGCCGGGCGTCGAGTTCCTCGCGTCGTGAGGCGCGGAAGTAGTAGCCCTGGTTGTCGCGGTAGCGGCCGCCCGCGGGCCAGCCCTCGGGGTCCAACAGGAGGAGGGTGTTCTGCTGGTGCGCTTCCAGCGCGATCCCCGCTTCGCTGTCCAGCCAGAGCACGGGGCGTACGACCTGCTCCAGGTAGCGCAGGAACCACTCGGTGGCGACGGCACCGCGAGGTCGACTGGTGCGCCCGGCGAGGCGGGTGACGATCTCGGTGAGCCGGGATCGCATAGGGGGCCTGTCGTGTGCCTGACTCCGTGCGCCGGGTTGGGCGTGGGGCCGGGGTGAGACGAGCCCCGCGATGCAGCCCGCGTCGTCCGTCGGGCTGAACGGGTTGTGGCGGATCATCACGTCGAGCCCGACCAGAGGGGTGCCGTCGGGGGCGTTGACGGCGAGCCAGGCCGGGTCGCGGACAATGTCGAAGCCCGGGTGGGCAGCCTGCCATTGCTTGGCCAGGCCGCTGCGCAGCAGACGGTGGACCTCCACTCCACGGTGGAGTTCCTTGCGGAGGTTCTCTCGACGGGAGTTGGTGATGCGCAGGCCCAGCGACAGCTTCAGCATCGCGGGAGCACCGGAGCGGTAGAGGGTGCGGACGGAGGAGGTGGGGTGCCAGGCGGGGCCGTGCGGGCCGAGGTCCCGGAGCAGCCCCGCGTCGAGCAGGGCCGCGGTCTCGGGACGGTGCCGGACCTCGCCCATCTGCCAGGGGTGCAGCGGCAGGGCGGCATACCCGTCGGGCAGCGACAGCTCGGCTCCGGCCAGCCGCGTGGTGAGCTGCTCGGCGGAGACGGGTCGACCGCGCTCCGTCCACGCCGAGTCGGCCGCCAGCACCGACGGGGCGACCGCCATCCAGTGCAGCGGAAAGGAGCCGCGCAGCTCGGGTGAGTACCGCCGTGCTTCGGCCTCGGAGAGTCCCTCCCGGCTCTTCGGGGTGGGGTGCCACGGGTGTCCCAGCAGGAGTGCCTGCTCGGCAGCGAGAAAGAAGTCGGGGGTGTCGGCGGGGCGTTCCCTGCGGTCGCTGAGAAATACGACAGTGCGCCGCACGGAGTCCGCGACGCGGCCGACAAGGTCGAAACCGTCACCGGTGGGGATGTGCGGGTCCTGCGCGGACGCGTCGGGCACGGGGTCGGCAGCGGGCGCCGATCCGGTCGTGGCTGTCGCACCGGTGGGGGGCACGGGATCGTCGGCGCGCGCCGCAGTGCGCGCAGGCGCCGCAGTGTCCGCAGGCGCCGCAGTGCGCGCAGGCGCCGCAGTGCCCGCGGTTGTCGTCCCGACGCCCGCCACCGTCTCCGCGCCCAGCGCGGTCTCGGCGGCCACCTCCGTCTCGGCGCCCGTCGCCGTTTGGCGCGCGAGCAGTACTGCCAGCGTGACCGCGTCGGCGGGCGGTGCCTCGTCGGGGGCGTCGGCGAGGTACGGGAGGCCGAAGCGGTGCCAGCCGGTCGGGGACCAGTAGCGGACCGGGGCCAGGAGGGACGTGCCGCTGGCAGGGAGGGGGATGATGAGGGTGCCGTCGGTGGGGGCGGACAGGTTGTTCTCCCGCACCCAGCAGCGCAGCAGGTTCTCGACCGCAGCCGACTGGGCCGCGGTGTGAGCAGCGGGGTGCTCCAACAGGTCGGCGGTGGCGCCGCGCAGCCGCTCGACCTCCCCGGCCCCTCCCTTCTGCCGGGGGACCTGTTCGGCCCCCGGCGCGAGCGGGGTCTGCGTGCCACGGGCGGCTCGCTCGTGGGTGTCGGGACGGCCGTCGGATGCGGGGGTGGCGTTCAAGAGAGTTCCTCGTGGGGTCGTTCGGGCTCGTGCGGCGACGAACCGAGGCGGTACTGGCGTACGTGGTGCGTGGGGCCTTTGGCGTTCCTGGTTGATTCGGGTGGGGTCGGTGGATCTGGTCGAGGGGGTGGTGGTCTGGGTGAGGGACTGTTTCCTCCCTCAGCGAGGGGCGGCCCGGGTCGTGGACATTGGTTCGGGAGACGGACGCTGCTTGGGGTGGGGGGCCGGTCGGCTGCGGGGGCACAGTGGGATTTGGCCGGGCAGCACCCAGGTCCTATCCGGCGAGCTCACCGAACTCGTGGCTCCGGCCCTGCTCTGCTGGTTCACCCGGCTCACCACGGCCCCCGCCGCTCCGCAGAAGCGGACCACCACGGCCCGAACCCCCGCCCACCGCCGCCCCCACCGCGTCCGCCAGTCGGTCGAGCACTGCGGTCGCCTGTTCGTCGCTGATGGTCAGGGGTGGGAGGAGCCGCACCACGCTGGAGTGCCGGCCGCCCAGTTCCACGATCAGGCCTCGGTGCAGGCACTCGCGTTGCACAGCGGCGGCCAGCTCGGGGGCGGCGGGTCGGGGACCGTCGGCGGCGGGATTCGGGCAGGCCTCGGGGTTCACCAGCTCGACACCGATCATCAGCCCACGGCCTCGTACGTCGCCGATGCAGGGGAACTCCCCTGCGAGTTGGCGGAGTTGAGTGAGCATGCGGTCGCCCAAGGTTGCGGCGCGCTCGGCGAGACCGTTCTCGCGAACGTACGCGAGGGTCGCCGCGCCCGCGGCCATGGCGAGTTGGTTGCCGCGGAACGTGCCGGCGTGGGCGCCCGGCTGCCAGACGTCGAGGTCGTCGCGGTAGACGACGACGGCCAGGGGCAGACTGCCGCCGATGGCCTTGGACAGGACCATCACGTCCGGGGTGATCCCGCTGTGCTCCACGGCCCAGAAGGCGCCGGTCCGGCCGACCCCGGTCTGGACCTCGTCCGCGATCAGGGGAATGGAGCGCGCCGCGGTGATCTCGCGCATCCGGCGCATCCAGCCGTCGGGCGCGGGAATCACTCCGCCCTCGCCCTGGACGGGTTCGAGGATCATCCCGGCGGGGCGGGGCACGCCCGACTTGGTGTCGTCGAGCACGGACTCGGTCCAACGCGCGCCGAGTTCGGCTCCGCGCTCGCCGCCGATGCCGAACGGACAGCGGTAGTCCTGCGGGTAGGGCAGCCGCGCGACCCGCACCTCGGTCGCTCCCCCGGACGCTTCGAGCGCCCCCGCGGTCATCCCGTGATACGCGCCGGTGAACGCGAGCATCCCGGAGCGCCCGGTCGCCGCGCGCACCAGCTTGAACGCGGCCTCGACGGCGTCCGTCCCGGCCGGTCCACAGAACTGCACCCGGGCGCGGCCGGCGAACTCCGGCGGCAGCGTGCGGAACAGCTCGGTCGTGAAGGCGTCCTTGACGGGCGTGGCGAGGTCGAGGACGTGCAACGGCGCCCCGGAGTCGAGGACCTTTCTGATCGCCTCCAGGACCACTGGGTGGTTGTGCCCCAGGGCCAGGGTCCCCGCGCCGGAGAGGCAGTCGAGATACCGGCGCCCGTCCGCGCCCTCGATCGTCAGCCCGCGCGCCCGCACGGGGACGATCGGCAGGGCGCGCGCATAGGTACGCGCCGCCGACTCGCGCGCCGACTGGCGCCGCAGAATCCCCTCATGCGCCGTGCGCGCCCGCTCGGACGCGCCGACACCCTCTCGCGCCGTCTCGGGCACACCTTCCCGCGGCTCCTCGGGCTCGCGCCCCACCGGCACCACCGCAGACTCGGTCACGGCCACGACTTCGGGTCCTCCGGCTGTCCAAAGGCGAGTTGGCAGGGGCTCTGAACGCAGGCGGCAGACCCCCGTACGTACCAACGACGCGACCCTCGGCGGGAAGCGGGTGAGTCCAAGATCCTTGTCGTGACGGAACCGCTGCGGTGACGGCCCGTCCCCGGATGCCCCTCACGACCCGGAGCGCTCCCAGCCCCGGCGCGGGGCGCAGGCACCGAGGCCGGTGTCGCGGCTGCGGTAGACGATGTAGGGACGGGTCAGGTAGCCCAGCGGTGCGGTGAGCATGTGGACGAGCCGGGTGAAGGACCAGGCCGCGAAGAGCAGCAGGGCACTGAGGGCGTGGAGTTGGAACAGCACCGGGGCGCCGGTCATCAGGTCCGGATCGGGCTGGAGGTAGAAGATGGAGCGGAACCAGGGGGAGATGGTTTCGCGGTAGTCGTAGCCGCCGCCGACGACGTTCGCGGCCACGGTGGCGGACAGACCCAGCGCGATGGTCACGGTGAGGGAGACGTACATGGCCTTGTCGTTGCGGGTGGTGGCGGAGAAGACCGGGCCGACGGTGCGCCGCCGGTGGATCAGGATGGCCAGCCCGCCGACAGTGGCGACGCCGGCGACGATACCGAGGGCGACCGCGACGATGTGGTAGGCGCTGCCGACCGGAGCGTCGAAGCGCGGCAGGTCGACCGTGACCGGTGCCTCGCCTCCGCCGTCGGCGGACAGCAGGGGCTCGGTGTCGCCGAGGTCGAGGTTCCATTTTCCGGCCCCGGACTCGCCGTAGCGGTCGCCGAGCGTGCCGTTCGGCACCACCGGCTCTCCGGTGGCCGCGTCCAGCAGCACGGTACGGAACTCCGCGTTCTCGGCCTCGGCGGCCCCGGCACCGAGGTCGGCGGCGGTCAGGAATTTCCCCGGCACGTAGGTGCCCGGTTCGGCCTCGGCCTCGGCCTCGTCGAGAGTGACCAGGAACGGCAGGTCGGTGTACCGCTTCACGTACGACGTGAAGTACTCCGTCTCCCGGTCGACGAAGAACTCCTTGAGGACCACATGCCCCATGGCCATCGCCAGGGCGCCGTCGGTGCCGGGCTGGGCGGGCAGCCACTCGTCGGCGAACTTCACGTTGTCCGCGTAGTCCGGGGAGACCGCGACGACCTTCTGGCCGCGGTAGCGGGCCTCGGCCGCGCCGCGCGGACAACCGCGCGGCTCGTACTCGGGGCGGTCCGGGCCGACCGAGGGGTAGTCGGTCTGCTGGGCCTCCCAGGTGATGATGCCGTCCTTGACGTACACCTTCCACGAACACGAGCCGGTGCAGTTCACCCCGTGGGTGGAGCGCACCACCTTGTCGTGCGACCAGCGGTCACGGTAGAACTCGTCCGCCTGCCGGCCGCCCGTTCTGTGCAGTGAGCGGAGGTCCTTGGAGACCTCGGCCCGGGTGAAGAACCGGCGGCTGCGTACCAGCGCCTCCGCCAGATCGCCGTCCAGGCCCGTCCGCGCCTGTTTCCGGCTGGTCTCCGTGCTCACCGCGCCACTCCGCCCCGGGCGTGCGGGCCCGTTCGAATCATGTCGGTTTCGGCCGAAAACGACTCTACGGGCGCTGTCCCCCCGGGCGAGGGGCATCAGCCACACCACAGGAGCAACACGTGGCTCGTTCGAAGAGCACCTGCGTGCAAGCGGCAGCTACCCGGGCTCCGAGCCGCCATGCCTACGGCCGAGTGCCCCAGGAGGGGTCAGGGACGCGGCCCGGTCAGGCGGCCGGCCCGTTACGCGTAGCGGCCGGCGGTGTGGTGCTCGCCCCGAATTCCGGTGCGCTGCTTCCGCTGGGCGGTTTCCACAGCGGCACGGATACCGGTGAGGGTGTAGACCAGTGCCGCGGCGGCCACGATCGCGAGCAGCACGAGGCCGACTGCGTAGGAACCGTACGCGCCGTACAGCGAGCCCATCACCAGCGGCGGCAGGAAGCCGCCCAGGCCGCCCGCGGCGCCGACCACTCCGGTGACCGAGCCGACCTGGCCGGCCGGGGTCAGCAGCGCCACCAGGGCGAAGGTCGCCCCGCTGCCCGCCCCGAGCGCGGCCGCCATGGCCAGGAAGGCGATGGTCCCCACCGGCGCCAGCGCCGGGGTGAACGACTGCACGACCGCCCCTGCCACGACCACGGCCAGCGAGCCGGCCAGCACCCGGATCGGGCCCAGCCGGTCGGACAGCCAGCCACCCATCGGGCGCATCGCCACCGCCAGCAGCACGAACCCCGCCATGCGGTTCGCGGCGTCCGCCTGGGTCAGGCCGTAGCCGGTCTTGAGGTAGGTGGGCAAGTAGACGGAGAAGGCGACGTAGCCGCCGAAGGCCACCGCGTACAGCGCGGACGCCTGCCAGGTGACGCCCAGCCGGGCGGTGGCGGCCAGCCTGCGGGCCAGGGGTTCGGTCGGTACGGTGCGGCCGGGTGCGTCGCGCAGCAGCAGCGCGGCGACGACGGCGTACAGGGCCAGGACCACGGCGGTGATCAGGAACGGTGTCGCCATGCCGTGTGCGTCGGCCAGCTTCACGGTGGTCAGGGCGCTGATGGCGGTGCCGCCCATACCGGCGCCGAAGATGCCGATGGCCAGGCCGCGCCGTTCGGGCGGGAACCAGGCGTTGACGAGGGGCACGCCGGCGGCGAAGGTGGTGCCGCCGATGCCGAGGAAGAATCCGCCGATCAGCAGCGCGGCGAGGGAGGAATGCCCGGCCAGGCCGAGATAGAGCACCGGCACGATGGTGACCGCGGACACGATCGGGAACATGACGCGACCGCCGTACCGGTCGGTCAGCGCGCCGACGGGGATACGGCCCAGGGAGCCGACCACGACCGGCACCGCCACCAGCAGCGACTGCTCGAACGACGACAGGTCGAGGCTGTCCTTGAGCCGGGGGCCGAGCGGGCTGAGCAGCGCCCACGCCCAGAAGTTCACGGCAAAACCGACGGTGGCCAGGGCCAGCATCAGCCACGCCTGACCGGACACTGGAGCACCCGACGGCGAACTGCCTCTCTTTGACTTCAACAGCTCCATCTGTCCGTCCTTTCCCTTTTACGGTAGTGCCGCGGCACTAGGACCGCTGGCACCGCAGGCCCCTTGGATGCGGTGCCAGAACCCCTCAACGACCGTCCGCGTTGGGCGGGGGCGCCGGTGTCCGCATCAGGGCCGGAGCGTGGGTGTCCACGAGGCGGTGGGTGTCCGGCAGCGGCAGGACGTGCAGGCTGACCAGGTCGGCCTCGGCGAACGGCTGCTCGCGATCGATGCCTTGGTTCTTGCGCCGGGCGAGTTCGTCAACCGGGCACTCAAGGGCTGACGTCAACACAGGTGGCTGACATGGGCAGTTGACGTCAAGGGGGGACGACAGCCAACGACAGGATCAGACGCGAGAGAACGTCAAACCGGCGATCGCTGTGAAGATTGCCAGATCAGACAGCCCGTAGCGGAACCGTTGCCGTTCCGTCAGGTGTCCCCCACAGCGACCGCATAGTCTTTGGTGCCGTTCGGCGATACCGAGTGATCACCGGCCGATCGGCACCCGCGGTCCCGTACCAAGGGGGTCCGGTTCGGCACATCCGTACGAGCTGCGGGTACGAACACGTACAAGCACGCAGCAGCTCGTACGCAACCGCTCGAGCAGCGCAGAGTTCTCTTAATACCAGGGGGAGTTCACACCATGCGATCCATACGCCCGCCCTTCGCCGCTCGTCGAGGGAGGAGCGCGCGCCGCGGAACCTCCCCCGTGCTGGCCGCCGTCGGCCTCACCGTGGTGCTGGCGCTGACCGCCACCGCCTGCGACTCGGGCGACACCACGGCGAGCGACGGGTCCAGTGCGTCGGCGTCCCAGAACGGCGACGACAAGATCAAGATCCCCGACGACATCAAGGACAAGCTCAAAGAGCACGGCATCGACATCGACAACTGGAAGAACGGCGCCTGGAAGGACTGGAGCAAGGACGACTGGCTGCGCGAGGCCAACGACTTCATCAACCCCATCATCAAGGGGCTGTGGGACCCGGACCGGATGCGCGACGCCGACGACCCGGACAAGAACAAGGGCGTCGACGAGAACGACCTCTCCGGTGACCAGGGCGTCACCGACCCGACCCCGGCCCCCGTGACGGCGAAGGCCGTGAACGCCACGTACCACGACAACGCGCCCGAGGCGGGCAAGGTGCTCTTCGACTCCCCGGAGGGCACGATGGTCTGCTCGGCGACCGTGGTCGAGGACCCGGCACACCCGGGCAAGTCGAACCTCGTGTGGACCGCGGGGCACTGCGTGCACGCGGGCAAGAAGGGCGGCTGGTATCGCAACATCGCCTTCGTGCCTTCGTACAACAACGACGCCAGGACGGCCGCCCAACTGACGAACGCCACCAGGGAGGAGGTCGCTCCGTACGGCGTCTGGTGGAGCGACTGGGCGCAGACCTCGGACCAGTGGATCGAGCAGGGTGGTTCCACGGGCGGCGAGGGCGCGTCGTACGACTTCGCGGTCCTGCATGTGACGCCGGAGAAGGGCAGCAACGGCAAGTCCCTGGAGGAGACGGTCGGTTCGGCGCTCCCGGTGGACTTCAACGCTCCGGCGGTGCAGGAAGTGGCGAGCATCACGGCGACCGGCTATCCGGCGGCGGCGCCGTTCGACGGTGAGACTCTGTACCAGTGCACGGACGCGCCGGGCCGGCTCTCGATCGCCGAGGCGGATCCGACGATGTACCGCATCGGGTGCACCATGACGGGTGGTTCGTCCGGCGGCGGCTGGGTGGCGACCGGGTCGGACGGCCGGCCCGCACTGGTGTCCAACACCTCCATCGGACCGGTCAGTGCGGGCTGGCTGGCGGGTCCGCACCTCGGCGATGTGGCTGAGGGCGTGTACGACTCGGTGAGCGAGAAGTTCGCGGGCCGGTGACGCGACGGGCGTGACCGGGGCCGCACAACGGCGGCGGTAGGCACCGCGCTCACCCATGACGAAGGCCCGCCACCCTGTGAGAGGGGGGCGGGCCTTCGTACGTCGGACTAGAGCGCCGGTGCAGGAACGTACGGCGCGAGATCCGCCGCCAGCTCCTCGTGCACCCGCACCTTGAGCAGCGTGCCCTCCGGGGTGTGCTCCTCGGAGATCACCTCGCCCTCGGAGTGGGCGCGCGCCACCAGCCTGCCGTGTGTGTACGGCACGAGTGCCTCGACCTCGACCGAGGGGCGCGGCAGCTCGTTGTCGATGAGCGCGAGCAGCTCGTCGATGTTCAGGCCCGTGCGGGCCGAGACCGCGATGGAGCGCTTCTCGATCCGCATCAGCCGCTGGAGTACCAGCGGGTCGGCCGCGTCCGCCTTGTTGATCACCACGATCTCGGGCACCTTGGTCGCGCCCACGTCGCGGATGACCTCGCGCACGGCGGCCAGCTGCTCCTCCGGCGCCGGGTGCGAGCCGTCCACCACGTGCAGGATCAGGTCGGAGTCGCCGACCTCCTCCATGGTGGAGCGGAACGCCTCGACGAGGTGGTGCGGCAGGTGGCGTACGAACCCGACCGTGTCGACCAGTGTGTACAGCCGACCGCTCGGGGTCTCGGCCCGGCGCACGGTCGGGTCGAGGGTCGCGAACAGCGAGTTCTCGACCAGCACGCCCGCGCCCGTGAGGCGGTTGAGCAGGGACGACTTACCGGCGTTGGTGTAGCCGGCGATGGCGACCGAGGGCACCTTGTTGCGGCGGCGCTCCTGGCGCTTGATCTCGCGGCCGGTCTTCATGTCCACGATCTCGCGGCGCATCTTCGCCATCTTCTCGCGGATACGACGCCGGTCCGTCTCGATCTTGGTCTCACCGGGACCACGGGTGGCGAGGCCGCCGCCCTTGCCGCCGCCCATCTGACGGGACAGCGACTGGCCCCAGCCGCGCAGCCTCGGCAGCATGTACTGCATCTGCGCGAGCGCGACCTGCGCCTTGCCCTCTCGGGACTTGGCGTGCTGGGCGAAGATGTCCAGGATCAGGGCCGTACGGTCGATGACCTTGACCTTGACGACGTCTTCGAGGTGGATCAGCTGGCCAGGGCTCAGCTCACCGTCGCAGATCACGGTGTCGGCGCCGGTCTCCAGGACGATGTCCCGCAGCTCATTGGCCTTGCCGGAGCCGATGTAGGTGGCCGCGTCGGGCTTGTCACGGCGCTGGACGACGCCGTCGAGCACGAGCGCGCCCGCGGTCTCCGCGAGGGCCGCCAGCTCGGCGAGCGAGTTGTCCGCGTCCTGAATGGTCCCCGTGGTCCACACACCGACGAGCACCACGCGCTCCAGACGGAGCTGTCGGTACTCGACCTCGGTGACGTCCTCGAGCTCGGTGGAGAGGCCGGCGACACGGCGCAGGGCCGCACGCTCGGAGCGGTCGAACTGGTCGCCGTCCCGCTCTTCGTCGATCTCGTGGCTCCAGGCGACGTCCTCTTCCATCAGGGCATCGGCCCGAAGACCTTCGGGGTAGTTCTGCGCGAGGCTCTGCGCGTCCTGGGAAGGGGAAGAAGAGGAGGTCATTGGATCCTTACGTCGATGGGGATAGCGGTGCGGCGACGGACACCGCCCGCCACAGTGAACAACGTCCGAGGCCACCGGGAGATTCCCGGTTTCCGCGGGGCCAACCCTCGGTGGGGCCGCGCCGCCGACTGGAAGATGGTCGCACGGCACGGCCCGTCTCGTCACGCGAGTTATCGGGCGCCCTTGCGCGCCTGCGGGGCGTCGCTCTTCCAGTCCGGGTGACCGGGCATCGGCGGCGTCTTCTCGTCGTACAGCCAGGCCTGGAAGAACCCGTCCAGGTCGCGGTTCGCGACGCTGGAAGCGAGGTTCATGAAGTCCTCCGTCGACGCGACGCCGTCGTGGTGGAGGCTCACCCAGATCCGCTCCAGGCGCTCGAAGGCGGAGTGTCCGATCTCCTGGCGCAGCGCGTACAGGGCCAGCGCGGCCCCGTCATAGACGTTCGGCCGGAAGATGCTGATCTTCTGGCCGGGCTTGGGCCCCTTCGGCGCCGCTGGCGGCCCCCCTGCGGCCCGCCAGCTGTCGGACGCGCGGTAGGCCGCCTTCATACGGGTCGCCATGGGCTTGTCCGCCTTCTCCTCGGCGTACAGCGCCTCGTACCAGGTGGCGTGCCCCTCGTTGAGCCACAGGTCGGACCAGGTGCGCGGGCTGACGCTGTCGCCGAACCACTGGTGCGACAGCTCATGCACCATGATCGACTCGACGTACGACTTCGGGTACGCGGACTCCTTGAAGAGCTCTCTCTCGAAGAGAGAGAGCGTCTGTGTCTCCAGTTCGAAGCCGGTCCGTGCCTCGGCGATCAGCAGCCCGTACGTCTCGAAGGGGTACCGGCCGACCTTGCTCTCCATCCAGGCGATCTGGTCGGGCGTCTTCTTGAGCCACGGTTCGAGCCGTTCGCGGTCCTTGGTGGGCACGACATCGCGTACCGGCAGGCCGTGCGGCCCGGAGCGGTGCAGCACGGTGGAACGGCCGATCGACACCTGGGCCAGTTCGGTTGCCATGGGGTGCGCGGTGCGGTACGTCCAGGTCGTGGACCGACGGGCACGGTCCACGCCGCTCGACAGGCCGTTGGCCACGGCCGTGTAGCCGTCGGGCGTGGTGACACGGATGGTGAACATCGCCTTGTCGGACGGGTGGTCGTTGCACGGGAAGACCAGGTGCCCGGCGTCGGCCTGGTTGGCCATGGCCAGCCCGTCCTTGGTCTGCACCCAGCCGCCGTCCTGGTTCTCGGCGGCGACCGGATTGCTCGTGTGCCGCACGGTGATCCGCATCGAGCTGCCGGCGGGCACCGGCTCCGCGGGCGTCACCACGAGATCTTCTTCGGCACTCGCGAACGACGCCGACGCCCCGTTGACCTCGACCGATTCCACGGTTCCGTGCGCGTAGTCGAGATTGATGCGCTTGAGCCGCTCGGACGTCACGGCGTCGATCGTGGTGACGGCCGCGAGCGGCTTGTTGTTGGCGCCGGCGTAGGTGAAGGACAGGTCGTACGACGCGACGTCGTACCCGGGATTGCCCAGGTACGGGAAGAGGCGGTCGCCGACGCCGAGTGGCGTGGCCGGGGACGGGGCACTCGCGGCGACGAGACAGACGGACACGGCCGAGGCGAGCAGCGCGGACTTGATGCGGCGGGACGGGAGACGGGGGATCCTGGGGCGGGGCGTGAGCGGCATGGACCATCGCTACCAGCGCGCACCCGCGATCCGCCGACGACTCGCGCCGAGCCCACTCGAACGGGTCGTGCCCTGAGCCCTACTGCGCGGCTGCCGCCGAATGCTGCGCCCGGCTCACGTCGTACACGCCCGGCACGTTCCGCATCGCCCGCATCAGCCCGGGAAGGTGGGCCGCGTCCGGGAGTTGGAGCGTGTACGTGTGGCGTACGCGCTGCTGAGTGGGGGGTTCGACGGTCGCCGAGACGATCGCGACGCCCTCCATGGCGATGGCTTCGGTGAGGTCGGCGAGCAGATGCGGGCGCCCGAAGGACTCGGCGACCAGCGTGACCCGGCACTCGGTGGTGTCGCCCCAGCGCACGCCGACCTCCGCGCGCCCCGCGCTCTTCATGCGCGCCACTCCGGCGCACTCGACGCGGTGGACGGTCACCACTCCCCCGCGCACGGCGAAGCCCGTCACCTCGTCGGGCGGTACGGGCGTACAGCAGCCGGCGAGGCGTACGGAGGCGCCGGGCTGCTCGACGACGGCGTTCGCGGCGGCTGGGCGGGCGGCGGGCGCGTCGGCGGACGGCCTGGGGGCCGCAGCGGGGGTCTCGGGGGGCTTCACGTCGCCGGGCGAGGGATGCGCGGCCAGCCAGCGCTGGATGGCGATCCTGGCGGCGGGCGTGTGCGCGTGCTCCAGCCACTCCCTGGAGGGCTCCGCGGCCGGGTCCTGCCCCATCAGGAGCTGCACGGTGTCGCCGTCCTTCAGGACCGTACTCAGCGTCGCCAGGCGGCCGTTGACGCGGGCGCCCATGCAGGCGTGCGCATCCTCGCCGTACTGCGCGTACGCGGCGTCCACACAGCTGGCGCCCTCGGGAAGGCCCAACGGGCCGCCGTCGGCGCGAAAGACGGTGATCTCGCGGTCCTGGGCGAGGTCTTCGCGCAACGTGGACCAGAACGTGTCCGGATCCGAGGCGCCCTGCTGCCAGTCGAGGAGCCGGGAGAGCCAGCCGGGGCGGGTGGGGTCCACCCGCTCACCGTCGGCCGGGCGCTCGTCGCCGTCCGTCTGCTCCTCCGAAGGAGGAGCGTAGGGATTGCCGAGCGCGATGACCCCGGCCTCGGCGACCTTGTGCATCTGGTGGGTGCGGATGAGGACTTCGGCGACCTCGCCGTCACCGCCGGCGACGGCCGTGTGCAGCGACTGGTAGAGGTTGAACTTGGGGACCGCGATGAAGTCCTTGAACTCCGAGACGACCGGCGTGAGACAGGTGTGCAGTTCGCCGAGGACTCCGTAGCAGTCCGCGTCCTCGTTCACGAGTACCAGAAGCCGTCCGAAGTCGCAGCCGCGCATGGGGCCGCGTTTGCGCGACACGCGGTGTACGGAGACGAAGTGCCGTGGCCGGATGAGGACTTCGGCCTGCAGTCCCGCCTCGCGCAGGACCGTACGGACCTCTTCGGCGATCTCCGCGAGCGGGTCGCTGTCGCGCGACGCGTTGTCGACGATCAGCTCCCTGGTGTGCTCGTACTCCTCGGGGTGCAGGATGGCGAAGACGAGGTCCTCGAGCTCGGTCTTGAGCGCCTGGACACCGAGCCGTTCGGCGAGCGGAATCAGAACGTCCCTGGTCACCTTGGCGATGCGCGCCTGCTTCTCGGGACGCATGACGCCGAGGGTCCGCATATTGTGCAGCCGGTCGGCGAGTTTGATCGACATCACGCGGACGTCGTTGCCGGTGGCGACGAGCATCTTGCGGAACGTCTCGGGCTCGGCCGCGGCGCCGTAGTCGACCTTTTCCAGCTTGGTGACGCCGTCGACCAGGTAACAGACCTCGTCACCGAACTGCTCGCGCACCTGATCGAGGGTCACTTCCGTGTCCTCGACGGTGTCGTGAAGCAGGGAAGCGGTCAACGTCGTGGTCTCCGCGCCGAGTTCGGCGAGGATCAGGGTCACGGCGAGAGGGTGTGTGATGTACGGCTCGCCGCTCTTGCGCATCTGGCCGCGGTGCGAGGACTCCGCCAGTACATAGGCCCGGCGCAGCGGCTCCAGGTCCGCTTCGGGATGGTGGGCGCGGTGCGCCTCGGCCACATGACCGATCGCGTCGGGCAACCGGTCACGGGCCGCCGGACCGAGCAGCGCGGCCCGTCCGAGGCGACGCAGGTCGATCCGGGGACGGCCCTTCCTGCGGTGCGCTCCGGGCGCTGCAGAGCCTGGCGTTGCAGGGCCTGGCGTCGCGGGGTTCGTCGCCTCCGCACTCATGGGCACCTCCGGCTGCCTAGACCGGCGGACGGGGTGCCCCATGGCGTACACGGCTCAGGGGTTGGTGTCGATCCCCCGTCCGGGCCGGTGCTTGATGCTACCGAGCCGAACACGCGCGACTGACCGCCTCTCGCCGAGCGTGAAACGGATCACCCATTCGAGCGAAGGATCAGAGGTTTACGGTCTTGGGCCAGGCGGATGGTCGCGGGTGACCGAACCGAGCCACCGGGGGCCCGAGCGGGCATCGCGTCGAGCCATGTGCTCAGTCTCGGCCCCGGTCTCGCCCGCGCCGAGACCTCCGCTCACCGTCGCGCGGCGTCGAGCCACTCCGCGTCGATCTCGCCCTCGGCGACGATCACCGCGGGGCCGGTCATCTCGATCTCGCCGTCCGGGCGCTCGGTGATCACCAGACGTCCACCGGGCACATCCACGGTGTACGTCGCCGGAGCTCCGGTCAGGGCCGGGTCGGCGCCGTCACGGCGGGCCGCGGCGACGGCCACGGCACACGCGCCCGTGCCGCACGAGCGGGTCTCCCCGACGCCGCGTTCGTGAACGCGCAGGGCGACGTGGTGCGGGCCTCGGTCGACCACGAATTCGACGTTCACCCCGTCCGGGTACGCCGATGCCGGAGTGAACGGCGGCGGCGCGAACAGATCGCCGGCGTGCGCGAGGTCGTCCACGAAGGCGACGGCGTGCGGGTTGCCCATGTTGACGTTGCGCGCGGGCCAGCTGCGCTCGGCGACGCTCACGGTGACGTCCCCTTCGGGGAGGAGCGCCTTGCCCATGCCGACGGTGATGTCCCCGTCCTTGGCGAGGTGCACGCTCTTCACGCCTCCGCGTGTGGCGACCGCGATGTCCCCTTCGGCCACATGCCCGGCACGCTGGAGGTAGCGCGCGAACACACGCACTCCGTTGCCGCACATCTCCACGACCGAGCCGTCGCCATTGCGGTAGTCCATGAACCACTCCGCCTCGGCCGCCATCTGCTTGGCCTCGGGGTGCGCGGCGGACCGCACGACGTGCAGCAGTCCGTCCCCGCCGATGCCCGCGCGCCGGTCGCACAGGGCGGCCACGGCGGCCGGGGGCAGGTCGATGGCGTTCTCCGGGTCGGGGACGATCACGAAGTCGTTCTCGGTCCCGTGCCCCTTGAGGAAGGCGATTCGCGTGCTCATTCCTCGATCGTACGGTGCCGGTCCGACACTCCGGCCCTGGCGGGGGCCTCAGCGCAGGCGGGCGACGCGCCACACGGCGAGCACCGCCACCACCGCGACCACCACGACGTACGCGAGCACCACACGCCAGTCCAGACGGCGGCCGGAGCCGCGCGGTGGAAGGCCCGGCCAGGTGTAGCCGACCCGGCGGGCGGCCATCATGCCCCAGCCCGCGGCGCACGAGCAGATCAGCAGGCCGAGCATGGCGACCACAGCGCCGCCGTCACCGAACTCGAAGGCCAGCGGGAACGCGAACATCAGCGAGCCGATCGCGGCCAGGCCCACGATGGGCGCGAGTTGCCAGATGCGCAGCCGGCGCTGCGGGCGCAGCTCGACCTCGACCTCGGGCTCCGGGGACATCTCGTCGAGGCCCGGCCCGTCGGCGGTCACGCCGCCAGGGGACTCGTCGGGACCGTCGGAACTCAGACTGTCCCCGTCGGAACTCAACCCGTCCACGTCAGGACTGAGCCTGTCCCCGTCAGGACTCGGCCGATACCCGTCCGGGCCGAGCCGATCCTCTTCGTGATCCGGTGTCTCCAGCGGTTCCTGCTGCTCCTGCGCGGACTCGTGCTCCGCGTCCTGTGCGGTGTTGCGAGGGCCGGCCTCCATCGCCACGCGCCCTCCCAACTAGGACTCCACTTGGTCGATCGAAGCTCGATGATGGCACGGCACCGGAGGCCTGGTTGACGGCCGGGGCGTCCCGATGCCATGACGTGATCAGGCTGTAACCGGTCGTTCGACCAACGCCATTGCGAGCTCCGGCAGTTCCGTGAGATCCGTCGCGGCGCCGCTCAGCCAGTGCACCCGGGGATCCCGCCGGAACCAGGAGTCCTGGCGGCGCGCGAAGCGTTTGGTGGCGCGCACCGTCTCGGCGCGCGCTTCGCCGTCGGTGCACTCCCCGGCGAGCGCCGCCAGCACCTGCTGGTACCCGAGCGCGCGCGACGCCGTGCGCCCCTCCCGCAAGCCCTGCGCCTCCAGCGCGCGCACCTCGTCCACGAGCCCTCCCTCCCACATCCGGTCGACCCGGCGCGCGATGCGCTCGTCGAGCTCGGGGCGCGTCACATCGACGCCGATCTGGAGGGTGTCGTACACCGAGTCATGACCGGGGAGATTGGCGGTGAAGGGCTTGCCGGTGATCTCGATGACCTCGAGGGCGCGGACGATGCGGCGGCCGTTGCTGGGCAGGATCGCGTGGGCGGCCTCGGGGTCGGCCATGGCCAGCCGTGCGTGCAGCGCGCCGGAGCCGCGCAGCGTGAGCTCCTCCTCCAGGCGGGCGCGCACCTCGGGGTCGGTGCCGGGGAATTCCAGATGGTCGACGGCCCCACGGACGTACAGCCCGGAGCCGCCCACCAGGATGGGCCAGCGGCCCTCGGCGAGCAGCGCGTCGATGCGGGCGCGGGCGAGCCGCTGGTACTCGGCGACGCTGGCCGTCACGGTCACGTCCCAGATGTCCAGGAGGTGGTGCGGAATTCCGCCGCGTTCCCCGGGCGTCAGCTTGGCGGTGCCGATGTCCATCCCTCGGTACAACTGCATGGAGTCGGCGTTGACGACCTCTCCTCCGAGACGTTGGGCAAGGAAAACGCCCAGATCGGACTTTCCTGCCGCGGTAGGACCGACGACGGCGATGACCCGGGGGACGGGGGGTGTGCTACTCACCGTCCCAGTCTCGCAAACCTCACACCCCTTCCTCGAACGAGTTACGTGACACCACGGGTCCGGGGTCGTTCCCTGTTGCGAGGTTCCAGCCGCCGGTTTTCGAGGACCGGTGACCCGGGCGACGCAATGGGACGCACCGGGCGACGCGGGATTTCGCCCTCACGAGTAACGTATGGAGTGGATATGGGCGTTTTTGCACGGCTTCTCCGGAGGTCGAAGGCTACGGAGGAGGCGTCAACCGCCGAGGTGCAGGCCGACACGCAGACGGCCGATGCCGGGGCGGAGGCTGAGGTGGCGGAAGAGGCGAAGGGATCGTCCGAGAGCGGGGGCGAGGCCGAGGCGGCACGGACCGCGGAGACCACCACGGAAGACGTCGAGATCCCCCAGCAGCAGACCGCAGAAAAGGCTGCCGACAACGAGGCCGGCGAGGGCGCCCGCAAGTAACTGTCCCGCGAGGGAAGGTGGACCATGAGCCTCCTGGACAATTTGAAAGCCAAACTGGCACCCGCCAAGGACAAGGTCTCGGACCTCGCGCAACAGCACGGAGACAAGGTCAGTCACGGTCTCGACAAGGCCGCGAAGGTGGTCGACGAGAAGACCAAGCACAAGTACAGCGACAAGATCCAGACGGGCACGGGCAAGGCGAAGGGCGCCATGGAGCGACTCGCGCACAAGGACAGCGGCGGCGCCACGCCTCCGCCGGACGCGCCTCCACCCCCTCCGGCTTCCTGAACCAGCGCGCAGCGCAACACATCGGCGGACGGCTACGGAGCAGCCAAGGGCTCGCGGCCGTCCGCCGCGTTCGCGCGCTGCCCCGTCTTGTTGCCCCTGCGTGGTGCGCGCCCCTACGACCAGGCCGCCACCACGTACCCCACCCCGTAGGGCGCGTCCTCGTAGAGCAGGGCGCCGCCCAGGTCGGCGCCGTCGGCCGCACCAGCGAGGATCTGCCAGGGAGCGCGGCCGGAGGCCTTCAGCTCGTACGCCAGCTCGGCGTCCAGTGCCTTCAGGGCGGCCACGTCCGCCGTGCCCAGCGCACGCGCGACCTCCGCGTCGAAGTCTGCCGCGCGCTCGTCGAGATAGCCGGGCGCCTTGAGCGTCCGGCACGCGCTGGCGTCGCCCATCACCAGCAGGGCCACCCGCTCGGCCTGCGCGACAATCTCCCCTCCGACTTGGATACACCGCTCGGCCGCGAGAGGTTCCCCCACGCCGAGACCTTCGACCGGGGCGTCGGACCAGTCCGTGCGCCCCAGCAGCCAGGCGGCAACGGCGAGCGAGGGCGGAAGCTCACGCTCCGCCGCCCCCGCACGTGCCTTGCCTCCCCCGAGGCGCACATCGAGATCGACGCCGAACCCTCGGAACGAGCCCCGCGTGCCCTCCGGGTGCGGCCCGCGCCCACTCTGTTCGGCGGGTCCCACCACGACCAGCAGGTCGGGCCGCGAGGCGGCGAGCACGCCCAGCGCGTCCGTGCACGCGGCACGCGCGGCGGCCATTTCGGGCGCCGCACCGGCGGCGACCTCAGGGACGAGCAGCGGCGGACAGGGGCAGACTGCGGCAGCGACAAGCATGATCGGCAGCGTAACCCCGCGCGGCGGTCGAGCGTCACTCCTCGATCCGCACATCCCGCGAGAGCATCACTCCTCGATCATCCGCACATCCCGCGCGAGCGATGGCCTGCACTCCGTCCCGCCGCGTGCCGACGTCAGTCGCAGCCGCACCCGCTGCCCGTGGCCACCGGCAGCGGCTCCGGGGCGCCGATCTTCGGCAACCCCAGCATGACGCCGGCCGGCTTGACCGCCTCGGCGGCGTTCCGCTTCTCCCAGGCGTCCCCCGCGGGCGTACGGGTCACCTTCAGGGCGGCGCCCTCGGCGAGGAGGTGGTGCGGGGCGGCGTACGTGATCTCGACGGTGACAACGTCGCCGGGGCGTACTTCCTGCTCGGGCTTGGTGAAGTGGACCAGGCGGTTGTCGGGGGCGCGGCCCGAGAGGCGGTGGGTGGCGCCGTCCTTGCGCCCCTCACCCTCGGCGACCATCAGCTCGAGGGTGCGGCCGACCTGTTTCTTGTTCTCGTCCCAGGAGATCTCCTCCTGGAGGGCGACCAGACGCTCGTAGCGCGCCTGGACGATCTCCTTGGGGATCTGGTTCTCCATGGTGGCGGCGGGGGTCCCGGGACGCTTGGAGTACTGGAAGGTGAAGGCCTGCGCGAAGCGCGCCTCACGGACGACGTGCATCGTCTGCTCGAAGTCCTCCTCGGTCTCGCCCGGGAAGCCCACGATGATGTCGGTGGTGATCGCCGCGTGCGGGATGGCGGCCCGCACCTTCTCGATGATCCCCAGGTAGCGCTCCTGGCGGTACGAGCGGCGCATCGCCTTCAGAACGGTGTCCGAACCGGACTGCAGCGGCATGTGCAGCTGCGGCATCACGTTCGGCGTCTCGGCCATCGCCGCGATCACGTCGTCCGTGAAGTCGCGCGGGTGCGGCGAGGTGAAGCGCACCCGCTCCAGACCGTCGATCTGCCCGCAGGCCCGCAGCAGCTTGCTGAACGCCTCGCGGTCGCCGATGTCGCTGCCGTACGCGTTGACGTTCTGCCCGAGCAGCGTGATCTCGGAGACGCCCTCCCCGACCAGCGCCTCGATCTCGGCCAGGATGTCGCCCGTCCTGCGGTCCTTCTCCTTGCCGCGCAGCGCCGGGACGATGCAGAAGGTGCAGGTGTTGTTGCAGCCGACGGAGACGGAGACCCAGGCCGCGTACGCGCTCTCGCGGCGCGTGGGCAGCGTGGAGGGGAACGCCTCGAGCGACTCGGCGATCTCGACCTGCGCCTCTTCCTGCACGCGGGCGCGCTCCAGGAGAACCGGCAGCTTGCCGATGTTGTGCGTGCCGAAGACGACGTCCACCCAGGGCGCCCTCTTCACGATGGTGTCGCGGTCCTTCTGCGCGAGACAGCCACCGACCGCGATCTGCATCCCGGGGCGCTTCGTCTTCATCGGAGCGAGCCGGCCGAGGTTGCCGTACAGCCGGTTGTCGGCGTTCTCCCGTACCGCGCAGGTGTTGAAGACGACGACGTCCGCGTCACCGTCCGAGCCTTCAGGCGCGCGAACATAGCCGGCATCCTCGAGGAGCCCCGAGAGCCGTTCGGAGTCGTGGACGTTCATTTGGCACCCATAGGTGCGGATCTCATAGCTTCGATTGACGTCCACTGCCTGGCTCCGGTCGCTGCTGCTCATGCCATAAGGGTAGGCGGTTCCCGAGGTACGCCCGCGACGGCGACGGACTCGGGATCCTCGACCGCGAGTCACGTCTTCACGGAACTCCGGGAGTCACCGCCGACGGCACTCACTACACCTCCGGCGACTGACCTTCACGGCTCGATGAGCCCCGCGCGGATCGCGTACCGGGTGAGTTCCAGGCGGTCGCGCATGCCGAGTTTCTGCAGGAGGTTCGCCCGGTGGCTCTCCACGGTCTTGGCGCTGATGAAGAGGAGTTCGCCGATTTCCTTCGTCGTATGGCCCTCGGCGACCAGCTTGAGCACCTCCTCCTCGCGCTCGGTGACGGCACGCGCGGGCAGCCCCTCGCCGCGCCGGACACGGTCGAGATAGCTGCGTACGAGCGCGGTCTCGGCGCCGGGACAGATGAACGGTTCGTCGCGCATGGCCGCCCGGCACGCCTCGACCAGGTCGCGGTCGGCGACCGACTTCAGCACGTAACCGCAGGCACCGGCCTTGAGCGCCTCGAAGAAGTACTGCTCGTTGTCGTACATGGTCAGGATGAGGATGCGCAGGTCGGGCAGGCGGCGGGAGAGTTCTCGGGCCGCCTGCAGTCCGGTCATACGGGGCATGGCGATGTCGAGGACGGCGAGGTCCACGTCCGTGTCCCGGGCCCGGGCGACGGCTTCGGCGCCGTCGCTCGCCTCGGCCACGACGCTCAGGTCGGGTTCGCCGTCCAGGATGAGCCGTACCCCACGGCGCACGAGCGTGTGATCGTCGGCGAGCAGGACGCGCGTGGGTTGCCGGGCGGGCGGGGGCATCATCGGTCCCCGTCGAAATCGGCGCCGGTGTGGAGCCGCGGCGGTCCGCCTGTTGTCGTCGTGATGCGCAGCCGTACGTCCGTTCCTGCCTCGGGCCCGGCCCCGAGCGAGAACGCGGCGCCGATCAACAGGGCCCGTTCACGCATGCCGCGGATCCCCGCCCCCTCCCGCACCTGGCCGGGCCCCTTGCCGTTGTCGCGGACGAGCAGTTCGACGCCTCCAACGCCACCGGCACCCTCGAGGCCGTCCGGGACGCGCCGCAGCCGGAGCTCCGCGCGATCGGCGCCGGCATGCCGTGCGGTGTTGGTGAGCGCTTCCTGGGCCACTCGGTAGACCACGAGTTCCGTCTCCTCGGTCAGCGGCGGCAGGTCGCCGTCGAGGTGGTGGCGTACGGACAGCCCGTGCCCGGTGAACTCGGCCGCCAGGGAACGCAGCGCGCTGTGCAGACCGAGCTCCGCCAGGACACCCGGACGCAGCCGGCGGGCGATGCGGCGGATCTCGTCCAGGCTGCCACGCGTGGCCTCCTGTGCCTGGCGCACCTCTTCGCGCAGATCTCCGGGCACCCGGTCGGCGACCCGCTTGAGCTGCAGGAGTACGGCGGTCAGGGTCTGGCCCACCTCATCATGGAGCTCCTGGGAGATACGCCGTCGTTCGCTCTCCTGCGCGGACAGCGCGCGGGCCGAACTGGTGGCGCGCTCGGTCTCGAGCCGGTCGAGCATCGTGTTGTACGTGGTGATCAGCTCGGCGACTTCCGCGGGGCCGGTGACGGGCGCCCGGGCCCCTGGGTGCAGCAGGTCCGCGGTGACCATGGCGCGGCCCAGCCGTCCGAGCGGAGCCAGTCCGATCCGCAGTACGATCGCGTTGACGACGAGCAACACCGCCAGCCCCGCGACCACGACCAGCGCCTCGCCCGGCAGTATCGGCGTCGACACGGTGACCGGGCCCAGCAGCGACGCGGTCGCCACGGTCAGACCAGCGGCATTGAGCAGGAAGATCCGCCGGAACAGCGACACGTTGCTCTGCCCGCCCCTTCCGGCCGTCGCGCGCCCCGCAGCGGGCACCCCGTCCTTCCCGGCCTGCGGCCACGCCGCAGGCCCGGTCAGCTTCGCGCCCGCCGAGCGGCCTTGTCCATCCGTGCCAGCACCCATGTCGCCACCGTACGGGGAGATGGCAGCATGACCGTTTTGCGCGTACCAACGTGCCGACCAGCAACACCAGCCGTGCCGACCAGCAAGGGGAGATCATGTCCGCTCCACGCCTTCGGGCGACGCCACTGCCGGGCATCGGGGTCCAGTACGACCTGGTGACCCGCGAACAGCGCCACCTGTCGGTGGTGGCACACCGTGACGGCGCCCGCACAGTGAGCGTGTACCAGGCCGACGACCCCGACTCCTGCGCGCAGTCGCTGCGACTGACGAGTGGCGAGGCGGCCTCGCTGATCGACGCGCTGAAGCCCTCCCACCACAGCCCGAGTCTGCTGTACACCACGGATCTCGGGCTGATCGCGGAGCGCGTCGAAGTCGCCGCGACGTCGCGCTGGAACGGGCGGGTGCTCGGAGACACCCGGATGCGGACCGAGACCGGTGCCTCCATCGTGGCCGTGCTGCGCCGCGCCGAGGCGATCCCCTCCCCCGCCCCGGACTTCCGGCTGGCGGGCGGGGACACGCTGATCGTCGTCGGCACCCGCGAAGGCGTCGACGGCGCCGCGGCGATACTCGGACGGGAGTGAGCCCGTGCACTCCGCGGTTCTGCTGATCGAGTTCGGCGCCATCATCCTCGGTCTCGGCCTGCTCGGCCGGGCGGCCGCCCGGCTGCGGTTCTCCCCGATCCCGCTCTACCTGCTGGCCGGTCTCGCCTTCGGCGAGGGCGGGCTGCTCCCGCTCGGCGCGAGCGAGGAGTTCATCGCCACCGGCGCCGAGATCGGCGTCATCCTGCTGCTGCTGATGCTCGGCCTGGAGTACACGGCCAGCGATCTGGTCTCCAACCTCAAGGCCCACTATCCGTCGGGCCTGGTCGACTTCACCCTCAACGCCCTGCCGGGCGCGGCCGCCGCACTGCTGCTCGGCTGGGGGCCGGTCGCCGCCGTGGTCCTGGCGGGCGTCACCTGGATCTCGTCGTCCGGTGTCATCGCCAAAGTCCTGGGCGACCTGGGCCGGGTCGGCAACCGCGAGACACCCGTCATCCTCAGCATCCTCGTCCTGGAGGACCTGGCGATGGCGGTCTACCTGCCGATCGTCACCGCGCTGGTGGCCGGGGTCGGGCTGGCCGCGGGCAGTGTGACGCTGGCGATCGCCCTCGGAGCCGCGGGACTCGTCCTGTTCGTGGCCCTCCGCTACGGCCGCGTCATCTCCCGCTTCGTCTCCAGCGACGACCCCGAGAAACTGCTGCTGGTCGTGCTCGGCCTGACCATCCTCGTCGCCGGCATCGCGCAGCAGCTCCAAGTGTCCGCCGCCGTCGGCGCGTTCCTGGTCGGCATCGCCCTCTCCGGCGAGGTCGCGGAGGGCGCGCACACGCTGCTCAGCCCGCTGCGGGACCTGTTCGCGGCCATCTTCTTCGTCTTCTTCGGGCTGCACACCGACCCGGCGAGCATCCCGCCCGTGCTGTTGCCCGCGCTCGCGCTGGCCACCGTCACGGCCCTGACGAAGATCGCGACCGGATACTGGGCCGCGCATCGGGCCGGCATCTCCGTCAACGGCCGGTGGCGGGCGGGCGGAGCGCTGGTCGCGCGCGGCGAGTTCTCCATCGTCATCGCCGGACTCGCGGTCACCGCCGGCATCGAGCCCTCGCTCGGTCCGCTGGCCACGGCGTACGTGCTGATCCTGGTGGTCGTCGGCCCGCTCACCGCCCGCTACACCCAGCCCCTGGCCATGAGGCTCACCACCAGGTTCGCCGGCCATCCGGAGCGCCAGAGCGCCGCGGCACGACCGACAGAAACGGAAACGGAACGGAACCCGGATCCCCATCCGCATCCCCATCCGCATCCAGATCAAGATCCGGAATCGGAACCCGGTGGAGCGGCACGGCAACAGACAGCCGTCAGCGACTGAGCAAACCTGATCCGGCGGAGAGCAGAACGGACCTACGCGTCCACCGCCTCCCTCCAGCCCTGCCTCCGCAGAACCTCCGCCACATCCGGAGCCCGATAGCTATCCCCCTTGAGGACCTTGCCGTCGGCCCGCCGGGCGACGCTGCCGTCGGGGCCCAGCTTCGTCATGTTGGCCCGGTGGACCTCGGCGATCACCGCGTCGAGGTCGATGCCATGGACGAGCGCGGTGCCGTACGCCACGTACACGACATCGGCCAGCTCGTGCGCGAGCCGGTCGAGTGGTCCCGTGACCGAGACCTCGGCGACTTCGCCGGCCTCCTCGGCGAGCAGTTCGCCGCGGTGGGCGGCAAGGTCCGGCGAGACCTCCGTCGGAATGCTGCGGGTGTCAAGGCCGAAGGCGCGGTGGAACTCGCGGACCAGGGAAGCGGGAGAAAAGGGAGGGGGAGAAAGAGGAGCGGCAGAATGAGGAGCGGGAGAAGCGGAAGCGGGAGAAGCGGGAGAAGACTGCATCCGCCGACCCTACCGACCCGATCCGGTTCCCTCGTGAGCCCGGCCCGCGTGCCCGGCCCTGGTCAGGACGGCGTCCGGACTGGCAGGATCGCGCGCATGTTCCAGGCACTCCCCCGTATCGGCAAGCGCCGCGCGCTGTTCGGCTCGGCGGCCGCGTTCGTGGTGTTCGGGCTGCTGCTGTGGTGGCTGCTGCCGCTGGGCGAGGAGTCGCCGGACGGGACGATCACGTTCAGCACGGGCACACCGACCGGGGTCTACCAGAAGTACGGCACGCTCCTGCAGGCCGCGATCGCGAACGACATGCCGCGCCTGGACGTACGACTGCTCAACAGCGACGGTTCGCAGGAGAACGTACAGCGGGTGGCCACGGGACAGGCCGACTTCACCATCGCGGCGGCGGACGCGGTGGAGACGTACATCATGGAGAACAAGCCCGGAGCGGACCAACTGCGCGGCTGCGCACGGCTGTACGACGACTACGTACACCTGGTGGTCCCGCGCTCCTCGTCCGTGCAGTCCGTGGCGGATCTGAAGGGCAAGAAGGTGGCCGTGGGGCCGGACGGTTCCGGGGTGAGGCTGATAGCGGACCATGTGCTCGAGGCAGCCGGGCTCGACCCGCAGAAGGACATCTCGCCGTTCCCGGACGGCATCGGAACCATGCCCGACCTGCTCCAACAGCACAAGATCGACGCCTTCTTCTGGTCCGGCGGTCTGCCGACGAGCGCCGTCCAGAAGCTCTCGGAGAGGTCCGACATCCGGCTGGTGGCGATCGGCAGCGACCTGATCGCGAAGCTGCACGAGCAGGGCGGCGCCTCCCGCTACTACCGGGCCGCGGTGATGCCCGCCGACGCCTATCCCGAGGCGCAGCAGGGCTCGTCCGTGCAGACGCTGGCGGTGGCGAACTTCCTGATCACCCGCGAGGACTCGGACCCGGGGCTCACCGAGGAACTCACCCACACCGTGATCAACAGCCGCGACCGTATCGGCGCCCAGGTGCACGCGGCCCAGCTGGTGGACCTGCGGACGGCCATCTATACCGACCCGCTGCAACTGCACGAGGGTGCGCGACGCTACTACCGCTCGGTCAAGCCGTAGCACTGGCCGGACCACTCCCGGTCAGGAGCCGGGCCTCGACCTCGGCACCGTCACCGTCACCCGCAGTCCGTGCGGCTCGTGATGGGCGTACGTGATGGAGCCGCCTCCTGCCGAGAGCAACGCCCGGGAGATGGACAGACCGAGGCCCGAGCCCTTGATGTTCTGGTGCCCGGCGCTGCGCCAGAAGCGGTCGCCGATGCGGGCCAGCTCCTCGTCGCTGAGGCCGGGCCCGCCGTCGGTGACGACGACCGTCGAGACCTCGCCGTTCGAGGAGACCGCCACCTCGACGCTCTCCCCCTCCGGCGTGAACTTCAGCGCGTTGTCGATCACCGCGTCCAGGGCGCTGGACAGCGCGATCGGGTCGGCCCAGGCGGTGGTGGCCGGGCAGGTCCCGGCCAGCCGTACGCCCTTGCTGCCGGCGAGGGGTGACCAGGACGCGACGCGCTCGGCCGTCAGCTCGCCGATGTCGGTGAGCCGCAGGTCCGCTTCGGCGTGCTCGGCGAGCGCGAGGTCGAGCAGGTCGTCCAGGACCTGGGCGAGACGCTTGCCCTCGGTGCGGACCGAGGCGATCTCTTCATTGTCCTCCGGCAGTTCGAGAGCGAGCAGTTCGATGCGCAGCAGCAGCGCCGACAGCGGGTTGCGCAACTGGTGCGAGGCGTCGGCGACGAAGGCGCGCTGCTGCTCCAGGACATCCTCGACGTTGTCCGCCATCTCGTTGAACGACCGGGCCAGGCGCCTGAGTTCCGGCGGACCTCCGGCGACCGCGACCCGGGCATTGAGGCGTCCGGTCGCGATGTCGTGGGTCGTGGCGTCGAGGACCCGTACGGGCCTGAGCACCCAGCCGGTCAGGCGCAGCGCGGCGCCGAGGGCGAGGAGCATCGCGGCGACCTCACCCGCGCCGATGATCACCCAGCCGCGCAGGATCTTCGAACGCATCTGACCGGTGGGCGAGTCGGTGACCACGACCGCGATGACGTCACCGTCCCTGATGACCGGGGACGCGACGACGAGCCGGTGGCGCTGCCAGGGCCAGACCTGCTCGGGGTCATGGCTGCGGCGACCCAGGAGCGCCTCGTTGAAAGCCTCGCGCCCCTCGCCCCCCTCGGGCAGATACCAGTTCTCCGGCGCGTTGGCCATCGGGTCGAGGTTGCGGTAGAAGACGCCGGCGCGGATGCCGTACACGTCGTGGTACGCGGCGAGTTCCTTGCGCAGGGTTTCGCGGCGTTCGTCCGTGGTGCCCACCCGGGAGCCGCTCGGCCGGTCGGTGACGAACTGGGCGAGGGCGGAGAAGCGCGCCGTGTCGTCGATGCGGTCGACGACCACACGCTGCTGCTCAGCGGCCGCGAAGCTGACGGCGAGCGGAACACCGAGCGCGAGCAGCACGGCGGCCATCAGGACGATGAGCAGGGGAAGCAGGCGGGTGCGCACCGGTGCACGCTACGCCGCGGGGGCGACGAGCCGGTACCCGACGCCGCGCACCGTCTCGATCAGCGCCGGCATGCGCAGCTTGGAGCGCAGAGAGGCGACGTGCACCTCCAGGGTGCGTCCGGTCCCCTCCCAACTGGTGCGCCACACCTCGCTGATGATCTGCTCCCGGCGGAACACCACTCCGGGCCGCTGGGCGAGCAGCGCGAGAAGGTCGAACTCCTTGCGGGTCAGTTGGACGACCGAACCGTCCACGCTGACCTGGCGGGTGGGCAGTTCGATGCGCACCGGCCCGAGCCGCAGTGCGTTCTCGCCGGGGACCGCGATGTCGTCAGGGACGCTGCGCCGGCTGACGGCGTGGATACGGGCGAGCAGTTCCCCGGTGTCGTACGGCTTCACCACGTAGTCGTCGGCACCGAGGTTGAGGCCGTGGATCCGGGAGCGTACGTCGGAGCGGGCCGTGACCATGATCACCGGTGTGCTGGTGCGCTTGCGGATCTTGCCGCAGACCTCGTAGCCGTCCTGGTCGGGCAGGCCCAGGTCGAGCAGGACGACGCCGAAGCCGTCGCTCTCGGGGACCAGCGCCTGCAAGGCCTCCTCGCCGCTGCGGGCATGCGTGACGTCGAAGCCGTGTCGCGCCAGCACCGCGGACAGGGCGGCGGCGACATGGTTGTCGTCCTCGACGAGGAGCAGTCTCATTCCGGCCCCCTCCGGTTCATCGGTCATACCGTTTCGGCTTGTAGAACGCAGGCACGCGCGCGTGCACCATGGAAGTCACGCCGATGGATAAGGCCGGCGTCAAGGGACTTCGGGTTGCGGAGGGCTTCCGTTACCCAGCCGGTACGCGGTTGCGTACGAGTGCTACGACTCATGTCCGGTTGCTACCGGATCGTGATGCTCAAGTTACCCTCAGATGTAATGACGCTGGTCGTAGCGGCTCACTACTGTCCTCCGAAACCGAGGAGGACGGAGCCCAAGAGCGATGACCGAAGTATCGGTGGCCAAGGATGCCGTGGCCGCGACCGAGGACCTGGTCGTCCTGAAGAGCGTCAACAAGCACTTCGGCGCGTTGCACGTGCTCCAGGACATCGACCTGACGATCGCTCGTGGCGAGGTCGTCGTGGTCATCGGGCCCTCCGGGTCCGGGAAGTCCACCCTGTGCCGCACCATCAACCGCCTGGAGACGATCGATTCGGGCGACATCACGATCGACGGCAAGCCGCTGCCCTATGAGGGCAAGGCACTGGCCCGGCTGCGGGCCGATGTCGGCATGGTCTTCCAGTCCTTCAACCTCTTCGCGCACAAGACGGTGCTCGAGAATGTGATGCTGGGCCAGATCAAGGTCCGCAAGACCGACAAGAAGGTGGCGGAGGAGAACGCCCGCGGACTGCTCGACCGCGTGGGCGTCGGCACGCAGGCGGACAAGTACCCCGCGCAGTTGTCGGGCGGCCAGCAGCAGCGGGTCGCGATCGCGCGGGCGCTGGCGATGAACCCCAAGGTCATGCTCTTCGACGAGCCGACCTCGGCACTCGACCCCGAGATGATCAACGAGGTCCTCGAGGTCATGCAGCAGCTCGCGCGTGACGGCATGACCATGGTCGTGGTCACCCATGAGATGGGCTTCGCTCGATCGGCTGCCAACCGGGTGGTCTTCATGGCCGACGGCCGCATCGTCGAAGAGGCCGTGCCGGATCAGTTCTTCAGCAATCCCCGCAGTGACCGCGCCAAGGACTTCCTGTCGAAGATCCTGCACCACTGACGGCCTGCGTCTCTTCATTACTTCATCACTGAAGGTCACCACTGAAGACCCGCATCTCTTCACCACTCAAAGGATGTTCACCATGAAGCTCCGCAAGGTCACCGCAGCCTCGGCCGCCGTCCTCGCACTCGCCCTCACCGCCACGGCGTGCGGCTCCGAGGACAAGGACGACAGCGGCTCCTCCGCCTCCGGCGACAGCAAGACGATCAAGATCGGCATCAAGTACGACCAGCCCGGACTCGGCCTGAAGGAGCCCGACGGTTCCTTCTCCGGCTTCGACGTGGACGTGGCGACCTACGTGGCCAAGGAACTCGGCTACAAGCCTGACCAGATCGAGTTCGTCGAGACCAAGAGCGCCGACCGTGAGAACGCGCTCGCCCGCGGCGATGTGAAGATCATCGCGGCCACGTACTCGATCACCGACGAGCGCAAGGAGAAGGTCGACTTCGCCGGCCCCTACCTGCTGGCCCACCAGGACCTGCTCGTCAAGGCGGACTCCGACATCGCCAAGGGCACGGACCTCAACGGCAAGAACCTCTGTTCGGTGACCGGCTCCACCTCGGCGTCGAACGTCAAGGAGTCGATCGCCCCGGAAGCCAACCTGCGTGAGAACGCGGGCTACTCGGAGTGCATCGCCGCCCTGCAGAGCGGCAAGGTGGACGCGGTGACCACCGACAACTCGATCCTCGCGGGCTTCGCCGCCCAGGACAATTACAAGGACCAGTTCAAGCTGGCCGGGCTCGAGCTGAGCAACGAGAACTACGGCATCGGTGTCAAGAAGGGCGACACCACGACCGTGAACGACGTCAACGCCGCCCTGGAGAAGATGGTCAGCGACGGCTCCTGGCAGAAGGCCGTCGACGCGAACTTCGGTCCCGCGAACTACAAGAACGAGCCCGCCCCGAAGATCGGCGACATCGTCAGCTGACGCGGAGATCCGCACGTAACGCAGGACTTCGCAGGCACGCCGCCGCCCGCCGCGATCACGGCGGCGGCGTGCCGCGTCCTCCACGTACCCCACACACCCGGAAGCGCGGGAGATCGTGTTCGACTTTCTTGAAGGCTACGACGTCCTAGGGGCGTTCTGGATGACGGTGAAACTCACCGCCTTCTCCGCCCTCGGCTCCCTTGTCCTCGGCACCCTGCTGGCCGGGATGCGGGTCAGCCCGATCCCGCTCATGCGCGGGTTCGGCACCGCCTATGTGAACATCGTCCGGAACATCCCCCTGACGGTCATCATCGTCTTCAGCTCACTCGGCCTCGCCGACATCTTCGGCGTGACGATGGGAGCGTCCGACGACTTCCCGCTCCAGGGTTTCCGGCTGGCGGTGCTCAGTCTCGTCGCCTACCACGCGGCCTTCGTCTGCGAGTCGCTGCGCTCCGGCATCAACACCGTGCCCGTCGGGCAGGCGGAGGCGGCACGCGCCATCGGCCTGAGCTTCAGCCAGACACTGCGGCTCATCGTGCTGCCGCAGGCCTTCCGTTCGGTCATCGCCCCGCTGGCCAACGTATTGATCGCACTGACCAAGAACACCACCGTGGCAGCCGCCATCAGCGTGGCCGAAGCCGCCAGCCTGATGAAGACGATGATCGAGAACGAGGCCCAGACGCTGGCCATCGGCGCGGTCTTCGCCTTCGGGTTCGTGGTTCTGACCCTGCCCACCGGCCTCCTCCTCGGCTGGCTGAGCAAGCGACTGGCGGTGAAGCGGTGACCTCCGTTCTCTACGACGCCCCAGGCCCCCGGGCCAAGCGGCGCAATCTGATCTTCTCTGTGGTCTTCTTCGTCCTGCTCGCCCTGTTCCTGTGGTGGATCTGGCGGACGATGGACGACAAGGGACAGCTGAAATGGGCCCTGTGGGAGCCGTTCACCACATCCCAGGCCTGGACGACCTATCTGCTGCCGGGCCTCGCCGACACACTGAAGGCCGCGGCACTCGCCATGGTCATCGCCCTTCCCCTGGGCGCCTTCTTCGGCATCGCACGCCTGTCCGACCACCAGTGGGTCCGCGTTCCGGCCGGTGCGGTGGTCGAGTTCTTCCGGTCGATCCCCGTGCTGCTGCTGATGCTGTTCGCCTTCGAGTTCTACGTCCGCTCCACCGGTATCAGCAGCGAGGACCGGCCCCTCTACGCGGTCGTCACCGGCCTGGTTCTCTACAACGCCTCGGTCCTCGCCGAGGTCGTACGAGCCGGCATTCTCGCGCTGCCCAAGGGTCAGACGGAGGCCGCCTACGCGGTCGGTCTGCGCAAGGGCCAGACCATGACGAGCATCCTGCTTCCGCAGGCCGTCACCGTGATGCTGCCGGCCATCGTCAGCCAGCTCGTCGTCATCGTGAAGGACACCGCGCTGGGCGGAGTGATGCTCAACTTCACCGAGCTGCTCAACTCGCGCAGCACGCTCGCGGCCAACTACGCCAACGTCGTCGCGAGCTTCATCGTGGTGGCGGTCATCTATATCGTGGTGAACTTCATCCTCACCAGCTTCGCGAGCTGGCTGGAGAACAGGCTGCGCCGCAGCAAGCGGAGCACGGGAGCGGTCCTCGGACCCGAGGACATCGAAGACCTCAACGCGGTCGAGGTCGGGGGGACCTTCGGGACCAGCACCGGCGACACAATCCGATAAGCAGTCAGCTGGCATGACCGGTATACGGAGGCAGTGGCGTGATCGCCACTGCCTCCGTCGCAATGCACAGCCGTCAGCCGGAAGCCAGAGTCCGAAGCCACAAGAGGATGAGTTGTGGGACCGTGTGGAGCCGTTGCTGCCGCAGCGTGAGCGGCACTTCCGCTATCCGGGTGGCAAGCCATTGCCTGGCCGAGAGGTGCTGTGCGGGACCTTGTACGTGCTGCACACCGGGATCCTTGTGCCGGTGGTCACCCAGGGCCCGGTGCCCTGTTAGGCGCGGTCGGCGAGCATGAGCACGCCTTGGCGTTCGCAGATTCGGATAATCCGGTGGGTGCGGGCGGCGGTCAGGTCGTCGCACCGGCCCGGCAGAGCCGGTGAAATTCAGAGCACGTGGCCAGTAGGGTCGGTCGCGATCTGCACCTTCACGCCGGGGTGTCGGTGCTTGGCGGAGTAGTCGGCGCGGCCGTCGCACCGGCGGTCGCACTCGGCGAGGGTGCCGTCCATCAGCACGTAGTCCGGATCGCACTCGCGTAGCACCCTGAGCAGGCCCGGGCGCCCAGGCCGCAAGCAGGTCGATGACGGTCGCGGTGTAGGCGAGGGCCGTTCGCACCAATATGCCGAATCCGGCGGCGATCTGCGCAAGCGTGTCATGTTGACGAGGTACACCAGGGCTACCGACGCGCGCTGGTGCGGCGGGAGCTTACAGCGGCGGTCACCGTCGCGGGTAGCGATGAGCATGGTGATCCACTCGAACAGGGATCAAACTTCGATGGCAATGATCAAGGTTCGATGGCGCGGGACAACAGCCCCACGTTGAGGAAGGGTTGCCGAATGGATCTTGGGCGGACGCGCCCTCCGCGCAGCGGGGTCCCTGTGCGTTCAGCTTGACCGAGTGCCGCCCAGTCTGTTGCATACGTTCTGTGATCGTGCACCCTGCTCCAACCTCCTGTTCGCATGCATCCCTGAGCACACCACCGCCGGCGGGGGGCACCACGTCGTGGACCCGGTGATCATCGTCGGAGCGGGGCCCGTGGGGCTCACGCTCGCCCTTGCGCTGGCCCGCCAGGAGGTCCCCTCCGTGGTCCTGGACGAAGGGCCGGGGAAGGACGAACAGCGGCCCGCGCGGACGGTGGTTCTGCGCGAGGATACGGCCGCACTCGTCGAGCGGCTGACGGGTTTCCCGCTCCCCGAGGCCGGTTTCCGTTGGGCCGGATGGCGGTCGATGCGGCGCAAGCAGGTGATGCGCGAGATCGGGTTCGGTGCGGAGGGTGCCGACGGCGCGGAGGGCGCGGGCGGCCGCGGGGACACGAGGAGTCCCCGAGGCGCGGGAGTCCCCGCTGGTGACGGCGTTCTGGGCGGCGCCGAAGAGTTCACCTCCCCCCTGCACCTCGCCCAGCACACGCTGACCGCGGCCCTGCGCCAGGCCGTCACCCGCCAGCGGCTGATCAAGGTCGCCGTGCACAGCCGCGTCGACTCGATCGAGCAGGAGACCTCGGGCGTCACCGCGCACACCCGCGACCCCAAGGGCACCTGGTGGCGCGGCAGTTACCTCGTCGGCTGCGACGGGCCGCGCTCGACCGTGCGCAAGCTCCAGGACATCCGCTTCCCCGGACGTACGGCCGTCGAGCGATACGCCGTGGCGGCGCTGCGTACGGAACTCCCCTGGCCCGGCCAGGCGTTGTTGCACCGGATGCCGCCGTGGCGGGCGTCGGGCCCCTCGGCCGGGGAGGTGACCGCGCGTCCCCTCGCCGAGGACGTGTGGCGGCTGGACTGGCTGCTGCCGCCCGGCAAGGACCTGGTCACACCCGACCTGCTGGTGGCGCGCATCCGGGAGACCCTCGCGGGCTGGAGCGGCGGCTCCACACCTCCGTACGAACTGCTCGACACCGGCGTCCACACCGTCCACCACCGCCTCGCCCGCCGGTGGCGGGTCGGCCGCGTCTTCCTCGCCGGGGACGCCGCGCATCTGCTCGGCGCGCTCGGCACCCAGGGCCTGGACGAAGGCCTGCGGGACGCCGACAACCTCGCCTGGAAGCTGGCGCTGGCCTGGCACCACGGCCCGCACGAGGCGCTGCTCGACAGCTACCAGGTGGAGCGGCGCGGTATCGTCGCCGCCCGGCTGCGCGCCGCCGACCAGGCGCTGCCGCTGCTGCGCGGCGGCGGAGGCCTGCGCTCGTACGTCCCCGGATCGGCCCGCGGCCACGACGCGCTGCTCACCGACGGTCATCTGGGGCGCGGCCCGCTGGGCGCGCCGGGGGCGTACACCGATTCGCCGCTCGCGCCTCCGCACGCCGAGTCGCAGGCCCCTGTGGACACGACGCCCGGTGCGCAGGTCGCCGATGTGCGGGTGACCGCGGAGGACGGCTCGTTCGTACGGCTGCGGGAACGGCTCGGGCGCGGGGTGCTGCTCGTCGTACTGATCGCACCGGGCACGGGCGTGTGGGAGCGGAAGCACTGGGTGACGGCCGGGATCATGCCCCGGCTCGCGGCCGCCGTGACAGCGCTGCCGCATCCCGCCGAGCTCCTGGTCGCGGAGAGCTACCCGGGCGCCGCCCCGCACACCGTGCTGCTGATCCGCCCCGACGGCCACCTGGTCACTGCGCTCAGCGGGGTACGCCCTGCCGACCTGTACGCGGCGGCCGAGGCGACCTTGGGCGGCCCCGCGCAGGCGGAGCATGCGCGAGCGGAGAAGGCGGAGGCCGGGGCGAGTACCAGCTGACCCCCCAATGGCCCACTAGCCCACCGGCCCACTCATCCGCTGAATCACTGATCCACAGTGACCTTTCGGGCCGTCGGACCGCCTGGTGCCTGCTCGGTCACCGTGTGGTCCACATAGTGACTGCCAGTTGACCGGCCTGCACCGGCATGGTCTACTCCGGATCGTGACCGACACCTGTGTGCACCTGTGGCGGAAGGTCCATTTGGACCTCGTCCGCTATCCAGGCTGCCTGTGTCGTCCGTCCTGCTGAATTCGCATTTCTTTCCTCCGCGCGCGCCGCTCATCCGCTGCCGCACGCTCCCACGCGAACGCTCAGGACGGTACCCGTGTCTGTGTCCCCCTCCTCCCCTTCCCTCTCCGCTTCCCCCTCCGCGCCGGTTCAGGCCCCCACACAGGCCGATCTGCTCGACTTCGTGCGCCGTACGGCCGCCGACACCGAGCTGATCGCCTCGCTCCCGCTCGACCCCGAGGGCCGTACCTGGGTACGCCTCGAGGGTCCCGGCGGCAGTGAGGCCTGGCTCATCGGCTGGCCGCCCGGCACGGGAACCGGCTGGCACGACCACGCGGACTCGGTCGGCGCCTTCCTCACCGCGTCGGGCGAACTCAAGGAGTACTCGCTCGCCGCTCGACTGCCCACCGACGGCTGGAAGACCCTCGAACTCACCGAGGACGTCGACCGCGAACGGCGACTGTCTGCCGGCAAGGGCCGCTCCTTCGGCCGCCACCACGTGCACGAGGTGCTCAACGAGTCCACCGAGGAGCACGCGATCTCCGTCCACGCGTACTACCCGCCCCTGCCCCGGATCCGCCGCTACAGCCGTACGGGGCAGGTGCTGCGCCTCGAGCAGGTCGAGCGTCCGGAGGACTGGCAGTGAGCAGCCGACGCCCAGTGGGAATCGACGAGTTGCTGGAACGGGTCCGCGAGGGCCTCGACCGGGTGGAGGCCACGGAGGCGTACGGAGCCGCACAGGCGGGCGAAGCCCTTCTGGTCGACATCCGGTACGCCGCCCTGCGCGAGCGCGACGGGTTGATCCCCGGCGCCCTCGTCGTCGAGCGCAACGAACTGGAGTGGCGGCTCGACCCGCAGGGCAGCCACCGCTCCCCCGAGGCCACGAGCCACGATCTCAGGGTCGTGGTGGTCTGCAACGAGGGATACGCGTCCAGCCTCGCGGCCGCGTCCCTGCAGCAGTTGGGGCTGCACCGGGCGACCGACCTGGTCGGAGGATTCCAGGCGTGGAAGGCGGCCGGGTTCCCGGTGACTGTCCAGTAGTACGCAAGGGTGGGCGCCCCCTGTTGTAAGGGGCGCCCACCCTTGCGTACCGGCCCTTACCGCTTACGTACTGGCCCTCACTCCTTGGCCGTGGCCGCCGTGACGGGGCGCACCCTCAAGGCCACCCTGCCCGGCAGTGCGGTGGCAACGAGGGCGAGCAGGCCGGCCGTCGCGACCACGGTGACGTACACCAGGGGTGTGACCGACGGAGCCGCGCTGCCCGTCATGCCGACGCTGAAGGCGGTCAGCACGGCGAGCGCGATTCCGCTGCCGAGCGCGGTCGCGAGCAGGAGGACCGAGAGCGCCTCCGTGCGCAGCATTCCGAGCACCTGTCGACGGGTCGCCCCGGCGAGGCGGAGCAGCGCGAACTCGCGGACCCGCTCCGAGACCGACATGGCCAGCGTGTTGACGACGGCGATGGCGGTGAAGGCCAGGACCAGCCCCATGGCGAGGTAGTTGACCTCGGCGTTCGCCTGCTGCCGTTCCGCCTGGATCGAGTCGGCCGTCGCCGGCGCGAGGACGTGGACGCCCGGGAACTCACGGAGGGTAGTCGCGAGTTCTTTCTGTGTACGGGTGGTACTGACAAGGACGGTGGTGGCGAGTGGGTTGTCCACATGGCGTGCGACCAGGTCGTGGGCGAAGGTGAGATCACCGAAGCCGAGGCCCTTGGCATAGACGGCGACGACGGTGAGTGTGGCGGGCGTGCCGTCGCCGAGCGTGAGCTTCAGGGTGCCGCCGGGCTTCAGGTGGAGTTGGTCGGCGGCTAGTTCACTGAGGGCGACGGTGTCTTCGGCGAGCCTCTCCAGGGAGCCGGCCGTGACGTCCGGGTCCCAGGTGCGGGTGAGGCCCTTGGGCGTGACGCCCTGGGCCACGTACTTGTCGAGGCCCACGCGGACGGTCGTACGGACCACTTCGGTGGCGGTGTCGTGGTGCGTACGCAGCTGCCGTGTGGCCTCGGCCGGTACGCCGGGGCCCTGGGCGGCCAGCACCCAGTCGGCGCGGACGCCTTCGCGGGCCTGGGCCCGGGCCGCGTTGCCCAGGGTCGGCTGGACGAAGAGAACCGTGCAGGTCATACCGATGAGAAGGGTGAGAGGTGTGACGACGGAAGCCATCCGGACGGCATGCCCGCGCAGGTTGGCGCGCGCCAGCCGACCTCCGGGACCGATCAGCCGCAGCGGACCCCCGAGGACGGCTGCGGCCGCCCCGACCAGCAGCGGGCCGAGCAGCGCGACGGCGGCGGCGAGGACCACGACGGCCAGGAAGGTCACCGGGGTTGAGGCGGGCTCGGTGCGCAGGACGCTGAGCACGGCGACGAGGACGGCGCCACCGGCGAGCAGGACGAGACCCGCGAGGATCCGTCCCCAGGCCGGACGGGTGCGTTCGGCCCTGGCTTCGGTGAGCGCCTCGGCCGGGCGGATCCGGGCGATCCGGCGGGACGAGATACGCGCGGCGGCCCAGGCTCCGAGGAGCGTCGCGGCGACCGCCGCGAACAGCGGGAAGACGCTGACGGTGTGCTGAAGCGTGGCCGGGACGGCGCCCATGGCCACGAACCGGCTGTGCAGCCAACTGCCCAACGGCAGCCCTGCGAGCGCCCCTGTCATGCCGGCGGCCGCACCGACGATCAGCGCCTCACGGCCGAGGAGTTTGCGGATCTGGCCCGATGTCGCGGCGATGGCGCGCAGCAGGGCGAGTTCACGATGGCGCTGCTGCACGGACAGCGCGAAGGTGCCGACGACCACGAGGACGGCCACGAGCAATGACGTGCCGCCCATCGCGCCGCCCATGCTGACCAGCTTCGTACGCGCGGTGGCCGCGTCCAGGAACTCCACCGGTCCTCGGCCGTCACCGGCGCTGACCTGCGCGGTCGTCCCGTGCAGTGCCTTGGCGACGGCCTGCTTGAGCCCGGCCGTGTCCGTCCCCTCGGCGGGCAGCACCCCGAAGGCGGTTACCTGTCCGGGGTGGGCGGCGAGGCGGCGGGCCTCCTGGGTGGAGAAGAAGAGGGAGGTCTGGTGGCGTATGTCCTGGGCGGGCGCGGCGATTCCGGTCACGCGGTAGGTGCGCGGGCTCTGCGTCGACTGAACGGTGAGGCGGTCGCCCGTCTTCAGGTGGGCGCGTTCGGCGAGGTAACGGTCGACGACGAGATCGCCGTCGGCCTTGGGCGCGACGCCTGTGGTGAGGGTGTACGGGGTCAGCACGGCGGAGTCCCAGGCATGGCCGTAGCCGGGCCGGTCCTTGTCGACGGTTCCTCCGGGTGTCAACGGCTCGGCCAGGAAGGTGAGTTCGGGGATGACTTCACGTACTCCGGGCGCCCGGCGGAGCTTGGCGGCGAGGTCGTCAGGGAGCCAGGCCCGTTCGGCGATCGGCTTGGCCTTGTGTTTGATCTTGGTCTTGCCCTTCTTGTGCTTGACGGTGGTCTGGTGAACGTTCTGGTCGGCGGAGACCACCACGGGGGTCGCGGCATACCGCTCGGTGGCGATCGTGCCACGCAGGCCCGTTTCGAGGAGGGTGCCGCAGGCGGTGATCAGAGCGGCCGCGCACATCAGGGCGAGGAAGGCGCCCAGGAAGCCGCCCTTGCGGGCTCGGACGGTCTGCAGGGCGTAACGCAGCATCATGAGGGGCCGCTCTCCGTTGCGTTGTGAGAAGGTCCGCCATGGGGCAGCCCCTCGGCGTCGCGGGGCAATTCGTCGGTGTCGCCGCGCGGTTCGTCGGTGTCGTCCGGCGCCGGGTTGCTTCCGGGCATGGCGTCAGGGGCCGGGAAGGCAAGGAACCGGGTGAGCACGGTGCGGGCGCTGGGCGGGGTGTCGGCCTCGGGACGCTTGAAGCGGTTGAGCAGTGCGATGTACTCCTCGAAGAACGCGCGGAGTTCGGGGAGGGTCAGCCGGATGCTTCCGCGCGAGTAAGGGAAGGCGTCGGCCCAAGGGTCACCGTCCGCGTCCCCCTGAAGCTGCTTCTGCAGCTGCATCTGCTCGAAGAGTTCGAGGTCGGCGGCGTACGCGTGGTGGTTCAGCTCGTCCATGACGAGCCGCATCTCGGGGCTCTGGCGGCTGCGCGGCGGGAAGCGCCGGTCGCCGGGGACGGCCCGCCACCAGCGCTCCCGGCCGTGGCCGCTTCCCTTGGCCTGCTCCGCCAGTTCTTCCACGAGGCCGTACCGCGCGAGCTCGCGCAGGTGGTAACTGGTGGCTCCGGTGTTGAGCCCGAGCGCTCGGGCCAGCGTCGCCGAGGTGGCGGGGCCGTGCACGGTGAGGTGCTGAAGCACGCGCTGCCGACGGGGCTGCGCGAGGGCCTTGAGCGTGGCGAGGTCGGAGAGCTCGGTGGGGGTGTGCGAAGTCGTCTCCGCGGTTCGCCTCACCGGGGGGTCTGTCGCGCCGGGTTCCTGTGCCATGCGTACACAGTCGTCTGTGCACAGGTACTTGTGCATTGCGGCGGTCCGGCGTCTTCAGCCGGGGGTTAACCCCACCTCGGCAACGGGGAGTTGGACAGTCCCGCCGGGCTCGGACACTCGCCCCTGAGCCCGGAACACACATGGCGCGCGGGCCCGGACATGCGTCGCTCCTGAGCTCGAGCATGCGTGCGCGCACTGAGTGCGGTCGACGCCTCCACTCGGCCCCCTGTTCAGGACGCCGAGATCGGCCCGTCCCACGCCCCCCGGACGCAGCCGTCGGCCCTGAGGCATCCCCGGGAAACCGACGCCGCAACGCCCGCCGGGGCACCCCCTGCCGTGAACCCTCGGAGCCAGAAACCCTCTATCGGGAAGGCGCGGCGTCAGAAAACCTCTATCGGGAACCTCGGGGTCGAAACCCTCTATCGAGAACCTGCGGGGCCAGAAACCCTCTGCTGAGGACCCATGGGACCGGGCCAGAAACCCCCGGCGGGGAACCCCGCAAGGTCAGAAACCCTCGTCCCCGAGCCCCTCCGTGTCCTCGCCCTCTTCCTCCAGGGCTTGGCGGACCACTCGCAAGGCCATGCCCTGGGAGTAGCCCTTGCGGGCAAGCATGCCCGCGAGGCGCCGCAGCCGCTTGTCACGGTCGAGGCCACGCGTGGCGCGCAGCTTGCGCGCCACGAGCTCGCGCGCTGTCGCCTCCTCCTGCTCAGAGTCGAGCTGTCCGACGGCCTCGTCGATCAGCGTCGAGTCGACGCCCTTGGTCCGCAGTTCTTGCGCGAGCGTCCGCCGGGCCAGACCCCGGCCGTGGTGCCGGGACTCCACCCAGGCGTCGGCGAAAGCGCCGTCGTTGATCAGGCCGACCTCCTCGAACCGTGACAGCACCTCGTCCGCCACATCGTCGGGGATCTCGCGCTTGCGCAGTGCGTCCGCGAGCTGCTTCCGCGTGCGCGGGGTCCCGGTGAGCAGGCGCAGACAGATCGCCCGCGCCCGCTCAGCCGGGTCCGCCGGGGGCTCCCCCTCCCCGGCCCTCGACGAGAAAGGAGCGCCTCCGTCCTGTGGGGCACCGGACGGCTCACCGAAACCGCCACGCCTCCGACGCCCTCGTCCACGCGGCCCTCCGTCGCCGCTCCGACCGCCACCGCCACGGCGCGAATCACGACTCGGCGAACTGTGACCGCCTGCCAGGCCGTCACCGTCGCGCGTCAGACCGTCACTGCCGTCGGGCGGGCCGACACGACCGAGTGAGTCGCCGCTCGGCGAACGATCGCCCTCCGAACCGTCTCCGTCCGAACCATGGCCGTCCGGATCTCCGCCGTAAAACCCCTCGGCTCCGTACATCCCGCCGGCCCGACCTCTATACGTCCGACCTCCGTACGCCCGATCTCCGTACGCCCGATCCCCGTACGTCTCGTCTCTGGGCGTCTCGTCTCCGTCGTGCGATCCTCCACCGTCTCTGGCCGAGCCGCCGTCCTCCCCGTGCCCCTGCCCCTCCAAGGCGACGGGGTAGGCGTACTCGGCCCAGTCGGTTCGTCGCGTCATGGGCTAGCTCTTGGCCGCCGCGGCCTTGGACTTGGTGGCCTTGACCGCGGGAGCGGGCACCGTCTTCGCGGCATCGTCCGGGGCGGTCGAGACCGCCGCGTCCGCGCCCGGCTCGGCGGTGGGCTCCTGCGGCTTCACACCGACGCCCAGCTTCTCCTTGATCTTCTTCTCGATCTCGTTGGCGAGGTCGGGGTTGTCCTTCAGGAAGTTGCGCGCGTTCTCCTTGCCCTGGCCGAGCTGGTCGCCCTCGTACGTGTACCAGGCACCGGCCTTGCGGACGAAGCCGTTCTCCACGCCCATGTCGATCAGGCCGCCCTCGCGGCTGATGCCCTGGCCGTAGAGGATGTCGAACTCGGCCTGCTTGAAGGGGGGCGCGACCTTGTTCTTGACGACCTTGACGCGGGTGCGGTTACCGACCGCGTCGGTGCCGTCCTTCAGCGTCTCGATGCGCCGGATGTCGAGCCGCACCGAGGCGTAGAACTTCAGCGCCCGGCCACCCGTCGTGGTCTCCGGGGAGCCGAACATCACGCCGATCTTCTCGCGGAGCTGGTTGATGAAGATCGCGGTGGTCTTCGACTGGTTGAGCGCGCTGGTGATCTTCCGCAGGGCCTGGCTCATCAGACGGGCCTGCAGACCCACGTGCGAGTCGCCCATCTCGCCCTCGATCTCCGCGCGCGGCACCAGGGCGGCGACGGAGTCGATGACGATCAGGTCGAGCGCGCCGGATCGGACGAGCATGTCCACGATTTCCAGCGCCTGCTCGCCGTTGTCCGGCTGGGACAGGATCAGGTTGTCGATATCGACGCCGAGCTTCTTCGCGTACTCGGGGTCGAGGGCGTGCTCGGCGTCCACGAAGGCCACCTGGCCGCCGGCCTTCTGCGCATTCGCCACCGCGTGCAGCGTCAGCGTCGTCTTACCGGAGGACTCCGGGCCGTACACCTCCACCACTCGGCCGCGCGGAAGGCCGCCGACACCGAGGGCGACGTCGAGGGCAGTCGACCCGGTGGGGATGACCTCGATGGGCTCATTCGGCCGCTCGCCCAGGCGCATCACCGCGCCCTTGCCGAATTGCCGTTCAATCTGCGCGAGCGCGGCGTCGAGCGCCTTCTCGCGGTCAGTACCTGCCATGGGTTCCACCCGGTTTGCTTGAGTCGATCGCTTCACGTCAAAGACGCTAACGCCTGCCACTGACAATGCGCCCCGACGCCCGTCCGGCCTGTGGATAACTCGGGCACATCTCCATGAAAACCCCGCCGAAATCCCGTCGAGAGCTCCCGCCGGAGATTCCATAAGAATGGATGTTCGATTTTGGTGTCAAGCGCACCACGCGGCACCTACGAGACTACGTTCGCGGTCCGACAACGGCCTGACCCCAGGCCCGCATCCCGCCAGAACAGGGATACGGCACACCCGCCCACGAGAGGTGCGTCACATAGTCCGCCAGGGGTGCGGCACACCCGCGATGCCTCATCCGGACGTCCGCAAGACAGTGGGGTCCCGACGTCCTCGCCCGGCGCCGGACACACGACACGGCGGATGGCACATCGCTGCAGATGCCAAAGGAAGCTCGTGAGCCTGCACGCCGTGCTGGTCCTGCCCGCGCCGGCCTGGCTGCTGTCGCGTACGCCACGGAGCGGCCGAACGCGACAACACGTCATGTACACAGTCGGCTACTACACGGCGTCGGTTCTGGCCGCCGGGATGTGGGCGGGCGCTCACATGGTGATCCTCATCTGCTGAACAGCCCTCGCAGCCGCACGAAGAGGGAGCGCGAGACCCTGGTCCGGTGTCCGTGCACCCGGGGATCGTCCGTGACGTCGTACCGCTTCACATACGCCCCCAGGAAGGCCTGCAGCGTGGCGACCGCGGGGATGGCGATCAGGGCACCGACGGCGCCGAGGAGTGCGGTGCCCGCGACGACCGAACCGAAAGCGACGGCGGGATGGATGTCCACGGTCTTGGCGGTCAGCTTCGGCTGCAGCACATAGTTCTCGAACTGCTGATATATCACGACGAAGATCAGCACCCACAGTGCGTACCAGGGGTCGACCGTGAAGGCGATCAGCATCGGCAGGGCGCCCGCGAGATACGTGCCGATGGTGGGGATGAACTGCGAGACCAGGCCCACCCAGACGGCGAGCACGGGCGCGTAGGGCACGCCGAGCAACTCCAGCAGGATGTAGTGCGCTATGCCGGAGATCAGCGCCATCAGGCCGCGCGAGTAGAGATAGCCGCCGGTCTTGTCGACGGCGATCTCCCACGCGCGCAGCACCTCGGCCTGCCGGGCGGGCGGCAGCACGGAGCACAGGGCGCGCCGCAGTCGGGGCCCGTCGGCGGCGAAGTAGAACGAGAACAGCGTGATCGTCAGCAGCTTGAAGAGACCGCCCAGTACCTGCGCGGACACGTCCAGGACGCCGGTGGCGCTGTTCTGCACGTACTTCCGCAGCCAGTCGGAGTGGACCAGGCTGTCCTGGACGTCCACCCGTCTCACGTCAGTGTGGAAGGTCGTGTTGATCCAGTTGATGACCGAGTCGAGGTACTCGGGAAAGCCCTCGACCATCTTGACGAGCTGGCCCGCGAGCATCGAGCCGAGCAGCGTGATGAATCCGGCGCTCACGATCAGCACGCCGAAGAACATGAGGAAGGTGGCCAGCCCCCGGCGCATGCCGCGCGAGGCCATCCAGCTCACCGCGGGCTCGATGGCGAGCGCCAGGAAGAACGCGATCAGAATGTTGATCAACAGCCCGATCAGCTGGTGGAATGCCCAACTGCCCAGCTGGAACACGGCGATGAGCGTGAGCGCGAGCACCATGGCGCGCGGCAGCCAGCGCGGCATGCGCCCGCCCTGCGCGGCGGCGTCCCCGCCCGGAGGCGGGGTGGGCAACGTCGTGCCGGACGGTGATGCCTGCTGGTCGACCTGCGCGGTCTCGTCTGTCGGGGCCACGGTGCAAGTCTCGCCCACGCCACGGACAATCGGTGCCCGGGGCCGGATCTTCTTGGCCTGTCAGCGGTTTTCGTACGGAACGTTCATGGTCGTGCACACCACGCGCCACACGTCCTTGGCCTCCCAGCCGGCATTCAGCGCCTCGTTCACGGTCCGCCCGCCGAGTTCCGTCATCACGTGATCGCGCGCGAAGGTGTCGGCGTACCCCGCACCGAAGTGATCCGCCATCCGCTGCCAGAAGACCGTCAACCGCATGACCCCAGTATCCCGCTCCTGAGAGTGGGCCCCGACCGGGACCGCTCGTCGAGACCGCTTTCCGTCCTACGGTCTGACACATGGCCGAATCAGGAGCATCCCCACTCCCCCCGACGCCCCCGGCGCACACCCCGCTCGCACGCGCCGAGCACTTCATCTGGCTCACCGCGCGGGTGCTGGAACAGCGCCGCTTCGCGTATCACTTTCTGGACGGCGACGCCGAAGCGGTGGAGACCGCGCTGGCCGCCTACCGCAACGACGACGGGGGGTACGGTCACGCGCTCGAGCCCGATCTGCGCGGCCCGGTCAGCCAGCCACTGCACACCGGGCACGCGCTGCGCGTCCTCGACTCGATCGGCCGCTGCGGCGGACAGCGCGTGGAGCGCGTATGCCGCTATCTGACCTCCGTGTCAGCGCCGGACGGCGCGCTGCCGGCGATCCATCCCAGCCAGCGCGGCTATCCACACGCTCCCTTCATGCCTGTCGTCGACGACCCGCCGAGCGAACTCCTCGCCACTGGACCCGTGTTGGGTCTGCTGCACCGCAACGAGGTGTGGCACGCCTGGTTGTTCCGGGCCACCGACTTCTGCTGGCAGGCGGTCGAGTCCCTGGAGAAGTCCCATCCGTACGAGATCGAGTCGGCCGTGGCCTTCCTGGACTCCGCTCCCGACCGCCCGCGCGCGCAGGCCGCCGCCGACCGGCTGGGCCGTCTGGTGCGCGAACACCGCCTCGCGGCCCTGGATCCGGAGCACCTCGAAGCGTTCCCGGTAGCGCCCGGTTACGCGCCGGGCGAGCGCCATTTTCCCTACGACTACGCGAAGGCCCCGGGCTCACTCGCACGCGCGTGGTTCACCGACGAGGAAATGGCGCGCTCGCTCGACTTCCTGGCGGGCGAGCAGCAGGAGGACGGCGGCTGGCCGATCCGCTGGCGTCCATGGGCACCGGGCACCGCCCTTGAATGCCGCCCCATGGTGACGATCGAGGCGCTGCGCACACTACGGGCGTACGGGCGGCCCATCGACTGACCCCAGGGGCGCGTGCGCGGACCGCCGACCGACGTGCCCCGGGCGTCAGCCCGTCATCGCCCGTACGCCCGCCGTCACGACCACGGCCGCGCCGACCACGAGCAGGAAGGGGGCGCGAAGGATCAGTGCGACGGCGGCCGCGGCGAGTCCCGCGACCTTCGCGTCGACGACCAGAACGCGCCCGTCGGCGAAGGTCTGCTGGGCCGTGAGGGCGGCCAGAAGGGCAACGGGGAGCAGGGCGGCGAGGCGCTTGACGAACGGCCGCTCCAGGACGCCGACGGGAACCACCAGCCCGATGAGCTTCACGGCATAACAGCCGACGGCGGTCGCGCCGATCGCGATCCAGATGTTCAACGGTCTTCCTTGGGTGCGTCGTTGGCGGTCTTCAGCTCATCGGCGGTCTTCAGATCGCCGGAGGTCCTGGGACTACGGCGCCCCTCCAGGTAGAGGGCGGCTGGAGCGGACAGCGCGGCCACCAGCACGGGGACTCCGGCGGGCAGCACGGGCAGCAGACCGAGCCCCAGAAGGACCGCGACACCGGCCACCGCACGCTCCGTGGTGGTCTTCAGCATCGGCGCGAGCAACGCCAGGAACACCGCGGGCCCGGCTGCGTCCAGCCCCCAGGCGTCGGTGTCGCCGATGGCCTCGGCCCCGACGGCGCCGAGCAGCGTGGTGAGGTTCCACAGCACGTAGAGGGTGAGTCCGGTGACGGTGAAGCCGATGCGGACGCTGCGGCGGGTGGGCTGGGCGAGCGCCACGGCCGTGGTCTCGTCGATGACCCACTGCGCGGCGAACGGGCGCACCGCGCGCGGGAGGGCCAGCAGTTGCGACAGACGCAGGCCGTAGAAGGCGTTGCGTACACCGAGGAAGAAGGCGCCCGCCGCCGCTGTGAGCGGGTTGCCCCCGGCCGCGAGCGCGCCCACGAGCGCGAACTGCGAGGCCCCGGTGAACACCAGGAGGCTGAGCGCGCAGGTCTGCAGCACCGTGAGCCCGCTGCCGGCCGAGGTCACCCCGAAGGCGAAGCCGGACAGTCCGACGGCGATCCCGACTCCCAGGGCGTCCCGGACGACGGCGGCGTCGGGTTTTCCGGCGTCTTCACTGCGTATGTCTGCGAGTGCTGTCTGTTCTGCCACGCCCTGGACGGTAGGTGCGGCCGCCCGTCGGCGTCTTGTACGTTCTTGCGCTCGCGCTGGTAGGCGCCCGGGGGCACGCCCACGATCCGGGTGAAGTGACGGTTGAGATGCGGCTGGTCGGTGAAGCCGACGGCGACGGCCGCCTCGGCGGGCGCACAACCGGCGTCCAGGAGGTGGCGAGCCCGCCGTACACGGGCGTCCGTCAGCCAGGTGTGCGGCGGCATGCCGTAGGTGTCCCGGAAGGCGCGCAGCAGCGCGAACGGACTGGTGCCGAAGTCGGCCGCGAGCCGTTCCAGGGTCGGGGGCTCAGCCATCCGCTCCTCCAGCACGGCACGCGCGCGTACGGCGATCCGGGCGCCCGCGGTGTGCACGGCCCGCTGCGGCAGCGGTCCTCCGTTCAGTCGCAGCAGCCGGGTCACGGCGACCCGCAGCAGCGTGTCGGCGGCGAGCGCGTTGCCCTCCTCTGCGGCGCGGAGCACTTCGTGGACCAGCCCCGCGGCGTGCGGGTCGTCGAGCACCGGGCTGCTGAATCCGGGGGTGCCACGGATCGTGGTGGTCTCGGCGGCGATCTCGGCCACCAGCTCCGGCGAGGGGTACACCGCCCCGTACCGCCAGCCTTCGGGGACGGCCGCCCGGCCCGTGTGCGGGGTGTCGGGATTGACCAGCGCGAGGGCGCCCGGGCCGGCGTACTGGTCACCGCCGCCGTGGTGGAAGACCTCCACCCCGTCGGAGATGGCGGCGATGACGAAGTTCTCATGCGTGTGCCGCACGAAGATCTTCTCGACGAAGCGGGCACGCAGCAGATCGACACCGGGCAGTTCCGCGTACTGCCAGTGCCGCGCCCGCTCCGCCGAACCTGCCATGCCCCCATTCTGCGCCAGGTACGAGGACGGCCCACGCCGTCGGCGACGTCGTCCCCACACTGCGGCGAGAAGTCCTGCGGCCACATTTCCGCAGGTCAGCGCAATTGTCAGTGGCCGGGTGCAGGATGGACGCATGGTCAGCTCCGCACACCGAGCCCTCGACGGCTTCTCCCCCGCGACCCGCGGCTGGTTCACGGGGGCCTTCTCCGCGCCCACCGCGGCCCAGGCCGGAGCGTGGCGGGCCATCGGCGAGGGCTCGGACGTGCTGGTGGTCGCCCCGACCGGCTCCGGCAAAACCCTCGCCGCGTTCCTGGCCGCGCTCGACCAGCTGGCCTCGACCCCACCACCGGCCGACCCCAGGAAGCGCTGCCGGGTGCTGTACGTCTCACCGCTCAAGGCCCTCGCGGTCGACGTGGAGCGCAATCTGCGCAGCCCGCTGACCGGCATCCGACAGGAGTCGGTGCGCCTCGGGCTGCCCGAGCCGGAGGTGAAGGTGGGCATCCGCTCCGGCGACACCCCGCCGGCCGAGCGTCGAGCGCTGGCCACGCGCCCGCCGGACATCCTGATCACGACGCCCGAGTCGCTGTTCCTGATGCTGACCTCGGCGACGCGCGACGCGCTGACAGGCATCGAGACGGTGATCCTGGACGAGGTGCACGCGGTCGCGGGCACCAAGCGCGGCGCCCATCTCGCGCTCACCCTGGAGCGCCTCGACGAACTGCTGCCCAAGCCTGCACGCCGCATCGGCCTGTCGGCGACGGTGCGTCCGGTGGACGAGGTCGCACGCTATCTCTCGCCCCGGCGCAAGGTGGAGATCGTCCAGCCGCCGTCCGGCAAGGAGTTCGACCTGTCGGTGGTCGTCCCGGTGGAGGACCTGGGCGAGTTGGGTGGCTCGCCGGTCGCCAATGGCAATGAGGGCGCCGAGAAGCCCTCCATCTGGCCGCACGTCGAGGAGCGGATCACCGACCTCGTCCAGTCCCACCGCTCGACGATCGTTTTCGCCAACTCCCGCCGCCTGGCCGAGCGCCTGTGCAACCGGCTCAACGAGATCGCGTACGAGAGGGCGACCGGCGAGCCCCTGGAGGAGGCCCATGCCCCGGCCCAGCTGATGGGCGGCTCGGGCGCCGCCCAGGGCGCACCTGCCGTCATCGCCCGCGCCCACCACGGCTCGGTCTCCAAGGAGCAGCGAGCGCTCGTCGAGGAGGACCTGAAGGCCGGCCGTCTCCCCGCCGTGGTCGCCACCTCCAGCCTCGAACTCGGCATCGACATGGGCGCGGTGGACCTGGTCGTCCAGGTCGAGTCCCCGCCGTCCGTGGCCTCCGGCCTGCAGCGCGTGGGCCGCGCGGGCCACCAGGTGGGCGCCGTCTCCACAGGCGTTGTCTTCCCCAAGTACCGCGGCGACCTCGTCCAGGCGGCGGTGGTCACCGAGCGGATGCGCACCGGCTCCATCGAGTCCCTCAGAGTCCCCGCCAACCCCTTGGACGTACTGGCCCAGCAACTCGTCGCCATGACCGCGCTCGACACCTGGCAGGTCGACGACCTGCTCGCCACGGTCCGCCGGGCGGCTCCCTTCGCCTCGCTCCCCGAGTCGGCGTTCACTGCCGTGCTCGACATGCTCGCGGGCCGTTATCCGTCCGACGCCTTCGCTGAGCTCAGGCCCCGCGTGGTCTGGGACCGCGTCGCCGGTACGGTCACCGGGCGCCCCGGCGCACAGCGGCTCGCCGTCACCTCCGGGGGCACCATCCCCGACCGCGGGCTCTTCGGAGTCTTCCTCGCGGGCGCCGACCCCAAGAAGGGCGGCGGCCGGGTCGGCGAACTCGACGAGGAGATGGTCTACGAGTCCCGCATCGGCGATGTCTTCACCCTCGGCACAAGTTCCTGGCGCATCGAGGACATCACCCGCGACCGTGTTCTGGTCTCGCCCGCCCCTGGAGTTCCCGGCAGGCTCCCCTTCTGGAAGGGCGACCAGCTCGGCCGCCCGCTCGAACTGGGCCGCGCGGTCGGCGCGTTCCTCCGCGAGGTCGGATCGCTCCCCAAGGACGACGCCCGGCTCAGGCTGCTCGCCGCCGGACTGGACACCTGGGCCGCGGACAACGTGCTCTCCTACCTCGCCGAACAGCGCGAGGCATGCGGACACATCCCGGACGACCGCACGATCGTCGTCGAGCGGTTCCGCGACGAGCTGGGCGACTGGCGAGTGGTCGTGCACTCCCCCTTCGGCGCCCAGGTCCACGCCCCTTGGGCCCTCGCGCTGGGCGCCCGGCTCTCCGAGCGGTACGGCATGGACGCCCAGGTCATGCACGCCGACGACGGCATCGTGCTGCGCCTGCCCGACGCCGACCTGATGGGCCTGGACCTGCTCGACCAGGAGCCCACGAAGAGGGGCGGAGAGTACGACATCGAGCAGGCCCCCGTCGGCGCGGCGGAGGTCGCCTTCGACAAGGGCGAGGTCGACCAGATCGTCACCGACCAGGTCGGCGGCTCGGCGCTCTTCGCGTCCCGCTTCCGCGAGTGCGCGGCTCGCGCGCTGCTGCTGCCGCGCCGCAGCCCCGGAAAGCGCACCCCGCTGTGGCAGCAGCGCCAGCGTGCCGCCCAACTGCTTCAGGTGGCCAGTGAGTTCGGCTCGTTCCCGATCGTCCTGGAGGCGGTCCGCGAGTGCCTCCAGGACGTCTTCGATGTCCCCGGGCTGACCGAGCTGATGGGTGACATCGAGTCGCGCAAGGTGCGGCTGGTCGAAGTCACCACGCCAGAGGCCTCCCCCTTCGCCCGCTCCCTCCTCTTCGGATACGTCGCCCAGTTCCTGTACGAGGGCGACTCACCGCTCGCCGAGCGGCGCGCCGCCGCCCTGTCGCTGGACTCGCGGCTGCTGGCCGAGCTCCTCGGCCAGGCCGAGTTGCGCGAGCTGCTCGACGCCGATGTCCTGACCGAGCTGGAGCGGGAGCTCCAATGGCTCACCGAGGACCGGCGCGTCAAGGACACCGAAGGCATCGCGGACCTGCTGCGCCTGCTGGGCCCGCTCACGGACACCGAACTGGCCGAGCGCGGCGCCGAACCGCAGTGGGCCCAGGAGCTGGCCTCGGCCCGCCGCGCGATCCGCGTCCGGATCGGCGGCGCCGACCACTGGGCGGCGATCGAGGACGCCGGCCGCCTGCGCGACGCGCTCGGCACGGCCCTGCCCGTCGGTGTCCCGGAGGCCTTCACCGAGCCGGTCAAGGACCCGCTCGGCGACCTCCTCGCGCGGTACGCGCGCACTCACGGCCCGTTCACCTCCACCACGGCCGCCGCCCGCTTCGGTCTCGGCACGGCCGTCACGGACGGCGCTCTGCAGCGCCTTGCCGCGGGGGGCCGCATCGTCCAAGGGGAGTTCCATCCGGCGGGCATCGGTCAGGAGTGGTGCGACGCGACCGTACTGCGCAGGCTGCGGCGCCGTTCGCTCGCGGCCCTGCGCCACGAGCTGGAGCCGGTGCCGCCCGCCGCGCTCGCCCAGTTCCTGCCGCAGTGGCAGCACGTCGGCAGCGGCCACGGGCTGCGCGGCGTCGACGGGCTGGTGCGCGCCATCGAGCAGTTGCAGGGCGCTTCGGTGCCCGCCTCCGCTCTGGAGAAGCTGGTCCTGCCCTCCCGGGTCTCCGGCTACGCCCCCGCGATGCTCGACGAGCTCACCGCCTCCGGAGAGGTGGTCTGGGCCGGGGCCGGTGCGCTGCCGGGCAAGGACGGCTGGGTCTCGCTGTACCTGGCGGATGCGGCCCCCCTGCTCCTGCCGCCCCCGCACCCCTTGGAGCCGACCGCGCTGCACCAGTCGGTCCTGGACGCCCTCTCCGGCGGCTACGGACTGTTCTTCCGCCAGATCGCCGACCAGGTCCGCGCCACCACGCACCCCGACGTCACCGATCCCCAACTCGCCGACGCGATCTGGGACCTGGCCTGGTCCGGACGGCTCACGAACGACACGCTCGCTCCGATGCGCTCCCTCTTGGGCTCGGGCCGCACCGCCGGGTCCACAGCCCATCGCGCCAAGCGCACGGTCCCCCGCGGGCGCTACGGCTCCCTGACCGGCGCCGCCCGCCCCCAGTCACGTACCGGCCCGCCGACCGTGGCCGGCCGCTGGTCACTGCTCCCCGCCCGTGAACCCGACTCCACCGTGCGCGCCCACGCCCTCGCCCGCACACTGCTCGACCGGCACGGCGTGGTGACGCGCGGCGCCGTCGCCGCGGAAGGAGTCGAGGGCGGCTTCTCCGCGGTGTACCGCATCCTGTCCGCCTTCGAGGACAGCGGCCAGGCACGCCGCGGCTACGTGGTGGAAGGGCTCGGGGCCGCCCAGTTCGCGATGGACGGCGCCGTGGACCGCCTGCGCGCGGCGGCGAACGCGCGGGACCGCGGCGAGTCCCTGACCGACCCGGACCTCCCGAGCAGTCTCCCGAGCCCGAACGGATTCCCAGGATCGAACGGATTCCCGGGCCCGCACGCCTCCCCGAGCGACACCAACCGCACGCTCGCCTCCGGCTTCCCCGGCTTCCCCGGCTTCCCCGGCAGCCGCGGACGTCCGAACAACCCCGCCTTCCCCGACGACCACACCCGGCCGGATTCCTTCGACTTTCCGGAGGACTCCGGCTTCGCCGACGACGACCACGGCTTCACGACCGACTCCGCCTTCTCAGCCGACTCCGCCTTCTCCGCAGACCCGGCCTACCCGGCTAGCGGCCCTGCCCTCTCCCCCAACCGCTCCCGCTCCTACTCCCGCGGTACTCCCCATGCCGTAGTCCTGGCCGCCGCTGACCCCGCGAACGCGTACGGCGCGGCCCTCCCCTGGCCCGAGCCCCCCACCGGCGCCGGTCACAAGCCGGGCCGCAAGGCGGGCTCCCTGGTGGTGCTCGTCGACGGCGAGCTGACGCTGTACATGGAGCGTGGCGGCAAGACCCTGCTGGCCTGGCCCTCCGACCCGGACGGCGCGGTCACGGAGGACGCACGTCTGCGTGCCGCCGCCGAAGCCCTCTCCGCGGCCGCCCGCGCGGGCTCCCTCGGCACGGTCACCGTGGAGCGCGTCAACGGCGCCTCCGCCCTGACCTCCCCCATCGGCACCCTCCTGGAGGAGGCGGGCTTCATCGCGACCCCCCGCGGACTGCGCCTGCGCGCGTAAGCGCCCCGCCCTCGATCCATGCCACCCTGGACCCCATGCCCGAAGGAGACACCGTCTGGCAGACCGCGAGGCGCCTGCACATCGCACTCGCGGGCAAGGTGCTGATCCGCTCCGACCTCAGGGTGCCCAAGTACGCCACCGCGGACCTCACCGGACGCACGGTCCTGGACGTCATCCCGCGCGGCAAGCACCTCCTGACCCGCATCGAGGGTGGCCTGACGCTGCACTCGCATCTACGCATGGACGGCGTCTGGAAGGTGTACGCGACCGGTGGGCGTTGGAGCGGCGGCCCCGCCCACCAGATCCGGGCCGTCCTCGGCACCGCGGACCGTACAGCCGTCGGGTACCGCCTCCCCGTACTGGAACTGCTCCGCACCACGGACGAGGACCGCGCCGTCGGCCACCTCGGCCCCGACCTCCTCGGCCCGGACTGGGACCCCGATCAGGCCCTGGAGAACCTGCTCAAGGACCCCGACCGCCCCCTCGGCGAGGCCCTGCTCGACCAGCGCAACCTCGCGGGCATCGGCAATGTCTACAAAAGCGAGCTCTGCTTCCTCCTCCGGGTCACCCCCTGGCTGCCCATCGGCGAACTTCCCGCCGACCGCGCCGCCCAGCTGCCCGTCCTCGCGAAGAAACTGCTCGAGGCCAACCGTGACCGCCCGGTCCGCAGCACCACGGCCCGCCGCGACCAGAACCTCTTCGTGTACGGCCGCACACCCCGCCCCTGCCTGCGCTGCGGCACCCCGATCCGCTCGGCCGACCAGGGCGACGGCTCCCGCGCGCGCCCCACGTACTGGTGCCCGAGGTGCCAGGTGGGCCCCACCCCGCCGGCGGGCGCCAATCGCCACGCAAGCCCCCGACGCCCAACCAATTGACGGTCCGTCAGAAACCCTCGTACCGTCCCCTCATGCCCGTCAAGGCGTACGACCTCACCGGACGCACCGCATTCATCACCGGCGCCGCCGGCGGCATCGGCCGCGCGTCCGCCGTCCTGCTCGCCGAGGCCGGAGCCGCCGTCCACTGTGCGGACCGGGATCCCCAGGGCCTGCACGAGACGGCGACCCTCATCAAGGACCAGGGCGGCACGGCCCACACGCACACTCTCGACGTCACCGACCGCGCCCAGCTCAAGCGGGCCGTCATGTCCTGTGAGCGCCTCGACGTGATGGCGGCGGTGGCCGGGATCATGCACAGCAGCGAGGTGCTGGAGACCCGGGACGAGGACCTCGACCGAGTACTGAACGTCAACTTCAAAGGTGTGCTCTACGCCTGCCAGGAGGCCGCCCGCCTCATGATCGAGAAGAACATCCGCGGCAGCATCGTCACCATGGCGTCGGGCGCGATAGACACCGGGGGGCGCGGGCTGCTCTGTTACGGCGTGACGAAGGCAGCCGTCGTCCAGTTGACGAAGACCCTGGCGACCGAGATCGGCCCGTACGGCATCCGTGTCAACGCTGTCGCGCCCGGCTGGACGCGTACGCCGATGACCGACCGCCACGGTGAGGCACAGGCGCGCACCGAGGCGGCCATGGCCCGACTGTCGCCACTGGGCCGGGTCGGCGAACCCGAGGACGTCGCCCACGCCGTGCTGCACCTGGCCGGCGACGCCTCGGCGTTCACGACGGGCCAGATCCTCCGCCCGAACGGCGGCGTCGCGATGCCTTGGTAACCGGCTCCCCCGCCCTCCCCAGCGCCGCCGCACCCACCCCACCCGAACGCCTCGGCCCCCTACCGCGCGCCCGGGGCCCGCCCCCCGCGCGCCCCACGCCGCCGCCACCCCTCCAGCCACTGAGCCGACCCGGCGGCCCCCACCGCCTGCGCCTTCGGCATACAGTGCACCGGCAGCAGACTCAGCCCCCACCCTCCGGCCGCGACCGCCCCCTCCAACACCCCGGCATCGGGCACCAGCACGAGCCGGAGCACCCCCCACCACCACAGCGCACCGAGCCCCAGCGCCACCCCCCAGCGCACTATTCGCCCCGCCATGGTGTCCACCTCCAGCCCGAAGCTAGACCTGCGCCCTCACCCACCGGCAGGGCGCACCAACGGCACAACGGCGCACCCCAGGCACATGCGGAGCCGGCCGCGGCGCTCGGTGGGCACCAAGAAGCGCCCAGCGGTCGCCGAAGACAGCCGCCCGCGGCCCGCAGGCGTCACCCGTTCTCCGCCTGGAACATCCAGTGGTGTTTCTCGAGGTCGGCCGTGATCTGGATGAAGATGTCCTGGCTCACCGGGTCCGGTTCGGCGGTCGCCTCCACCCGCTCCCGCATCCGGGTGATCACCGCACCCAGCGCGTTCACGAGTGCCCCCACGGCGTCGGTGTCCTTGACCCAGCCCCCGGGTGTCGCGCCGATGCCGCTGCTGGCGGCCACGGTCGCGGCCCGTCCGTCGGGCGAGACCCCCAGCGTCGAGGCGCGCTCCGCCACCGTGTCGGAGTGCAGCCGCGCGGTGTCCACAACCTCGTCGAGCTGCAGATGGACGGTTCGAAAGCGCGGGCCGACGACGTTCCAGTGGATCTGCTTCGACACGAGGGCGAGGTCCACCAGGTCGACCAGTGCGCCTTGCAGCGCCTCGGCCACGATCTTCAGGTCGGCGTCGGCCAACGGGCTCTTCACGACGTACATCGGGATCCTCCGATTCTTTCGACCCCACCAACCATGGCATATACGCACAATTCAGGTCACTCGAAGGTGTTCGAAGGTAAACGGGTAAACGAAACCCACCCTGGACAGCGAAAGCCCCGGCCGGTCCTCCTCCAGGTCTCCCTGAAGCAGCCCCGGCCGGGGCTTTCGCTCAAGCATGTTCAGCTCATGAGCGCGAACTCCTGAGCGTCAGGCGGCGACGACGTCGACCGCCTCGGCAGGCGCCTTGATAGTGACCCGTTCCGGTGGCACACCGGTGACCGATACGGAGTTCAGCATCGGACGGCGCACCGGTGCAGGCACCGGCTGGGCAACCGCTGCAGACTGAGCCAGCTCGGCAAGAGCAAGCTCGTCGCTCACTTCCCGCATGAGCTCGGACATCCGTACGTCCAGCGCGTCGCAGATCGCGGAGAGCAGCTCGGAGGATGCCTCCTTCTGCCCCCGCTCCACCTCGGAGAGATAGCCGAGTGAAACTCGGGCGGACGAGGAGACTTCGCGCAGAGTACGGCCCTGGCGCTGGCGCTGCCGACGCAGCACGTCACCCAGCAGGCGACGGAGCAGAATCATCGGTGGCTCCCTCCTCGGACCGCGTAGCCGCATCCTTCACGCCCCACCGTACCGCCTTGCGCGGCGGCCGTGCGGGGAGCGATGTCGTGTTCACTCAGGGCTGCAAACATCAAGTCCCCCCGTTCTGTTCCGTATCCTGTGCCCGCTCATTCCCGGTCTGTTCGCCCGCGAGCTCCTTCAGGAGCAGCGCGAGTACGCTCCGTACACTCTCCATACGGATTTCCGCCCGACCGCCGTTCAACCGCAGCGCTGCCACTTTCCCGCCACCAGCGCTCTCGGAAAACGCGTCCGAAGGACCGTCGACGGCGACGAAAACCGTCCCCACCGGCCGTCCGTCCTGAGGCTCGGGCCCCGCGACACCCGTGGTCGCGATCCCCCAGTCCGCGCCGAGCGCCTTGCGCACACCGGCCGCCATCTGGGCCGCGACCTGCGGATCGACCGCACCGCGCTCGGCCAGCAGAGCGGCGTCGACGCCCAGCAGCTCATGCTTGAGTTCGGTGGCGTACGCGGTCACGGAGCCCCGGAAGGCCTGCGAGGCCCCGGGGGTCGCGGTGATCTCCGCCGCCACCAGGCCACCGGTCAGCGACTCGGCGACGGCGAGCGTTTCGCCCCTCACCGTGAGTAGTCGCAGCACTTCGGCGGCCACGGAACTCACCGTTCCGCCTCCTCGGCCGCCGCCCGCCGCTCGGCGATTCCGCTCCTGCGCAGCACAATGGCCTGTCTCACATAGTCGAGCCCGGTCACCACGGTCAGGACGACCGCCACGGCCATCACCCAGAACCTCAGGGTGGCCAGCGGCCCCGTCAGCGCCAGGACATACATCCCGACCGCCACGCCCTGCGCCAGGGTCTTCAGCTTGCCACCGCGGCTGGCCGGAATGACCCCGTAGCGGATCACCACGAAACGCAAGAGGGTGATCCCGAGCTCGCGCCCGAGAATGACTCCCGTCACCCACCACGGCAGATCACCGAGCGCGGACAGACAGATCAGCGCCGCCCCCATGATCGCCTTGTCGGCGATGGGGTCGGCGATCTTCCCGAAGTCGGTGACCAGGTTGTACGTGCGCGCCAGGTGGCCGTCGAAGACGTCGGTGATCATGGCGACGGCGAAGGCCGCCCACGCCCAGGCGCGCATGGCGGGGTCGTACCCGCCGTCGGCCAGCATCAGCGCCACGAAGCCCGGCACCAGGACGAGCCGGATCATGGTCAGGATGTTCGCGATGTTCCAGAGGCTGGCCTGATTGACGGCCGCAGCGCCCAGCTTCCCGCCCCGCGCCGACTTGCTGCCCCCGGGGGCACCGGGAGCACCCGCCGCACCCTTCGCGCTGGGGGAGCCGCCCGCCGCGGATGCCGGGACTCCGGTCATCTGGCCGCCTCCTCGGTACACGGAAGCGAGCCCGGGAGCGGCTCGGCCACCAGGTCGACACCTTCCGTGCCGACCACCTTGGCCTCGACGATACGGCCGACGGTCAGACCTTCGCCGCTCGTGAACAGCACCTGCCCGTCCGTCTCGGGCGCCTGGTGCGCTGCGCGACCGTAGGCCCCGTCTTCCTCGTCCAGGGACTCCACGAGCACGTACAGGGTCTCCCCGACACGCTCCTCGGCGCGCTGTGCGACCAGCTCCTCAGCGAGCCGGGACACGCGCGCGAGGCGCTCGGCGACGACGTCCTCGTCCAGCTTGTCGGCGTACGTCGCCGCCTCCGTGCCCTCCTCGTCGGAGTACCCGAAGACACCGATCGCGTCGAGGCGCGCGCCCGTGAGGAAGCGCTCCAGCTCCGCGAGGTCGGCCTCGGTCTCGCCGGGGAAGCCCACGATGAAGTTGGACCGCACACCGGCCTGCGGGGCCTTGGACCGGATGGTGTCGAGCAGCTCCAGGAAGCGGTCGGTGTCACCGAAGCGCCGCATCGCGCGCAGTACGTCGGGCGCGGAGTGCTGGAAGGACAGGTCGAAGTAGGGCGCGACGTTCGGCGTCGAGGTGAGGACATCGATGAGCCCGGGCCGCATCTCGGCGGGCTGCAGGTAGCTGACCCGCACACGCTCGATGCCGTCGATCTCGGCAAGCTCGGGCAGCAGCGTCTCCAGCAGACGGATGTCGCCCAGGTCCTTGCCGTACGAGGTGTTGTTCTCGGAGACCAGCATGACCTCCTTGACGCCCTGCTCGGCGAGCCAGCGAGCCTCGTTCAGCACGTCGCTGGGGCGGCGCGAGATGAAGGAGCCGCGGAAGGACGGGATGGCGCAGAAGGAGCAGCGCCGGTCGCAGCCGGAGGCCAGCTTCACCGAGGCGACCGGGGAGCCGTCGAGGCGGCGGCGCAGGGGCGCACGGGGGCCGGAGACCGGGGCCACGCCCTCGGGGAGGTCCGAGGGCGCGCCGTGGCCGGGAAGGGCCACCTCCTCGCCGGCGCTCTGCCGCTCGGCCGGGCTGATCGGCAGCAGCTTGCGCCGGTCGCGCGGGGTGTGCGAGGCGTGGATGCCGCCGTTCAGGATGGTCTGGAGGCGGTCGGAGATGTCCGCGTAGTCGTCGAAGCCGAGCACGCCGTCGGCCTCGGGGAGGGCTTCGGCGAGCTCCTTGCCGTACCGCTCGGCCATGCAGCCCACCGCCACGACGGCCTGGGTTCTGCCATGACCCTTGAGGTCATTGGCTTCGAGGAGGGCGTCGACGGAGTCCTTCTTTGCGGCTTCGACGAAGCCGCAGGTGTTGACGACGGCGACGTCCGCTTCTTCGGCGTCCTCCACGAGTTGCCAGCCGTCCGCCTCCAAGCGGCCTGCGAGCTCCTCCGAGTCCACCTCGTTACGGGCGCAGCCAAGGGTGACGAGTGCGACGGTACGGCGTTCAGGCATGGGCTCAAGACTACTTCGTCCCGCTGACAGCCCACGTCGACGGGGTTGGCCGATCTTGGCCAACCCCGTGCCCGCCTGTCCTATGAGCCCGTTATCCGACGACGGGATCGCCCTTGGTGTACCTCAGCCGCTCGACCTGGCCGGGCTGGAACCGGTCGTCGATCTCCTTGCCGTTCACATAGAGCTGGATCGCGCCCGCATCGCCGAGGACCAGGTCGATCTGCTTGTTGTCCTGGAAGGTCTTGGACTCGCCCTGCTTGAGCAGACCGTCGAAGAGAAGCCGCCCGTTGTGGTCCTTCGCGGAGATCCAGCTGCGCCCGTCGGGGGCGCTCACCTGGACGGTCACCTTGTCCTGTGGGGCTGCCGCGATGGCACTGTCGGAGGGGTCGGGCTTCGGGTCGGTGGGCTTGCTGGTCTTGGGGCCGGCCGAGGAGGTGGACTTGGTGGCGCTCGGCGTGGACCCCTCGGCGACCTGCGACTTCGCGTCGCTCCCCTCGGTGCCCTTGACCATGGTGAACCCGACGAAGCCGATCACCGCGACGATCGCCGCGACCATGGCGGCGGTCCAGTTCGGTCCACGGCGCTCCGGGCGGATACGTTCCGCCTCGAAGAGCGGGGCGGCCGGGGTCGGCGCGGGGCGCCCGCCGTGTTCGGCGTCGTACCGCGCGAGCAGCGAAGCCGGATCGAGCTGCACGGCGCGGGCCAGAGTCCGGATATGACCGCGCGCGTAGACGTCACCGCCGCAGGGGGCGAAGTCGTCCTGCTCGATCGCGTGCACGATGGCGATGCGGACCCGGGTGGCGTTGCTGACGTCGTCGACGGTCAGTCCGGCCTCGATGCGCGCCTGCTGCAGAGCACGACCGATCGAGAGGCCTTCTTCACTGTGCTCTTCGAACGGACGCTCGTCTTCAGGGGAGTTGCCGTCAGGGGAGTTGCCGATGGACACGGGGGCGCCTTTCGAGCGTGTAGCCACCTGTGCTGGAGGTTCAGTTTAGGGGGGGTACGAAAGGGTGGGGCAACCGGGCGGTAGCACTTTGTACGCCATCAGAATGGCCGGTCATCCTGATGCTGGGACAGGTAGGTGTCCCCTCGCTCAACTTGACGAACGCCGAAGGGAAACGGTTGCCCGCCGACTCCTTACGGGTGAGTCACGTTCGCATATCAACCTGCCGCGCAGCGTGTCGCGCAGCAGCCGAAGCCGAAGCCGACGTGGCTCTACGCTTCAGCTTCCCCACGAATCACGGCGAGCACTCCATCCAGCTCGTCAGCCTTCACCAGAACATCACGTGCCTTGGACCCCTCGCTGGGGCCGACGACGCCTCGGGACTCCATGAGGTCCATCAGACGCCCGGCCTTGGCGAAGCCGACGCGCAGCTTGCGCTGGAGCATCGAGGTGGACCCGAACTGCGAGGTCACCACCAGCTCGGCGGCGGCGCACAGCAGGTCGAGGTCGTCACCGATGTCCTCGTCGATCTCCTTCTTCTGCTTGCTGCCCACGGTGACGTCGTCCCGGAAGACCGGCGCCATCTGGTCCTTGCAGTGCTGCACGATGGCCGCGACCTCGGCCTCGGTCACGAAAGCGCCTTGCATACGGGTCGGCTTGTTGGCGCCCATCGGCAGGAACAGTCCGTCGCCCTTGCCGATCAGCTTTTCGGCGCCCGGCTGGTCGAGGATGACGCGGCTGTCGGCGAGCGAGGAAGTGGCGAAGGCGAGCCGGGACGGCACATTCGCCTTGATCAGGCCGGTGACGACATCGACGGACGGCCGCTGTGTGGCGAGCACCAGGTGGATACCGGCCGCGCGCGCGAGCTGGGTGATGCGCACGATGGCGTCCTCGACGTCACGCGGCGCGACCATCATCAGGTCGGCGAGCTCGTCGACGATCACGAGGAGGTACGGGTAGGGCGTCAGCTCGCGCTCGCTGCCCTCGGGCAGCTTCACCTTGCCGTTCCTGATGGCCTCGTTGAAGTCGTCGATGTGCCGGTAGCCGAACGCCGCAAGGTCGTCGTAGCGCAGGTCCATCTCCCGTACGACCCACTGCAGCGCCTCGGCGGCCCGCTTCGGGTTGGTGATGATCGGCGTGATCAGGTGCGGGATGCCTTCGTACGCGGTCAGCTCGACCCGCTTGGGATCGACGAGGACCATCCGCACGTCCTCGGGTGTCGCGCGGACCATGACGGACGTAATCAGGCAGTTAATGCACGAGGATTTACCGGAACCGGTGGCTCCGGCGACGAGCACGTGCGGCATCTTCGCGAGGTTGGCCATCACATAGCCGCCCTCGACGTCCTTGCCGAGCGCGACCAGCATCGGGTGGTCGTCCTCGGCCGCGTCCGCGAGACGGAGCACGTCGCCGAGGTTGACCATCTCGCGGTCGGTGTTGGGGATCTCGATGCCGACCGCCGACTTGCCGGGGATCGGGCTGATGATCCGCACGTCGGGGCTGGCGACGGCGTACGCGATGTTCTTGGTGAGGGCCGTGATCCGCTCGACCTTCACGGCGGGGCCGAGCTCGACCTCGTAGCGCGTGACCGTGGGACCGCGCGTGAAGCCGGTGACGGCGGCGTCGACCTTGAACTCCATGAAGACGTTCTGCAGCGAGGCGACGACCGCGTCGTTGGCGGCGCTGCGCGTCTTGCCGGGGCCGCCCCGCTCCAGGAGGTCCAGCGACGGCAGGGAGTAGGTGATGTCGCCGGAGAGCTGGAGCTGCTCGGCCCGCGGTGGCAGGTCGCGCGGCTGGTCGGGCGCGGCCTTGGTGAGGTCGGGCACGACGGACTCGACGTCCAGGGCCTCCTGCTTGGGCCGCTTCGCGCCCGGGGTGGCCTTGGCGGCGCGCGCGGCGGGCACCGGAGTCGTCTCCTCGTACCCGTCGCGCTCCACGGTGACGCCCTGGGTCAGGTCGGCGACCAGCGGCGAGGGCGGCATCCCGTGCAGCACGGCCCCGTCGAGCGCGGCAGCGGCGGCCGCGGCGACGTCCACCGCGTCCATCGGCCGGTTCAGGCCGGGGTGCTGCACGGCGGACCGCCGGGGGCGGCCACGGCGCTTGGTGAGGGCCTCCTCCTCGGCGCCCTCGGGGTCGTACCCCTCGGGGGCGCGCGAGCGCCGCCGGGAGCGCGCGGGCAGCGCCTCGCGCCACTGCTCGTCGTAGCGCTCGTCGTCCTCGCCGAGGTCGTCCTCGTGGATGTCGGCCTGGACGATGCCCAGCTTCTGCCCGAGCAGCCGCAGCCGCTGCGGGATCGCGTTGACCGGGGTCGCCGTGACGACCAGCAGACCGAAGACCGTGAGCAGCACCAGGAGCGGTACGGCGAGGACGTCGCCCATCGCGTACGTCAGTGGCGTGGAGGCGCCCCAGCCGATGAGCCCGCCGGCGTCCCTTATCGCCTGCATGCCATCACTGCGCGCGGGCGCACCGCAGGCGATGTGGACCTGACCGAGCACGCCGATGACGAGCGCGGACAGGCCGATCACGATACGGCCGTTGGCCTCGGGCTGCTCCGGGTGCCGGATGAAGCGGGCGGCGATGACCGCGAGCAGTATCGGAACCAGCAGGTCGAGGCGGCCGAAGGCACCGGTCACCAGCATCTCGACAAGGTCACCGACGGGACCGCGCAGATTGGACCACGTGCCCGCCGCGACGATCAGCGCCAGGCCGAGCAGCAGGAGCGCGAGGCCGTCCTTGCGGTGCGCCGGGTCGAGCCCCTTCGCGCCCCGCCCTATGCCGCGGAACATCGCTCCGACGGCGTGCGCGATGCCCAGCCACACGGCGCGTACGAGTCTGTACACGCCCGCGGTCGGGTTGGGCGCCGGCGCGGGTGCGGGCTTCTTCGCCGCGGCCTTCTTGGCAGGCGCCTTCTTCGCGGCTGCCTTTTTCGCGGGGGCCTTCTTCGCCGGAGCCTTCGTCGGAGCGGCCGCCTTCTTCGCGGGCGGCTTCTTGGCTGCGGACTGACGTGAGGCCATGTGTGTGAGGTTACCGGTGGAGACGACAGCCGACACGTGTGCCTACTGCTTCACCCGTTCGTGTCGCCCTTTCCAGGGCGCGGAACTGACGCCGACTCACCGCGAGCGCAGAACCATGAAACTCAGTTCTGCGAGGGCACCGATGGCGCCCCGCTCCCCGTGCCCGGTTCCAACGCGTCCAGCGCTCGCCGCAGTCCTGTGAGTTTGCGTTCGAGATGGGCCGCGGTCGCCACCGCCGCCGCGTCCGCCGAGTCGTCGTCGAGCTGCTTGGACAGCGCCTCTGCCTGCTCCTCAACAGCCGCGAGCCGCGCGGAGAGTTCGGCGAGGAGACCGGCCGGCTCCTTGGCCGTACCCAGCGCCGCCTTGCCGCCGCCCTCCAGCTGGAGCCGCAGCAGCGCGGCCTGCTCCCGCAGTTGGCAGTTCTTCATGTAGAGCTCGACGAACACCGAGACCTTCGCGCGCAGCACCCACGGGTCGAACGGCTTGGAGATGTAGTCGACCGCACCCGCCGCGTACCCCCGGAAGGTGTGGTGCGGGCCGTGGTTGATCGCGGTGAGAAAGATGATCGGGATGTCCCGAGTCCGCTCTCGCCGCTTGATGTGCGCGGCGGTTTCGAAACCGTCCATGCCCGGCATCTGGACGTCCAGCAGAATGACCGCGAAGTCGTCCGTGAGTAGTGCTTTGAGCGCTTCCTCCCCGGACGATGCCCGCACCAGTGTCTGATCGAGCGCGGAGAGGATCGCCTCCAACGCCAACAGATTCTCCGGCCGGTCATCGACCAGGAGGATCTTGGCCTTCTGCACCATGGCCCGCCCTCCTCGCCCCGGCAGTGCACCGGGCTCCGCCCCAGGGGACGGCTCCCTTGCGCCGCCCGTCCTTGTGCCGGTCATGGTAGCCGCACCCCGCCTGTCGCCACACCCTGTCACCGCGATGTCACTGTGCACGTAGCAGAAACGTAGCGGGAGACCAGAAGGTTCCCCGAATCCCGCACTTCTACACTGCGTCGGCCACAGCGAGTTATGCGACGTCGGGCGTGCCGCGCCGACGAATCGGCGCGCCCACCCCCGCGTCCCGGTCGCCGACACCACGCAGCGACCCGCATCCCGCTCACTCCTCACGCATCCACTGCTCCATCACGGAGAGCAGATGATCGGGATCGACCGGCTTGGTGACGTAATCGGAAGCACCGGACTCGATGGCCTTCTCCCGGTCACCCTTCATCGCCTTGGCCGTGAGCGCGATGATCGGCAGACCGGCGAACTGCGGCATCCGGCGAATCGCCGTGGTCGTTGCATACCCATCCATCTCGGGCATCATGATGTCCATCAGGACGACTGTCACATCATCATGCTGCTCCAGGACTTCGATGCCCTCACGCCCGTTCTCGGCGTACAGCACCGAAAGCCCGTGCTGCTCCAGGACACTGGTGAGCGCGAACACGTTACGGATGTCGTCGTCGACGATCAGCACCTTCTCGCCCTCGAACCGGATGCCGCCGCGCGAACGCGCCGCCGCGTCCTGCTGCGCCGTGGCCGCCCACTGCTCCTGAGCCGCGCCCGAGACCCCGTTCGGCTGCCCCGGTAGCGCCGTCCGCTGCTCGGCCGGCGGCAACACCCTGCGGCGCCGCCTGAAGAGCGCGGCAGGCCCGTTCTGGGTCTCCTGGTACGACTTCACCTCGGCCGGCGTATCGATGTCCGCCCCGGACAACTGCGCCTCGGAGGCGAGCAGTTCACCGGCCTCCAGTACGGGCGCGAGCTGACCGTAGCCCTGCGGGGGCAGTTCGCTCGGGTGCAGCGGCAAATACAGCGTGAACGTCGAACCGCGTCCCGGCTCGCTCTGCGCGTGGATCTCACCGCCCAACAGGCGGGCGATCTCCCGCGAGATGGACAGTCCCAGACCCGTACCGCCGTACTTCCGGCTCGTCGTGCCGTCCGCCTGCTTGAAGGCCTCGAAAATCACCCGCATCTTGCTGGCCGCGATCCCGATGCCGGTGTCGGTCACCGAGAACGCGATCAGAGCGGCGTCCGCGTCCTGCAGCGAGCCCGCCTCCAGGAGCTGCTCGCGGATCGCCACCGGAACATCCGCGCCGGCGGGCCGGATCACCAACTCCACCGCACCGGAGTCGGTGAACTTCACCGCGTTGGACAGCAGGTTGCGCAGTACCTGCAGGAGCCGCTGCTCGTCGGTGTGCAGCGTGGCGGGCAGCTCCGGCGACACGCGGACCGAGAAGTCGAGCCCCTTCTCTGCGGTCAGCGGGCGGAAAGTGGCCTCTACGTAGTCGACGAGTTGGACCAGCGCGATGCGGGTCGGTGACACATCCATCTTGCCTGCCTCGACCTTGGACAGATCGAGGATGTCGTTGATCAGCTGGAGCAGGTCGGAACCCGCTCCGTGGATGGTCTCGGCGAACTCGACCTGCTTCGGGGTGAGGTTCGTCTCCGCGTTGTCGGCGAGCAACTTGGCGAGGATCAGCAAGGAGTTGAGCGGCGTCCGCAGCTCGTGCGACATGTTCGCCAGGAACTCGCTCTTGTAGCGCATGGAGACCGCGAGCTGCTCGGCGCGTTCCTCCAGGACCTGCCGGGCTTCCTCGATCTCGGTGTTCTTGACCTCGATGTCGCGGTTCTGCTGGGCGAGTTGCTCGGCCTTCTCCTCCAGCTGCGCGTTGGACTCCTGAAGCGCCTTCTGACGGCTCTCCAACTCGGCCGACCGCTCCTGGAGCTGCTCGGTCAGCTCCTGCGACTGCTTCAGCAGCACCTCCGTCTTCGTGTTGACGGAGATCGTGTTGACGCTCGTCGCGATCACCTCGGCGATCTGGTTGAGGAAGTCCTTCTGGATCTGCGTGAACGGCGTGAACGACGCCAGCTCGATGACGCCGAGCACGGTCCCCTCGAAGAGCACCGGAAGCACGATCACCTGCGCCGGGGGCGCCTCGCCGAGCCCGGAGGAAATCTTCAGATAGCCACTCGGCGCGTTCTCCACCAGGATCGTGCGCTTCTCCTGGGCGGCTGTCCCGATCAGCGCCTCACCGGGCCGGAACGACGTCGGCATGGAGCCCATCGAGTAGCCGTACGACCCGAGCATGCGCAGCTCGTACGCGTCCACCTCGTTCCCCTCTTCCTTGCCGTCGACCAGCGGCATGGACAGGAAGAACGCACCGTGCTGCGCGGAGACAACGGGCGTCAGCTCGCTCATGATCAACGAAGCCACGTCGTCGAGGTCGCGCCGCCCCTGCATCAGGGCGGAGATCCGGGCGAGGTTGCCCTTGAGCCAGTCCTGCTCCTTGTTGGCGATCGTGGTGTCGCGCAGGTTGGCGATCATCTTGTTGATGTAGTCCTGGAGTTCCTGGATCTCGCCCGAGGCATCCACGTCGATCTTCAGGTTCAGGTCACCACGCGTCACCGCGGTCGCCACGCGCGCGATGGCACGCACCTGCCGGGTCAGGTTCCCGGCCATCTCGTTCACCGACTCGGTGAGGTCGCGCCAGGTGCCGTCGACGTCGCGTACCCGCGCCTGGCCGCCCAACTGGCCCTCGGTGCCCACCTCACGGGCGACTCGGGTGACCTCCTCGGCGAAGGACGACAGCTGGTCGACCATCGTGTTGATGGTGGTCTTGAGCTCCAAAATCTCGCCGCGCGCGTCGATGTCGATCTTCTTGGTCAGATCGCCCTTGGCAATGGCCGTGGTGACCATCGCGATGTTGCGCACCTGGCCGGTCAGATTGGACGCCATCCCGTTCACGGACTCGGTGAGGTCCTTCCACGTACCGGCGACTCCCGGGACATGGGCCTGACCGCCGAGGATGCCGTCCGTGCCCACCTCTCGGGCCACCCGGGTCACCTGGTCGGCGAACGAACTCAGCGTCTTCACCATCGTGTTGACGGTGTCCGCAAGCTGTGCGACCTCGCCGCTCGCCTCGACCGTGACCGTCTTGGTGAGGTCGCCGTTGGCCACCGCGGTCGCGACCTGCGAGATGTTCCGCACCTGGTTGGTCAGGTTGTTGGCCATCACATTGACGTTGTCGCTCAGGTCCTTCCAGATGCCCGTGACACCGGGCACCCGCGCCTGACCACCCAGGTTGCCGTCGGTGCCCACCTCACGGGCCACCCGGGTCACCTGCTCGGCGAAGTTGGACAACTGGTCGACCATCGTGTTGACGGTGGTGACGAGTTCGAGGATCTCGCCCTTCGCGTCGACCGTGATCTTCTTCGACAGGTCGCCCTTGGCGACCGCGGTCGTGACCTCAGCGATCCCGCGCACCTGGCTCGTCAGGTTGTTCGCCATGAAGTTCACGGACTGGGTGAGGTCCTTCCAGGTGCCGGAGACACCCTGCACCTCGGCCTGCCCGCCGAGCATGCCCTCCGTGCCCACCTCACGGGCCACCCGCGTCACCTGCTCGGCGAAGTTCGAGAGCTGGTCGACCATCGTGTTGAGGGTGTTCTTCAGTTCGAGGATCTCGCCCCGCGCGTCCACATCGATCTTCTGCGACAGGTCACCCCGGGCCACCGCGGTCGCGACCTGCGCGATGTTCCGCACCTGGGCGGTGAGGTTGCCCGCCATGCCGTTCACGGAGTCGGTCAAGTCGCGCCACACACCGGCGACGCCGGGCACCTGCGCCTGACCGCCCAGCCGCCCCTCGGTACCCACGTCGCGGGCGACCCGCGTCACCTGGTCCGCGAAGGCGGAGAGCTGGTCGACCATCGTGTTGATGGTGTTCTTCAGTTCGAGGATCTCGCCCCGCGCGTCCACATCGATCTTCTGCGACAGGTCACCCCGGGCCACGGCCGTCGTCACCTGGGCGATCTGCCGTACCTGCGAGGTCAGGTTCCCCGCCATGAAGTTGACGGAGTCGGTGAGTTCCTTCCACGTGCCGGATACGCCATCCACGCGGGCCTGACCGCCGAGGCGGCCCTCCGTGCCCACGTCCCGGGCCATCCGTGTCACCTGGTCGGCGAACGAGGACAGCTGGTCCACCATCGTGTTGACGGTGTTCTTCAGCTGGAGCATCTCGCCGGACACGTCGACGGTGACCTTCTGCGACAGATCACCGTTGGCCACGGCCGTCGTCACCTGCGCGATGTTGCGGACCTGGCCCGTCAGGTTCCGGAAGGCCGTGTTGACGGAGTCGGTGAGGTCCTTCCACGTACCGGCCGCGCCCGGCACCTGCGCCTGACCGCCCAGTTCACCCTCGACACCGATCTCGCGCGCCACCCGCGTGACCTCGTCACCGAAGGACGAGAGCTGGTCGACCATCGTGTTGACGGTGTTCTTCAGCTCCAGCATCTCGCCGGCGACCTCGACGCTGACCTTCTGCGAGAGATCACCATTGGCCACGGCCGTCGTCACCGCGGCGATGTCCCGCACCTGGGTCGTGAGATTCCGGAAGACCGTGTTGACCGAATCCGTCAGGTCCTTCCACGTCCCCGCCGCACCCGGCACATTCGCCTGCCCGCCGAGCCGTCCCTCGCCGCCGACCTCGTTGGCCACCCGCGTGACCTCGTCCGCGAACGTCCGCAGCGTCTCGGTCATCTGGTTGATCGTCTCGGCGAGCTGCGCGACCTCGCCGCGCGCCGACACGGTCACCTTCTGCGACAGGTCACCGCTGGCGACCGCCGTCGTCACCTGCGCGATCCCGCGCACCTGGGCCGTGAGGTTGCCGGCCATCAGGTTCACCGAATCGGTGAGGTCCTTCCACACGCCGGCCACACCCGGTACCTGCGCCTGACCGCCGAGCTCGCCCTCGGTGCCCACCTCACGCGCGACTCGCGTCACCTCGGAGGAGAACGAAGACAGCTGGTCCACCATCGTGTTGACGGTGTTCTTCAGTTCGAGCATCTCGCCGGCCACATGAACTGTGACTTTCCGGGACAGATCACCCTTGGCGACCGCCGTCGTCACCAGAGCGATGTCACGCACCTGAGCCGTCAGCCGGTACGCCATGGTGTTGACCGAATCCGTGAGATCCTTCCACGAACCGGACATGCCGCGCAGCCGTGCCTGTCCGCCCAACTTGCCCTCGGTGCCCACCTCACTGGCCACACGCGTGACCTCATCGGTGAACGTCGAGAGCTGGTCGACCAGATTGTTGACCGTCCGCCCGACCTTGAGGAACTCCCCGCGCAGCGGATGCCCGTTGCCGTCCGCCGCCTGCGCCCGTAGCTCCATGCGAGGCGACAAGTCGCCTTCCGCCACTGCGGACAGCACCCGGCCGACCTCGGAGACCGGTCGTACGAGATCATCGACGAGCGCGTTGGACGCGTCGATCGCCGCCGCCCAGGAACCCTCGCAGGCGCCCTCTTCCAGCCGCTCCGTGAGCTTTCCCTCACGTCCGACCATCCGCCGCACCCGTGACAACTCGCCCGTCAGATGCAGATTGCGATCGGCCACCTCGTTGAAAACAGCCGCGATCTCCGACATCACGCCATCGCCGGAGACCGTCAGACGCTTTCGGAAATTGCCGTCCCGCATCGACACCAGGGCTGCCAGCAGCCGGTTCAGGGCAGCCGTGTCCACCGCCGTGGTGCCAGTGCGTGGCGCGCGCTCGTTGTTCAGGGACTGTCCGCCTTTTGCGCGCGTCTTGGTACCCCGCGTCGCTTCGCCAGACTCCACTGTGTCCCTCCCGCAAGGGTCGACCATTACTGCTCGGTGTACTCGGGTACTACTTGATCGGGTACTACTGCTCAGGTACTACTGCTCGGCGGACCGGAAGGCACTCGGCCTGCCAGGACCTTCTCACTGGAGCCTGCCCAGTGTTTCACCCCGGCCGAACCCGGCCATAACAGTTCGGCAGCTTCGCACATCGTCCGCACACCGCCGGGACGGAATCAGCGACCCTTCGGACGGAAACACTGGTGACCGGCATCCGCACGGACCGCGAAGGTAAGTAACCTTGCATGCGGCTGTCCAGCCGCGCCTTCCGTCCGGCCTGGGCGGTGGCACGAGAACGAGCGGGCAGGCATCGGAGGGGCACCGCACCATGACCACCGGACTGCATCCTGAGGGACCGCCCCAGGATCCTCGGCCGACGGAGAACAACGCACTGCCGCGGCAGGAGCGGGTCGACCACGGAGCCTCGCACGCCGACAACCGGACAAGGAGTTCTGTGATCACCGCGCGCGCGGCCGCCAGCTTCGATCCCGTCGGGCGATCGGTAGCGACCGCCCGTTCCTTCGTCCGTGACACCCTCCAGGGCTGGGGCTTCGCCGACATCGTCGACGACGCCGTGGTCCTCACCAGCGAACTCGTCACCAATGCTGTCGTGCATGCGGGCACCTCCGCGGATGTCCTGTGTCTGCGCAGCGACGACGGCGTACGCATCGAGGTGGCAGACCGCTACCCGGAACGTGAAATTCCACTCCAGGCGACGGCCGTGAATATGGGCAGCCCCGACCGCGAGGGCGGCCGCGGCCTTCAGTTGTGCGCGGCCCTGGCCGGCCACTGGGGCGTCGAGTACTCGCCCACGCACAAACAGGTCTGGTTCCAGCTCGACCTCCCCGAGCGCCCGGTCGGCACCCGCACCGCGGGCCCTGCTCTCCCGGCGGCCCTCCTCCCGCTCGCCGACGGCCGTGTGCGCGTCGCGGTCATCCAGATCGACCGCGCCTCCGCCATCTCCGCCTGGAACGAGGACGCGGAAGACCTCTTCGGGTACGCCGCCGAGCAGGTCGTCGGCAAACCCCTCGCCGACCTCGCGGCCTGGCCGCACACCCCTGGCACCAGCACCGGCGTCGCCGAGGCTCTCCAACTGTCGCGCTGGGAGGGCAGCTACGGCATCCGCGACGCCAACGGCCGTGTCACTCCCGTCTACGCCTCCCATCTCCGGGTCCGCGACACGGGCGGCGAACCCTCCACGGTCTGTCTTCTCGTCCGCGACCACGAACGCGCCGTCCTCCAGACGCCGTTGCGCATCTCGGCCTCCGACACGACCACCAGCTCCGAGGGCCAGGCCACGGACCCCTTCGAGGTCTTCATCGGCTCTCCGGCCCCCGACGACCTCGACGGCCTCCTCCAGCGCACGGTCGAGCGCGCCCGCGACATGCTCGACGGCGACTCGGCCTTCCTGCTCCTCGCGACCGACGACGAAACGGAGTTGGAGGTACGAGCCTCGACGGGCCTACCTTCCGCCCGCCAGCGCTTCGCCCGCGTCCCCGTCGAGGCGGGCCCCGGCCGCTACGGATCGGCCCGCATGCCCGCCGTGCACGAGGACCTGACGGTCGTTCCTGGCGCCGTACCCTTGCTCGGCGGCACCGGCATGCGCTCGGTCGTCACGGTCCCGCTGAAGGTCGAGGGGCGCCTCACGGGCTCGCTCGGCGTCGCGGCCGAGGCTCCCGGCAGATACTCCAACGAGGAGGCCCTACGCCTCCAGTTCGCCGCCGACCGCATCGCGCTGGCGGTGGAATCGGCCCGACTGGGCGAGCTGGAGCGCCTGCGCCGCGGCTCCCTGTCCTTCCTCGTCGAGGCCTCCGACCTCCTCGCCGGCACCCTGGACCGCGACCAGACCCTGGCCCTCATGGCCCAGATGACGGTCCCGACCCTGGCCACCTGGTGCGCCGTCTACACGATCGCCGACCAGGCCTCGGACCCGTATCTCTCGTACGTCCTGCACGAGGACGAGGACCGCATCGACGGCCTCAAGGCGTTGCTCTCGAAGATCGCCCCGCCCGACCCGGTCCCCACCCCCGGCGCCCGTGTCTGGCCCGCCCCCGCCGCAGCGGCCCACGAGGCGGCCCTGCGCACCTCCATGCGCAGCCTGGGCCTCAGGGAACCCGCCTCGGTGAGCTCCGGCATCGGTACGACACTGGCGACGGCCTCGGCGGTCGGCGGCGAGACCGTCGTACTCCCCCTGGTGGCCCGCAACCGCGTCATCGGCATGCTGACGCTGGGCAAGCCGTCGGACGAACACTTCCGCCAGGAGATCCTGGAACTGGCCGAGGACTTGAGCCGAAGGGCCGCCCTGGCCCTCGACAACGCCCGCCTGTACTCGGAGCGCATGGCCATCAGCCAGTCCCTCCAGCGCAGCCTCCTGCCCCCGGAACTCCCTCATATCGAGGGCGTCGAGGTCGAGGTCATCTACCGCGCGGCCGGCGAGGGCAACGAGGTCGGCGGCGACTTCTACGACCTCTTCCCCATCCGCGACGGCGCGTACGGCTTCGCCATCGGCGACGTCTGCGGTACGGGCCCGGAGGCTGCGGCCGTCACGGGCCTCGCCCGGCACGCACTGCGTCTGCTGGCCCGTGAGGGCTTCGGCGGCCCGGCCGTCTTGGAGCGCCTCAACTCCGCGATCCTCGACGAGGGCGCCCGCAGCCGCTTCCTGACCCTGCTCTACGGCGAGTTGTGGCCCCAGGCGGACGGCAGCGCCGTATTGAAGGTGGTCTGCGCGGGCCACCCGCTCCCGCTCCGGCTGCGCCAGGACGGAACGGTCGAGGCGGCCGCCGAACCGCAGCCGCTCCTCGGCGTCATGGACGACCTGGAACTGTACGAGCAGACGATCACCCTCGATCCGGGCGACGTGCTGTTGTGCGTGACGGACGGCGTCACCGAACGCCGCGAGGGCACCCGCATGTTGGGCGACGACGGTCTCACGGACGTTCTCACCGCATGCACGGGCCTGACGGCGGGAGCGGTCGCCGCCCGCGTCATGCGCGCGGTAGAACGCTTCGCCTCTGACGCCCCGTCCGACGACATGGCGATTCTGGCGATGCGGGTACCCGGCCTCCAGAAGGACTGAGGCCGGGACATCCGGACATGCGAAAGGCCCCCGCCCACAAGGGCGGAGGCCTTTTCTCGCTGGAGCCCCCCAACGGAATCGAACCGTTGACCTTCTCCTTACCATGGAGACGCTCTGCCGACTGAGCTAGGGGGGCCGGTCACCTTTTCGAGGTTTCCCTCGCGGCAACGAAATAGATCATACCCCGAACAGAAGCGTGCTCCTAATCGGTCCCGTTGCGCCTTGTCGGGTCAGAAGGCGGGCTGCAGCAGACCGCCAAGCGCATTGCATGCGGAGACGATCCGCTGCATGTCCCGCTTCGTCAACGACGCGTCCACGGGCAGCGCGAGGGTCTCGTCGGCAGCCCGCTCGGTCTCCGGCAGGCATACGTCCCGACGGAATCCGGGCAGCCGGTGCACAGGCGTCTTCACCGGCACCCGGCATTCAACTCCCCGGGCCCGCACGGCCCGAGCGAAGGCATCCCGGTCCGGCCGCCCATTGCCGGGCACTCGCACGACGTACTGCTGGTATGTGTGCCCGTCACCGCCCCGCGGCGTGCGCACCCCGCTCAACCGACCGTCGAGATAGGCGGCCCGTTGCCTGCGCTGCGCGATCTCGTCGTACGGCGCCTCGGACTCCCCCAGCTCCAGTACCAGGAGCCCGTGCCGCTGCCCGACGTCCCGCAGCCGCACCAGGTCGGCCGACCGCCCGAAGCGGTGTACGACGACGACGGCGACCGACCGCGGAGTCACGGCCGCCTCGACCGCGCCGGCATCGAGGCAGTACGTCACCGGGTCGATATCGGCGAAGACGGCCGACGCGCCGGCCTGGGTCACGGCCTCGGCGACTTCCACGTTCCCGAACGCCGACACGATGACCTCGTCACGAGCTCCGACGCCTGCGGCCTTGAGCATTGCAGCAGTACCCATGTCGCGGATGCTTGTCGTGCAATGTGAACGCAAAGTGACACACAACAAAAAAGAGCTGGTCCCCAAACCGAAGTTCGGGGACCAGCTCTTCTAATATTAGTTCGGCGGCGTCCTACTCTCCCACAGGGTCCCCCCTGCAGTACCATCGGCGCTGTGAGGCTTAGCTTCCGGG
>NZ_JBTLMO010000021.1:0-154851 GCF_054462255.1 Streptomyces sp. SD15 | reverse complement strand
CCCGCGGAGCGGGTACCACATCGCTGCGCGATGTGCAAGTGCAGCGGTTCGCTTCGCTCACCGCGCCCGGCTTCGCCGGGCCAACTCCCTCCGCTTCGCTTCGGGAGTTGAGAAGGAGCCGGCCGCTTCGCGTCCGGCGGGCAGCGCGCAGCGCGGCCCGGGGTTGACGGTGTGCCAGGTGCGACTACTCCTGCTTTTCATAAGGGGACTTGGGGAGTGCTTCGCACTCCTGGGGCGGGTCCGCTGCGCTCCCCCGCCTGGCGGTCCTTCCGGCTTCGCCTCCAGAACCTTGGGGCCCTCTGTCGCGGGCCTGGCTAGCTACGGAGGGCGGGGGCGCTCGTTCGTGTTCTGGTTTCAGTTTGTAACGCATCATCGGTTTGATGCTGCATGTAGAGTTGGTGGAAACAGGAGACACATCTCTGGCGGCGAGAGGGCGGGGATCATGTCAGTCTGCGAATATCTTCCGGCTGAAATAGCCCGGCTCGGTGTGACGAGAAAGGCCGCCGGGCTCGTCCTCGGCCAGGTGCAAACGCATGCGGGGCTCTCCCGGGAGCGCGAGGAACGTGCACGCGGAGGACCGGCAGAGATCCTCAACTTGAGTGAGCTGGTGATCGCCATGTGGGAGTGCGCTGAATGGGGGCGGATCGCCCACGTGATGACGGAGCAACAGATGCCTGTCTACGCGCCGGGACAGGATCCGCGTGTAGGCCGCCGTGAGGAGCAGCGGATGCAGCGTGTGGCCCTTGACGTAGCCGCTGCAGAGCAACACGGCGGGGCACCGGCCGAGATGCTGCGTCATCGGATCTACCGGATCGTCGCCCAGCGGGCCGGCTCTCCGGGCGAACCACGGCTCACCGTCCACATGATGGCCTCCTCCCTCAGTGAAGCCGCCCACCGGGCCTGGACCATCTATGGACGGCCAGGCGGCCTCTACCAGCAGGGCGCATACCAGATTGCCTCGGTCGAACAGGTCCTTCCCGAACCCGGAGAATTGCTGTGATCCAGCTTCGAGAACACCAGATGGACGCAAATACGCGTATCCGCAAGTGGGCTGGATTCCCTGCAAGATCATCTGTGCCCTCGGAGGGAGCGCGCGCTACGGTCGTGTCCGCCACCGGCTCCGGGAAGACGATCACCACCGCCGCGGCCGCCTTGGAATGCTTCCGGGGCGGGCGGGTCCTCGTCATGGTCCCCACGCTGGACCTTCTGGTGCAGACCGCACAGGCCTGGCGCCAAGTCGGTCACAACGGCCCCATGGCCGCGGTGTGTTCGCTGGAGAAGGACGACGTCTTGGAGCAACTCGCGGTGCGGACGACCACGAACCCCATCCAGCTCGCCCTGTGGGCCGGACACGGGCCCGTCGTCGTGTTCGCCACGTACGCCTCCCTCGTGGACCGCGAGGACCCCGAGGACATCACCGGCCGGGCGAAAGTGCGCGGGCCGCTAGAGGCCGCTCTGGCAGGCGGAGAGCGGCTGTACGGCCAGACGATGGACGGCTTCGACCTCGCCGTCCTGGACGAAGCCCACGGACTCGCCGGGGACATCGGCCGCCCCTGGGCCGCAATCCACGACAACACCCGCATCCCGGCCGACTTCCGGCTCTACCTCACCGCCACCCCGCGCATCCTCGCCTCACCCCGCCCGCAGAAGGGCGCAGACGGCCAGGAGCTGGAGGTCGCCTCCATGACCAGCGCCCCGGACGGGATGTACGGCGAGTGGATCTACGAGCTCGGGCTGTCCGAGGCGATCGAGCGGAACATCCTCGCCGGTTTCGAGATCGACGTACTGGAGATCCGGGACCCCTCGCCCGTGCTCGGGCTGTCGGAGGAGGCGCTGCGGGGCCGGCGTCTGGCGCTGCTGCAGACCGCGCTCCTGGAGCACGCCGCGCGCCACAACCTGCGTACGGTCATGACGTTCCACCAGCGGGTGGAGGAGGCGGCCGCGTTCGCGGAGAAGATGCCTCAGACGGCCGCGGAGCTGTACGTGACCGAGGCGTCCGATGAGGCTCTGGCCGACGCGGACGCGCTGCCGAAGTCGTCGATCGACGCGGAGTTCTACGAGCTCGAGGCCGGCCGCCACGTCCCACCGGACCGCGTGTGGTCGACGTGGCTGTGCGGCGACCACCTCGTCGCCGAACGGCGCGAGGTGCTACGGCAGTTCGCAGGCGGCATCGACGCCAACAACCGACGTGTGCACCGCGCCTTCCTCGCGAGCGTGCGCGTCCTCGGTGAAGGCGTGGACATCGTCGGCGAGCGGGGAGTCGAGGCCATCTGCTTCGCCGACACCCGCGGCTCGCAGGTGGAGATCGTGCAGAACATCGGCCGCGCCCTGCGGCCGAACCCGGACGGCACGACGAAGGTAGCCAGGATCATCGTGCCCGTCTTCCTGGAGCCCGGCGAGGACCCCGACGACATGGTCGCCTCCGCCTCGTTCCGCCCTCTCGTAGCCGTGCTCCAGGGCCTGCGCTCGCATGACGAACGACTCGTGGAACAGCTCGCCTCCCGGGCGCTGTCGAGGCCACCGCGAGCCAAGCTGCACCATCTCGTCCGCGACGAGAACGGGCAGATCACCGGCGCCGGCGGGACAGGCAGCAAACACCAGGAGCAGGACAACACGCAGGCCGCGGTGGAGTCCGCACTGCTGCACTTCTCCACCCCCCGCGACCCGGCGACCATCGCCGCCTTCCTGCGCACGCGGGTCTACCGGCCCGAATCCCTGGTATGGCTGGAGGGCTACCAAGCCCTCATCCGCTGGCGGGCCGAGAACGAGATCACCGGCCTGCACGCCGTTCCCTACGACACCGAGGTCGAACTCGGGGTCACTACCTTCCCCCTGGGACGCTGGATCCACGAGCAGCGCAAAGCCCTCCGGACGGGGGAGCTGGAGGAGCGGCGTAAGAAGCTCTTGGACGCGGACGACGCCGGGATGGTGTGGGAACCTGGCGAAGAAGCCTGGGAGACCAAGCTGGCGATGCTGCGCTCCTACCACCGTGCACACGGGCACCTTGCCCCGAGGCAGGACGCGGTGTGGGGCGAGGGCGCGAGTCTGGCAACAGGGGCGGACTTGATGCCCATCGGGCAGCACATGGCCAACCTCCGCAGGAAAGGCGGGCTCGGCAAGGACCCCGAGCGCGCCGCGGGCCGTGCCGCGCAGCTGGCCGCGATCGACCCGGACTGGGACTGCCCGTGGCCGCTGGACTGGCAACGCCACCACCGCGTCCTCGCCGACCTCGCCGACACCGAGGCCGGCGGGATCCTCCCGGCGATCGAACCCGGCGTGACCTTCGAAGGCGACGACCTCGGACGATGGCTCCAACGGCAACGCCGCAGCTGGACGGAACTCTCCGAAGAACAGCAGGAACGGCTGTCGGAACTGGGCGTCACACCCGCTGAACGGCCCGCCCCGGCCCCAACAGCCAAGCACACGATGAAGGGCCCGAGCAAAGCACAACAGGCGTTCCAACGCGGCCTCACGGCCCTCACCCAGTACATCGCCCGCGAAGGCCACCACCGCATCCCCAGACCCCACGCAGAAAAAATCGCGGTGGAAGGCGAAGCAGAGCCGGTGGTCGTGAAGCTGGGCGTGTGGATCTCCAACACCCGGACAAGGCGAGACAAACTCACCCAGCAGCAACGGACCGCACTCGCCGAACTCGGCATCGAATGGGCAGCAGTCGGGGCACTTCAGGCACGTCCTGCGCTCACGAACCTGATCTCTTCCAGCAGTGCCGGACAGTCCTCGCCGTAGGTGGCCACGGCGGCATACACCGCGTCCAGGGCGGCCCGGAGCGGATCAGCTTCGGCGGCGCCGGTCACAGCGGGCAGGGCCATGTGCGGCTGCGACATCCGCAAGGACGGATCCGGCGCGCCGACGGTGACCGCCATGGCGTACCGCGCCGCCCCGGCCTGGGGTACCGGGGGTCCGGGCGGGCCCGGCTGGTTCATGGCGGCGACCGCGAGCACCGGCAGCAGTCGGGGGGATCGCGCTGCCGAGCGGTGTGCTGCGCGTGGGCCCGCTGCAGGGCGAGATGACGCAGTCGTTTCTGATGCGGCTGGCGGCGCGCTACGGCATGGCGTTCAGGAACCTGCTGGCGGCGGTCGTCGATGTGGACGGGCTGCCGAACGCGATGGGCAGGGCGCGGCCGGACAGTGAGATCTATCTGAACCAGGAGGCCCGGGACCGGGTGGCGCAGCTGTGCCGTGTCCCGCAGGATCGCCTGTTGCGGGCGCTGCCTGCCTGGGCGCAGGAGGAGCCCCGTCGACGGTTCGCTATAGGGCCGGCAGCGCAGTTTCACCACACCGCGGAGAAGGTGCGGTGCTGGGGGCCGGCTTGCCCTGAATGCACGGCGCGGCGTGCCGGAAGGAGGGAGGCCGCTCGCTTGTATCTGGGGCCGCAGCAGCGGGTTTGTCTGTCTCATCGCCGGTGGCTGATGCATATACCGGGCACGGCGGGCCGAGTGGTGGACCTGGCCGGGTGCGGGCAGGTGCTGGACGCCCAGCGCCGTCATGTGAGGCTGCTGCGTCGTTCCGTGCTGGCGTCGGATGCTTTTGAGGTGGCGCGGGCGGTGACCTCGTCGTGGTGGTGGCAGTCGTGGCCGCGGGAGCATTTGTGGTCGGCACGGCTGCGGAGCCTGGACAGTGACGGCTTGGACCAGGATGCGTGGCGGGTTGTGGCTCGGGAGCTGGTGATCTATCCGGAGACCGTTGCCCTGGCCACGCTGCTGGCCAGTGACGGCTTCCGGCGCGGTGTGGTGGCCGATGCGCAGGGCCATGTTCCCTTTCGCCTGGCTGATCTGCCGTCGCTTTTGACTGCTGTTGCGGGCTGTGTGCGGCGGCCCTGGTACGCGGAGCAGCTGGCGCAGGAGACATCGGGTCCTCTCTTTGCGTGGGCGTATCAGTGCGTGCGGGCGCATGGCGGGACAAGGGTTGCGGAGCAGGCGATGTGGGCGGTGGCTCCGGCGCACCGTCAGCGTCCTCTGGTGGACGAGCTCGCGGTACGGGCGCGTATGGGGTCCAGCGGCCGTAGTGCGGAGGGTAAGCGGCGGCGCGGACACAGCCGGCAGGCGGACGAAGCCTTCGCGGCCGGCCTGGTGCATGCCAGCCGCTACGTGCGCGAACACGGCAATCTTGCAGTCCCGCAGGACACCGTGGTCGATTCCTATCGGCTTGGGGAATGGCTGAGCAACGTCCAGGCCAGAGCGTGGGCGATAGCGCCGGACCGTGCACAGGCTCTCTCGGTTTTGGACCCGTGGTGGAACGTCCCCTGGTCGGTGCAGTGGCAGCGCTCGTACTACCGGGCGCGCGATCACGCCGCGGTCGCCGGCCCGCCCGATGCAGCCGCGGGATTCCCCGGCACGCAGATCCTCAACGGCGAGTGGCTGTATCTGCAGTGCACCCGCTACAGCACTCTCCATCCTGAGCAGCAGCGTCTGCTGGCGGACATCGGCATCACAGCCGAGGCGGCCCGCACCGCTCTGCCGCGGCGGGTCCCCATCCAGGCCGGCTTCGACACGGCGCTGGCCCACGCAGGTCGTCACCCTCCTTGGTCTCAGCGACAGCCTCCGCCCGGACTACGAGACGCTCCTGAGCCTCCTGGACGACTTCATCGGCGCAGACCTGCGCCGGGCGTCACCGCGTCCTCGCCGACGTCCAGCACGGCGCGGGCGGTCGTCAGTCGCACCCGCAGGCCGCCGTCGGCGGGGACGCCGTCGATGTACGGCAGGCTCGGCACCATCCGGCCGACGGCCTGTCCGTCCATCGCGGCCCGGTAGCGGGCGAGCAGCGCCGGGTCGTCCAGCAGTTCGGCGAGCCGCTTGCGCATCCCGTCCACGGCGTCGGCCTGAACGTCCGGCGCGGCGAGCAGCGGCAGGTCGCGGCGCCAGTCCTCGTGCGTGAGCAGCTGCTCGGACACCCACGCCATCAGGTCGGTCGCGGTGTGGGTCTGCAGGCCGCAGGTGACGTGAAGGGAGCGGACTCCCTGGTCGGCTGAGACCGCGTGCCACACGCCGCGCGGCACGTACAGAACGTCGCCGGGATGGAGGACCAGTTCGGCGACGGGCTCGGTGGGCGCCTCGCCCGGGTCCTCGATGTCGCGGTAGAGCGGGAACGGGCGGGTGGTGCCGTAGATCCGCCACCGCTTCGCGCCGTCCAGCTGGACGATGACGGTGTCGTGGTCGTCCCAATGAACGCCGAACCCCTCGGTGCTGGTCCACGAGGCGTAGAGGTTCGCCTGCACGCGGGTGCGCAGGTCACGCTCGATCGCTTCGCAGAGGCGGGCGATGGGCGGGTGGAGTTCGTCGACGCTGTCCAGGGCGAGGGATGCGCCCTCCTGGAGGCGGGTGTGCAGTTCGGCCGGGTGGAGGCGGTGCCACACGGTGTGGCGGCGCGTGGCCACCGGCGTGGTGTACCCGCCGACCAGCAGCGTCTCGCCGTCGCGGGACAGCCGCATGCGCGGCGGCTCCAGGCGGTGGCCGGCCAGGATCTGGTTGAGGTCGTCCCAGGTCATCAGTCCGGCGACGTCGAGCGCGCCGGGTACGTGGCGGTGTTCGCGGTGCAGTGCCTGGGCGAGGAAGTCCTCGCCCAGGCACGCCGCGATGGACACATCCGTCATCGCGTCAGGGCTCCCGATCCGTCAGTCGTTGCCGTCGCTCTTGCCGGTGCCGCCGCCGTCCGAGGGGATGGCGTTGCGGCCCCGGGCGGCGACGATCGCCCGGCGGGAGCGGACCAGGCCGCCGGTCGACGGCCCGGACGTGGCGGGCGGGGGCGTGGCGGGACTCTGCATGGAATCCTCCTGCGGGGTTGGTAGCCGGGCCCTGGACAGCCGCGGCCGCGAACACCCCCAGTACAGCCACGGCGGACCCTGGCGATAACCCCGTGACGGGGCCCCCACGGTGGGTATGGTCGTTGGGCTGACGCACTGTCATTCCACGAGAGCTCTGGGGGACTTGTGGACGACTTACCGCCGTCACCCGCCCAGGCGCCGCGCCATCTGCTGGCCGACCCGGTGTTCGTCCGGGCCCTGCGCGAGCGGGACTTCACCACGGTCTTCGCCATGGCCCACGACGTGGGGATCTCCTTCAACCGGATCGCGGAGGCGTGTGCGCTCAAATCCGAGCGGGTCAGCCAGATCGCCCGCGGCACCGCAGCTGTCACCGCGCTGGCAACTGTCGAGAGAATCGCCGGCGGACTGCGCATTCCCGGTGCCCTACTGGGGCTCGCTGCGCAACCCTGGGAAGACACCGCCGCCCACAGCACGGAGTCCCACCATGGAGAAGATGATCCGATGAAGCGCCGCAACCTGCTGCGCGGCGCACTGGCCGCCGGCCTCACCGCACCGGCCCTCGCCGCCCTCACCGCCGCCCGGACCGACGTCGACCAGACCCTCTCCCCCGACGCACCCCAGGACTTGGCCGACCTGGAAGCGGCAGCCGAGAGCTACGGGTACGGCTACCACGGCCAGCAGCCCACCCGCGTCCTGGCCGACCTGGTCACCGACTTCACGACCCTGCGCCCGCTGCTCACCGTCCCGCAGCCCGCACCGGTACGGGCGCGGCTGTGCCGCACAGCCGGGCAGATGGCCGGGATGACCGCGATCGTCTTACACGACCTGGGCAGCCGCCGGGAGTCCCGTGCCTGGTTCGCCACGGCCGCCCGGGCCGCCGCCGAATCCGGCGACGACCAGCTGCACGCCTGGGTCCTCGCCCGCGAGGCGATGGTCCCGCTCAACTACGGTGCCCCGAAGGCGGCGGCCGGCCTCGCCGAACGGGCCCGTCATGTCGCTGGGCACCGGCCGACCGCCGCGGCGACGTTGGCGGCCGCGGTCGCCGCCCGCGCCTACGCCCTCAACCACCAGCCCGAGCAGGCCCGCGCCGCGATCGAGGCCGCCGACGCCCTCATGGACCGGCTCCCCGAGGGCGAGCGGTCGGACACGTGGCTGACGTACGGCGAGCAGAAGCACCACGTCCACCTCAGCCACGCGTTCACCACGCTCGGGGACACTCGCTTCGCCCACGTCAGCCAGGAGCGCGCCTTGGAGCTGTCCGCGCCGACCAGCACCATGACGCGCACCCTGCTGAACATCGACGCGGCGGCGTGTTCCCATCACGACGGTGACACCGAGCAGGCGTGCCGTCGTACGGTCGCCGCCCTGACAGCGCTGCCCGCGGACTACCGCACCGGCCTGGTCCGCCGCCGCGCCCTGGACCTGTACGAGGCGATCCCCGCCCAGCACCACCGCGAGCGCGCCAGCCCAGGAACGCTTGTCGATCCGATGTGCTCGATGCTCAGCGCCGTAGGCAGCGCGTCCGCCAAGAGCCGTTGCTCGATCTCGAACCGCTCCGGCCAGGTCGGATCATAGGCGACCACCTCGACGACACGTACGGAATCGTCCACGGTCGACCACCGTACTGAGCCTTGCAAACAGGCAGAGCGAAACGGTCCGTGGCCAAATCCAGGGCTTCACTGGCTGCCTCCCTGAGGATCGCGAGCATGCGCCAGATCTACGGGCATGCTTCGTGCTCGCTGTCGAGAGTCCGCGTCATCATCCAGCCGTAGCCATCACGCAACCGCGGCCAGAACCCTGAAAATCCCCGCCCCTGCTCCTCTCCCCACTTGGTTGCACGCTCAATGATGAGGCTGATTCGCCCGCCAGTTGAGGTTCGGATCTCCCTGTCAGCGCGCTTTGCCGAAGAACTCGCGGACGTCGCTGACGAGCAGGTCGGGGACTTCCATCGCAAGGAAGTGACCACCGCGGTCGAGTTCGGTCCACCGCACGACGTTGTGGTCGCGTTCGGCCCAGCGGCGGATGGTCACGTCGTGGGTGGAGACCAGCACGGCGGTGGGCACCGTCCCACGCCGACCGGCTGCCCAGTCGTCCTGACCGTCGCCCCACCCGGTGTCGTGCGCGGTGGCGGAGTCGGTGCTCCAGTCGTCAGCTCCGGCCTCACTCCATGTGTTCGCGGAGATCTCCTCGTAGTAGACCTGGGCGGCTGAAGCAGCGGTGCCGGTCAGCCAGTACAGCGAGACCTCGGTCAGGATGCGGTCCCGGTCGATGCTGTCCTCGGGCAGCCCATCTTCCGGGTCGGTGAGCTCCTTGAACTTCTCCACGATCCAGGCCAGCTGGCCGACAGGGGAGTCGGTGAGGGCGTAGGCCACCGTCTGCGGCCGTTTGGAGTTGCACTGCAGGTAGCCGTCGTTGAAGTTCTGCATGGCCTGCCAGCGTCGTCGTTCGACTTCGGTGAGGCCGTCCATCTCGCCCTCCGCGCCGACCGGGAACGTGATCATCGCGTTGACGTGGATGCCGATCACGTGGTCCGGGGCCTGCTTGCCCATCTCCAAGGCGACCCACGAGCCGGTGTCGTATCCCTGGACGCCATAGCGCGCGTAGCCGAGGCGGGACATCAGCCCGGTGAGTGCCCCGGCCATCGTGGCCGCGCCCATGCCCGGCCCGGCCAGCGGGGTGGAGAACGCGAACCCCGGCAGCGAGGGGACGACCAGGTGGAAGGCATCTGCCGGATCGCCGCCGTGCGCGCGGGGATCGGACAAGGGCCCGATGACATCGAGGAAATCCACCACTGAGCCCGGCCAGCCATGCAGCAGCATCAGCGGCGTGGCATCGGGCTCGGGAGAACGCACGTGCAGGAAGTGAATGTTCTGCCCATCGATGGTGGTCATGTACTGGGGGTGCTCGTTGAGCGCCGCCTCGTGCACCCGCCAGTCGTAGGCGGTGCGCCAGTGTTCGGCGAGGCTTTTCAGGTACGCCGCCGGAACGCCGCGGCTCCATCCGACACCGGCCAGTTCGTCCGGCCAGCGGGTGGCGGCCAGACGCGAGTGGAGATCGTCGAGGTGGGCCTGCGGGATGTCGATGCGGAAGGGGTGGATTTCGGGTATCGCGTTCGTCATGGTTGCGAAGCTAGGGCTTGCTGAGGTCACTTTCGGTCCTAAGCTTCCGGCAGTCTGAAGACATGCTGAATACTTCAGGGCGGCTGCTGAAGCTGCTGTCCCTGCTGCAGACCCATCGCGACTGGTCCGGCGCCGAGCTCGCCGAACGCCTCGACGTCAGCCGACGCACCCTGCGCCGCGATGTGGAGCGGCTGCGCGAGCTCGGCTACCCGGTGCACGCCACCCAGGGCACAGCCGGATACCGGCTCGGCGCCGGGGCAAAGCTGCCCCCGCTGCTGCTCGACGACGATGAGGCCATCGCCGTCGCGATCGGGCTGCGCACCGCGGCCGGCGGCTCGGTCACCGGGATCGAGGAGTCCTCCCTGCGCGCACTGACCAAGCTGGAGCAGGTGTTGCCATCCCGGCTGCGGCACCGGGTGCACACCCTGCACACCGCTACCGTCCGGGCTGGCGAGGCCCCGGCCCCCAAGGTCTCCGCGGACACCCTCATGGCCATTGCCGAGGCGTGCCGCCGACGCGAGCGGCTGCGCTTGGACTACACCAGCCCCCGCCACGGCCACAGCATCCGCTCGGTCGAGCCGCACAGCCTGGTCAGCTTCGGCCGCCACTGGTACCTGGTCGCCTGGGACACCCATCGCACCGACTGGCGCACCTTCCGCATCGACCGGCTCACCCCACGCACCCCGACCGGCCCGCAGTTCACCCCCCGCGAACTCCCCGACGGCGACGTGGCCACCTATCTGGCCCACCAGCTGTCGTCGCAGACGTGGCCCTTCCAGGCCACCATCACCCTGCACGAGCCCGCCGCAGCGGTCGCCGACCGCATCTGGCCCGGCATGGGCGTCATCGAACCCGTCGCCGACCACAGCTGCCTGCTGCACCTGGGCGCCGACACCCCCCGCGACCTCGCGTGGATGATCACCTCGGTCGACGCCGACTTCACCCTCACCCACGCCCCACCCGAACTTGCCGACGCTCTGCGCACCCAAGGCACCCGCTGCCTGAATGCCGTACGAGAGGTATAGGTCCCCCCGTTTCGTGCGGAGCCCGGTTCAAGAACACCGTCCGCCCAGGTACGGGCCAACTCTCGGGCGAATCCGGACGATCAACGCTCCACTGCTGGCGAGCGCCCCGATTGGATGGGGAACGACGGTGAGCAGGTCTGGGGACCTCCTGAGCAGCGGATGGGGACTTGCAAAGAGCGCCAACAACTCCGCCGACAACCGACGCACACCTACATACAGCTCCCCCAGACGACGACCAAAGACGCTCCGCCCCGCACCACGTCACCGAATCCGGCGACGACCAGCTGCACGCCTGGGTCCGGGCCCGCGAGGCGATGGTCCCGCTCAACTACGGCGCACCGAGGGCTGCGGCCGGTCTCGCCGACCAGGCCCCGCCACGCCGCCGGGCAACGACCCACGGCCGCGGCGACGTTGGCGACCGCCGTCGCCGCCCGCGCCTACGCCCTCAACCACCAGGACGACCAGGCCCGCGACGCGCTCGCGGCCGCCGACGCCCTCATGGAACGGCTCCCCGAGGGCGAGCGGTCGGACACCTGGCTGACCTACTCCGAGCAGAAGCACCACGTGCACCTCAGCCACGCCTACACCACGCTCGGAGACACCCGCCGCGCCCACGAGAGCCAGCAGCGCGCCCTGGAGCTGCCCGCGCCGACCAGCACCATGACCCGCACCCTGCTACACATCGACAGCGCGACCTGCTCCCACCACGACGGCGACAGCGAAGAAGCGTGCCGCCGTACGGTCACCGCCCTGGCCGCGCTGCCGGACGGCTACCGCACCGGCCTGGTCCGCCGCCGGTACTGGTGCGAAGTCGAGGACCGTGAGGTCTCGTACGGAGAGATGGGCCGCGGCTATGAACTTTCTCTGGGGGTCCGAGCTGTTGCGGTGCCGTTGTTCTCGCGTTGATGCAGCTCAGCGCTAATGCGGCTGAACATATACAGCGCAACAGGCGTGGCGCTATCCCCGGTTCGGGTGGTGATTGGGTGGTCGCGGACGACGAATGGAGCGGTACGGGCTTTCCCGCGTAACTGGCTCCGGCTACTCAACGTTGTGAAGATGCTGGGGCACTGGTCGCTAAGCCAAGGAAGGCCAGCGGTCATACTGTTCGCGTGGCCCGTTCGGACATTACGACGCGCTCGAACCGGCCGCCTCGCCTCGCCAGCGGGCGAGATCACGCTGGATGTGGAGGGTCTGGGGGTGGTCCGGGCCCATCACCCGGGCAATGTCCTGCTGCAACTGCTCGACGGCAGAGATGGCACCGTCCACATCCCCCGCCTCCTTACGCCAGGACGCGTGGTCGTACCGGTTGTAGAGGGTTTCGGGGTGGTCCTCGCCCAGCACCCGCACCATGTCGGACAGCAGATGTTCGAGGGCGGCGGCGGCGCCGACCGCGTCGCCCGAATCACGTCGCCAGTGGGCTAGGTTGCTGCGGGCAATGAGGGTTTCGAGGTGGTCCGGTCCGAGGACCCTTTCCCGGTCGGCCACCAGTCCCTCGAAGGCGGCGGCCGCGGCGGCCGCGTCCCCCGCCATGCCCCGGAAGTGGGCGAGGTTGTTGCGGGCTGTGAGAGTGTGGGGGTGGTCGAGTCCCATTACTCGCACCAAGTCGCCTAGCAGCGTTTCGAGCGCGGTGGCAGCCGCGTCTGGATCTCCCTCCTCTCCGATTGCCTGAGCGATCTCGTGGCGGATGAGCAGGGTCTCGGGGTGGTCTGCGCCCCGTAGCCGCGCGGGGTTCTCGGGTGGCTCATGTGGGGGTCTCGTCAGGGTTCGCTTCACCCACCGCCATAGCTTCACCGGGGGTGCGGCCTGAGCGTGCAGCCGATCGCGCAACCAAGCCTGCTGGGACTGGAGGATGTCGGCGAGCAGGTCGGCGCCGCGCTCGTCGCCGAGCCGGATCAGAGCCCTGGCTGCCAGCCCACGGTCAGCCGGGAGGTGCTCTACGTCGCATGCGATGTCGACGAGCAGATCCGCGCCGCGCTCGTCGCCGAGCCGGATCAGTTCCTCGGCTGCTGGCACGCGCGTAGTGGGATGTCCGACGCTCGCACGGCTGAAGAGCACGTCGTGGTCACCTCCGCCGCTGAGCCAGACTATGGCCTCACTCGATCCGATCGCCTCGCCGCCGCCGATCAACACAAAAGAATTCTGACGGAGTGCGTCAACAGCAGCGCGGGCGATCTCGGTTGGGAGTGGGGTGCCCAGCCGTGCCTGCTTGGCCAGGAACATGCCGGCAGGGCCCTTCCCTCGCCTGACCAGACGGCGCAGAACCTCGATTACATCGGGAGCGTTGATGTCCGCGGCCTCCAGAAGGAAGCCCACGTAGGACTCGTTCCACGGCATCGCGCTCCAGTACCACGGCCTGAAACGGTTCGTAGTGAATAGGTCGTTGAGGGCCTGGGCGCGTGCCGGCCTATCGCGGGTGGCGTGCCGGGCTGCCAGATATTCGAGGAGCGTCTGGTGGAGGAAGGCATAGTCGCCCGCGCGAACAGTCAACAGCCCGCTGTGGAGCAGGCTGTTGCCGAGAAAGGCCCGCCATTCGTCGGGCGGAACGCGTGCGGGCCGCTGGGCGTGGGGCTGTGACTCGACAATGTCGAGCGCGGGGTGGTCGTTGCCCCTGCCCCGTTCTGCCGCGAGGTGGGAGATCAGGTCCGGGAGACGGTCAAGGAGCTCCTCGGCACGCTGGAGGGCGTCAGTTCCGTAAGCGTCAAGGCCGGCACGCAGTCGGCCTGGGTTATCCGGGGAACTGGAGACGTGCTGACGCTTGTGGAGCAGGGCGATGAAATCTCGGTAGATCTGGCCACGGCTGGTGGGCAGGTCCTGGTCGGGGGCATCGGCATGCAGCTGGCAGAGTAGGGAGGCCATCAGCGGAATGCGGGTCAGCTCCGTCAGCCGGGTGCGGCTCACGGCATGGATGAACCTCTCGGTGACGCTGTCGGGGTCAGAAAGGTGGTCGAACCAGAGGCGGGCAACTCGGGGAAGATCTTCGAAGGTAAAGGGCTGCAGCTCGTACCGAGGCACCCAGGAACCTAGGACATCGATCTCCCCTTGGGGCAGCGGGCGGGTTGCCAGGACGAACCGGTACAGGTCGACATGCGGCCCGTCAGTCGCCTTCAAGCGGTCCAAGACCTTGCGCCGAACCGTGGAGTCGGTGATCTCGTCCAAGCCGTCGACCAGCAGCAGCCACCGAGCACCGGGAGAGGGCGGGGCGCTGAAGAACGCCGAGGGCAACGCCTCTGCTAGCCCGCTCATGTCCTTGCTCAGGAACGCAGCCAGGGCGTCGGCCACCGGAGCCGAAGCCAGGGCCTCAGCCGGGACCAGAACCGGCACCGCGTTGTCGTCCTGGCCGGCCAGCCACCGCGACACCCCGTCAGCGAGGCGGGCAAGCAGCAGGCTGGATTTGCCTCCCCCGGGCCCTGCGAGGATCACACAGGACTCGCCCGCCGCCAGGACCTCATCCGCTGGCAGTGCTCCCCGCAGATTCTCTGAGGCTGCGGCGCCTTCCTCTGAACCCTGTTGGGGCACTGCTGAGATGGGCGTGGCCTGCTGGCGGACGTGGACGGCTGACAGCGGTGGTGTTGTCTCGGGCAGTACCCCGGGATAGCGCCTGTCATGGCCGGCCCGTCGGGCGGCCGACAGGTATGCCTGGAGCCAGCGTGCGCGCAAGGCTTCGTGATCTGGCCCAAAGAAGTTGTTCTGGGTGTTGTGGCTGCCCTGCTGGACCGCCGCAGGTCCTTGGAAGATGTTCGCGGCTACCTCGGCGGGCGCACGTTCCGCGCCGCCGGGCTCGCTCACCTCTCCGGCCCGAAGTGGTTGTCCTGCCGGTTCTCGTTTCCACTCTGGATCGCGGTGGGACCGTGGAAGGTGTTGCCCGAGACGATGCTGCCGCTGACCGTGCGAGCGGTCTGCTCGGTGACCAGTTTCCGCAGCCCTTCGGTGAGCCGGGCAAGCTCCTCCCGGTCGCTCGCGCTCTCCAGCAGCACCTCGAAGCGGGTCTGCCAGGACGCCTCCTGAGCGATCCGGACACGCTCAGCTGTCTGCACCTCGCCGCTGTCAGCAGACTCCAGCGCCGCCGCGGTCTGGTCCAGGTGCTCCATTTCTGCGGCCTCGCGTGTCTGGTCCCCACGGCCGAGCAGTCGGGCCGCCCGCGACCTGAACCCGTGCCACGCGTCGGTACCCGCAGCCTGTACCACCGCAGTGCCGCCCGCCGCGGCCAGTGCCGCCAACGCCGCTTCCAGCATCCCCGCCCCCTCGTTTGCACCCTCGGGCTTACGACCGTACCGCCGCCGCAGCCCACCGATAATGGTTCCGCGAGAAAGGCCCCTCTCGGCTGCACGGCTTGCACGCGACGTGTCCCGCCGGCGTCTGACGCACTACAGGTCGGCACCAGGCTCGTCCGTGGCCACGGTCCGCAGCTTGGATCATCGCGCCTGGTTGAGGTTGCGGGTGAGTTCCCGGTTGGCTGCCCGGGCGGCGTCGAGTTCTTGGGTGCGTTCGTCCAATTGGTCTTGGAGGTCGACGACGTGCTGTTCGAGCGTCGTGATCCTGCGCTGCAACTGGTCGATGTCGGTTGGTGCCCCGAGTCCGGATTCGGCCCAGACCTGTTCACCCAGGGCCTGCGAGAGTCGCTGTTCCAGCTGCCTGACACGACGGGTGAGGCGGCTGTTGCGCTCGTGTGCGTTGGCCAGATCCGCTTGGAGAGAGGCCCGGCTGACCGTGGCCTGCCCGTCGTAAGGGGACGGGGCCGCAGCTGCCACATGGATGACTTCCAGCAGGTCACGATGCCGGTAGAAGTACGTTCGGTCGACTCCAGCGGCGCGGGCCACGCCCGAGACGGAGATGTCCGCGCCGTCACGGATCGCCTGGTCCAGGGCCTGAAGGACACGCTGGCGGCGGCGCTCTGCGTCGGCCCGCCGCCCATCGGCAAGGGGGCTGGTGGTCACGTCGGCCTCTCCGGACGCAGGTCAGGCAGAGGCTGGCGGATCCGCGGCATGCCAAGGGGGACGGCTTGTCGGCCGCGGCGAACGATGGTGACTGCCTGCTGGATCGCGGTGCGTTCTTCCCCGGTGAGGTCGTCCAGGCCGTGACGGACCCGTTTGATCAGCCGCCGGACGCGGGTGATCTCCTCGTCCGAGGGCAGCGCTTCGGCAAGGCCCGGGCGGCGCGCGGCGAGACGGACGTGCCCGAGGTGCCGGCCAAGCCCGCCAAGAAGGCGCCCTCCCCGAGGGCTTCCTCGAGGAACGCCGGGCGCGCGGGCGGTCGGCGAGGTACGCCAACGCGCTGAACTGCCGTGGTCGGGGTCATGGTCGGGGTGCGCGCCGCCGTGGTCGGCACCTGCGGGTGCCTAGTCGGTGGTGTGGTCGGGGTCGGGCAGCTGGGGCGGGAAGTGCTGTTCCAGGATTTCCGCCCAGCGGTGCAGGACGACGAAGCCAGTGGTGTCGGCCTGCGCCTGGACCAGTTCGGTCAGGGCATCGATGAACGGCTGAGCAGGCGTGCCCGGCGGCATCGCGGCGGCAGCCTGTTGGAGACGTTCGTGCACGGCCGGGAAGACACCCTTGGCCCACGCGTCCTGTTCCTTGATGCGCCGGGAGCCCGCCTCAAAGTTGATCTGCATGACGGTCCACTGCGGGCAGTCAGGCGTGTGCCACATCTGGATAGGCATCCCCACCCCGACGCAGGCGTTCTCAGGACCGGGTCCCGCCTTGCAGTCCGGACACACTTCGCCTTCCGTCTCCGCGAAACCCTTCATCGAGATGCTCCCCTCGCTTGGAGAGCAAGAGCCTGCCATGGGCGATCACCGGCTGACCAGAGCTTCGCCGTACGGCGTCCAGCTTGGTGACCTCGCGGTATGGCCACCCTCGGGGGCGGTCGTCCACGGTGGGGCGGTGAGCGAGAACAACCGTGAAATCACTGACGAGATGCGCCAGGCCATGGGAGGAACCGACGAAATGGGGCTTCGGAGGTGACGGAATGCGCCGAGCGGTGCTTCCGGCCCCTTCGAGATCTTCGTCACTGCCCTCGAATACATCGCCACCAGAGGCTTTCCGCTCTGAGAACCCGCCACGACGTGGGCGCAACCGGCGGGCCCCAAACAGGCAACTCGCCTGGCTTGTCGACTGGTTGGGCGTTCGCAGTTGAGTCCCGGATCAGGTCCTGCGGACTGCGCTGGTAAACCCTGCGACGAAGAGGGTGGCAAAGGCCCAGGCGAGCGCCTGGAGGATCCAGCCGCTCACTGTTAGGGCCTGGCCGGCCGTGGTGTTCGTGGTGTCGCACCGAACACGACTCCCCGTCTTGATCAGCGGAAGGCCAATATCGAGGCCCACCCCGACCCGATCGATGCTGGTGCACGGGCCCGCGATGCTATCCCCGGGGGCGGCTGCGAGGCCACCATGTGCGCCGGGCCCGGCCGCTGCGAGGAGCACAGCTGCAAGTACGGTGGCGAAGAGGCCGATCAAGGCACGCCAGGGCTGGTAGCCGTAGCCAAGGGTGATTCCTGTAAACCGGCCCCACGCCCTTTCACCGACACCAGCGTCGGCCCGCCGCAGCTGATCCCGCCGCTGGGCGATGAGCACGGCGCGAACGTCACGGTCGTGGCCAGCAGCACGGTGCGCGGCGGCAAGCTGCTGATAGGGCTGCGCCCTGTAGGCGGGGGTGGCCTCGCCCAAGAGGCGCAGCCAGTCGCGCCATCCCCGTTCGGGTAGGCCGGCGTACTCCAGCCCGTCAACGTCCAGACGGAGTGCAGGGTCCGTCTGATGCTCCAGCCGGTGTGGCGCGAAGATCCACGTACCGCCTACGCGCGCGTTCATCAGGTTGACCGTCACCGACGGTCCTCCGCCTGTGGCTTCGAACCAATCGCTGAGGAACACGCCCTCACCGACCTGCAGGCTCTGGGCTGTGAGGGCTGGTCCCGCATCGCTGCGCAACTTCGCCCAGTCACAGCTGAGTTGGCCTCCGATGCGCGCTCCGACCAGCCGTACAGCGCTATTGCGGCCGACAGCCAGTGCGATGCAATGGAGGTGGACGTCCGAGCCGACTTCCAGGCCGTCTGCGTGTAGCCCGGTTCCGGCAATGGCACGAAACTGCGCGCGAGAGCAGCCCAGATTGCTGCCGATGTTTGCCCTGACAAGCCGCACAGCATCGTCACCCACAGCCTCGAACCCCTGGATCAGGAATACGGACTGATCGACCTGCAGGCGATCGGCGTTCAGGGCAGGCCCTGCGTCATTGTGCAATCGCGCCCTCGAACAGCTCAGCACGCCGCCGATACGCGCCCCGAGCAGGCACACCGCACCCCTGCGGCCTCCGCCTACCGCCTTGAACCCTGCGTCCAACAGGACGTCATGCTCGACCCTCACACCCTCAGCGTCCAGGGGTGGCTGGTCGGGATGCTCAAGCAGACACCCACCCAGACTGAGCGCGGGCAGGTGCGCGTTGCGGACTGTCAGCCCGCTGGTGAGCAGGCAGTCGGTGAGCACAAGCGGCACTGTCGTGGCGATGTTCGCCAGGTCGAGCCGGCCAGCAATGCGCGCACCACGCAGCTGCACCCCGTGCGGGTCGGGCTCCGGTGCCAGGCGGCCTCGAAGAATATCGCGGATCACGCTAGCGGGAATTGTGCGATCCTCATTCCACGTCCGCATCGCCGCCTCATGGACAACCTCACCAGTGGCCAGATCAAGCGGCTCGCCGTTGATCACATGCTCGATCAGCGACTGCGTCAAGTCCGCCACCATGCCCCCCGGAACTGCCACTTGTCAGACCTCGGCCCCGGGCGTCCACCCGGCGGCTCACTGCCGACCAGGGTTTCAGAACGGCCTCCGCGCATCCAGGCGAACTGGCGGAATGGGGCTTCGGAGGTGGCGGAATGCATCGAGCGGTGCTTCCCGGCGCCTTCGAGATCATCCTGTGAGCGTTCAGGCAACCGTCAGTGGCAGCTTCGGCCCCACGTAATTCCTCAGCGGGTTGCGGCCGGTGACGGGCCGCCCGACTGCTGAGTGTGGGGCTGGACGCGGCTATCAGGCGGCCCGGAAAACCTGGCGACCGTGGGGAACGAGGAGCAGCTCCGTCGTCCGCATGAGGACTCGGTGTCGACACCGCTGTGTCCCCGCCCCATTCCGTGAAGTTACAGATGGGGAAATACGTGACGTTCCACCCATCCTCGTCACCAGCGGGTTGCCCTTCTGGGAGCTCGCCATAATCACAACCCGAACCGACGACACGGGCGTACCGCTGTTCACCGGGAAGGGCCACACTTCTTGGCGGGATTCCCTCGCCGTAGGAACCACATTTCAGCAGGTCAGCGAGTTTCGTCGGTGGCCCCATGGACACGGCCCGGCGGCATGGGCCCGCAGAAGGACCTGCTGTCCTGTCTCACTCAATCGAGTCGTTCTCTCAGCGAACCGGGTCGTTCAGCCTTGTGTCTCAGAAGCCGTTGTCGTACCGATCATGGAACGTGCAGGTCGAACAAGGTTCCTGGTCGGGTGATCTTGCGGTGGTGCGGACATGAAGGCGGGGCCTCTTGGTAGCTCGGGGGTGCGAACCTAACCGAGCGGCCCAAGGAGGCCCCGTTGTCGTTGTTGTACGCGCCCGCGTCCGTTGACTGCAACTCGTCCGTCGTGTCGTGCGATTGCCTCGCGCATGTGTACGGCAACGCGGCTGACCACCCGGACCGAGGTCGGAGCACATGTTCAGACGAAGGCCGCTTCCGCGTACGGCAGTTACCTGACCGAGTGATCAAGTTCGACGCACCATTCGACCTCGAACGTTAAAGATCAAGCTAGTGCTGTCAGTGCCCGTTGATAACGTGCTTCGTCCAGTCGTGGAGTTCATGAAGGGACGGGGTACGTGCGGAATGTGACATGCCATCAGGTCGGCGAGCAGCGGTTGGCCGAGGCGCTCGACGACATCGACGGGCGGGCCTACACGCGGTGGCACTCGCTGCGGTACGGCAGCATCTCGCCGACGCTGATCCGGGCCATGGCGGACGAACTGCTCGACCATGTCGCCGCGCGAACGGTGACGGAGCCGGGGCTCGACGCTGCGGCCGGCACGGTTGCCGTCACCGCCGCGGAGTGTGTGCACGGAGTGCTGAGCATCATGTGCTTCCCGAGCGGGGACCAGGAACTCCGGTTCCCCCTCGTCGGGGAGCGGATCAGCACGGACCCGGACGACGACGAGTTCGGGGACGGGCCCATCACCTTCCGGGACGTCGTCAGGGAGGCGCCCACCGCGCGGACCTGGCTCGACATGTTCGAGATGTGTGTCGTCAGCGGGCATGTGTGGGACTGGGAGCGGGTCACCGGGCTGCTGCTGCGCGGCGACTACGCGCCCGCCATCCGTGACGGCGTGCCCTACAACCGGTACACCTCCGTCTCCGACCCCGCCGACCTCGCGGCCATGGACGCCCTGTGCCCCTATCTCACCGAGGCGGCCGGGCATCTGCCCCGCGACTGGCCTACGGTTCCGCTGCGCAAGCCGGACGCCGGGGAACGCGCGGAGGCCGCCCGGCGGCTCGACGAGGTCGGCGACGCGCTGAGCGCGGACCAGCGGCTGCTCCGCGTACTCCTCGACGACGACCAGCACGCCTTCGAGGACGCCCTCGTCGCCCGGCTGGTCGCGTACCGGGAGAGCGTCGAGGCCGATGCCGGTGATCCCGCGCCCCGGTCCCTCCTCCCCCTCGGCACCCTCGCCCTGGCCTGCCTCGCCGTCCAGGTCCATGGGTGGGAACTCGGTGTCCGGTCCGGGTATCTGCCGTACGGTCTGCTGGGATCGCCGGACGCGCCGCGCCGGGCGGCGGAGGGGAACCGGAACAATTTGGGCTGCTGGGCCGCCAAGTAGGCCACCCGGGGTGCGGAAGTGGGTCTGGCCCGACATCCTCCCTGGTAGGCACGGTCGGCGAGGACCGGGATGCCCTGGCGTTCGCAGATCCGGATGATGCGATGGGTGCGGGCCGCGGTCAGGTCGTGCGCACGGCCGGGCAGCGCAGGCGAGATCCACAGCAGCCGGCCCGTCGCGTCGGTCACCACCTGCACGTTCACCCCGTGTCGGCGGTGCTTGTGGGAGTAGTCGGCCCGACTGTCGCCGACCCGGTCGCATTCCGCGAGGGTGCCATCCAGCAGGACGTAGTCGGGGTCGGCTTCGCGCAGTGCGCGCAGCAGCCCGGGCGCGCGGTCGGCGAGCAGATCGATGACGGTTGTCGCGTACGCGTGGGCGGTGCCGACGGCGATGCCGAAGCCAGCAGCGAGCTGGGTGAGGGTGTCGTGCCGGCGCAGGTACACCAGGCCGACCAGGGCACGCTGGTGCGGCGGGCGCCAACACCGGCTGGACGGTGACAGGTGCACGGGCGCCGGCGCCGCCGATCTATCCTTGGGCATCGAGGCCGGGGAACCAATAGGCGTCCGTCCGACGCCCACGCAGCTGCCACCACCATGAGTACGAGGACCGCGCGCCGCTCTATGCAGAGGTCTCAGCAGACCCGGTTCGCCGCAGGCATCGCAGCCCTCTACTCGAGCATCCCCAGAAGCTTCCGCTCCATTGGGACGCCCTTAACTACGGATTAGGGGACCAACGAGGCTCCTGCGCCGATGGTTGAGACTTCGAACACCTCCCTCAACGGCACGGGAGCCTCGTGCGTTGCGGACACCGATCCCGTCACCCGATCAGTGGCCACGCTGAAAGAGCTCAGTTATTCAATTACAGGCCCCGGAGGTTCCGGTGTACTGCCGCTGCACCCCCCGCAGACCGCACACCCTTCTTCACGAACCCCGTTTCGTCGACGACCAGGACCCCGTCCGCGGCACCGATGTACTCCACCGTGTAGGCACGGACCCGGTCCCGGACCACGTCCTCGTCCCAGTCCGCCTGGTTCAGCAGCCGCTGCATTCCTTCCGGGCCCCGCTCACCAGACTGCTCGGCCAGCGTCTACCCGTTCTTGCGCTCAAGGACCCGTGCCCAGTGCGCTGGCCCGGCCACCGGCGTGCAGTGGTAAATCCGCGGTCTCTGTCCCGCGGCCGACTCCTTCGACGACCTCATCGGCTCCGCTCAAGCGTCGGGCGTGAGCTTGTGGTGGGCAGAGAGCTCGCCCCAGCGATCCTGAGCGCCGCGTGCGAACGAGCCCGGCCTCGGCAGTCGGGGAAGGCGACTCACACCTTCTCGAAGACCATACGAACGACGGTGAAGCGGCCCTCGCGCATGAACCGGAGTGCGGTCTTCTGCTCCCTGATGATGTCGGACACCGCGCTCTCACCGATGAGTTCCGCGCCGCGTCTCCGGTTGGCCTCAGCCCGCTCCAACCAGCTCTCCACCGTGGACACGCCGTCGCTCGGGTTGTTTCGCGTCTCCACCACGCGGAACAGGCCGCGGCCGGCTTCCGTCAGTTCGCCCCGGGTCGGCAGGAAGCACTCGGGGAACACCTTCCGCGACGCGTGAAGACCTTCGCGTACGTTCCTGACACCGCCGTAGACGCCCTTGAGACCGAGGCGTTCCCTGGCGACATGACTCCCGCCGTGCGGGGCCAGTTGCTGGGGAGGAAGCACCAGGGAAGCAAGCCAGCCGCGGTCATTCCATGCGTTGGCCTGCAACGACAGACGCCCCGCCGGCAGCAGCCAGGAATGGCAGCGCTGAAAGAACTCCCGGTATCGGGCGACACGCTTCGACCGCCACATGGTATTCCCGGCGAAATGCTCGATTGCCTCGATGGCGATGATGGCGTCATAGAACCCGTCCGGTTCATGATCGAACCAGTTCTCGAGCCGAACCTCGCAGCCCGGCCAGTGCTGGTTACGGGCCCACGCGGCCTGGGCGGGACTCATCGTGATCCCTACCGCGCGCTTGACGTGGTGGGTCTCCACCAGTCGGTGCAGGAGGCTGCCGTAGCCGCAACCGACGTCGAGCACCCGTTCCGCGCCCACTGCATGCGCCGCCTCGGCGTGGTAGTCGAGTTTGCGCAGCTGGGCCGATTCGAGTGTGTCGCCCTCCTCCCACATGCCGTAGGAGAAGACGAGCTCGGGGCCCAGCGTCAGCCGGTAGAAGTCGCCCAGGAAATCGTACTGATGAAGGATCGACTTCGACGACGTCCCCTTATACGAGGATCCCTTCTTAGCTCTGTGCGTCACGCTACCCACCAGTCCCTTTTCGGCAACGAAGGCCAGAAGGCCAGCGCAGGCTACCCGTTCCATATAACCGTGCTCCAGGACCAAACCGGGGTCGCACACCCGGCCTCGGACCTCAGCCCGCCCGATCGGATGCAAGTCTGACCACGGGCGGCGGGTTCGTTCTTCCCCCGGATCGCGAAGATCCTCCTGACCGCACCGAAGTCGGAGGCCGGCCAGAGGGAAACGGTCGTGTGGTCGGTGCCTGATGTAAGGATCCCGGCGAAGCTACGCAAGGAGATCAGCATGGGCACCTGGGACACCGGCCCCTTCGACAACGACACAGCTGCGGACTTCGCCAACGCTCTCGACGATGCCGAGCCCAAGGAACGCGAGACCCTGATCCGCGGCGTCCTCACCCGCACTGTCGACGCCACTGGTTACCTTACGGAAGCGGAAGAAGCAGTGGCCGCTGCCGCACTGATCGCGGGGCAATGCCCGGGAGGCGAACCCGTCGACACACCTTACGGCCCTGAAACCCCCATGCCCGTGTTTCCCACCGATCTTCGGACGCTTGCCGACGAAGCCCTCGCCCGCATCGTCAGCGACGAGGCCGGGTCGGCCTCAAACTGGGTCGACCCGGAGGGCTGGAAGCAATGGCGGGCGATGCTCAACCGCCTTCGCGCAGTACTTGCCCCGCTGCCACCCTCCATCGCTCTCTTCGATATCGAGCCATAACGGAGCGTCACTCGTCACAGAAGTTGAGCCAGAACCTGGGAATGATGTCACCTGGTCGCTGCGGCAGCCCGTCAGCTGCCGCAGCGGAGGTCTGGACAGCACTTGTCGATCACTGCGTCGAGAAAATGTTGATGGGAACGGGGAACTGACACCATCGTGGTGCTGCGGTACAGGGCCGGGCCCGGGGCTCGGCCCAGCCGGGGGCCTGACCACCACGGTGCCGAGCCGGCCCGCACGCAGGGCGGCAGAACACTCAGCGCCAGCCGAGCTCCGGTGCCACATGGGCGAGGATGCTCTCCAGCACATGGGCGTTGTAGTCGACACCGAGCTGGTTCGGGACGGTCAGCAGCAGGGTGTCCGCGGCCTGGATGGCCTCGTCTTCCTGGAGTTGCTTCACCAGCACGTCCGGCTCGGCGGCGTACGAGCGTCCGAAGATCGCCCTGGTCGTGTCGTCGATCATGCCGAGCTGGTCCCTCGAGTTGCGGTCGTGACCGAAATAGGCCCGGTCCAGGTCGTTGGTCAGGGCAAAGACGCTGCGGCTGACCGACACCCGCGGCTCTCGCGCGTGGCCTGCCTCCTTGTACGCCTCGCGGTACGCCTCGATCTGCTTGCGCTGCTGGACGTGCAACGGCTCGCCCGTCTCGTCGTCCTTCAGTGTGGAACTCTGCAGGTTCATCCCCAGCTTCGCCGCCCAGACGGCGGTCGCGTTCGAGCCGGAGCCCCACCAGATCCGCTCGCGCAGCCCCTCGGAGTGCGGCTCGATGCGCAGCAGTCCCGGCGGGTTGGGGAACATCGGCCGCGGGTTCGGCTGCGCGAAGCCCTCGCCTTCGAGCACCTTGAGGAAGGCCTCGGTGTGCCGGCGGGCCATGTCCGTTCCGGTCTCGCCCTCCGCGGGGGTGTAACCGAAGTAACGCCAGCCGTCGATCACCTGTTCCGGTGATCCGCGGCTGATGCCGAGTTGCAGCCGGCCGCCGGAGATGAGGTCGGCAGCGCCGGCGTCTTCGGCCATGTACAGCGGGTTCTCATAGCGCATGTCGATCACGCCGGTGCCGATCTCGATCTTCGAGGTCCGTGCACCGATGGCCGAGAGCAGCGGGAACGGGCTGGCCGCCTGCCGCGCGAAGTGGTGCACCCGGAAGTACGCACCGTCCACGCCGAGCTCCTCCGCAGCGACCGCCAGGTCGATGGACTGGTGCAGGAAGTCAGCCGCGGACCGGGTCTTGGAGTGCGCACTCGGCGACCAGTGGCCGAACGAGAGGAAACCTATCTTCTTCACTCGAGGTCAAAGCATCCGGCGGCCGCGTTTGATTCCCCGCGTTGGCACGGTGCGACCAGGCCGAACGGCCGGTGACCTCCACCAGGTCTGCGGCTACCCCAAGCAGAGCCTGGGCCGCTTCCTCACCGAGAACCACCCCGGCATGCCCCTGTTGGAGGCCGCGCACACCGAAGTAACCGGCACCCTCGGCCAGGTCATCACTGGGACCGCACCCCGCACCCGCCCCCAGGGTTCCACCGTCATCAGCCGCCCTCATGGCCTCGGCATCCTCGACGTCGCCCTGCTCACCGCTCTTGTCCCGGTAGTGGCTGTGGCGGTTTCTCAGGGAGTCATTTCACGGCAACTTCGGGAGTCGCATCCGGACGCCTGGCATGATCAACAGCAGTCAGTTTTGATGTCAGGCTGGAGCCGCCGATGGATGTGACCGAGTCAGGGCATGCTGCGCGGGTGTCCGCATATGCGGCCGTGGGAGCACGGCTGTCCCTGTTCAGCGACCCTCGGCTCGAGGATGCGGTGGCCGCCGCGCCGAGTCTCGGTTCCGGCATCGGCGGCAGGTCGGCGGAGATGGAAGTCGAGGGGATACGCGTCTTCGTCAAGCGGGTCCCGCTGACGGACATCGAGTTGCAGCCGGAGCACGTGCGGTCGACCGCCAACCTGTTCGAGCTTCCCCTCTTCTACCAGTACGGGGCGGGGTCGACGGGGTTCGGTGCCTGGCGTGAGCTGGCCGCGCACATCATGACCACAGGCTGGGTACTGAAGAACGAGTACGCGGGTTTCCCGCTGCTGTATCACTGGCGCATCTTGCCTGACAGTCCCCCTGCCGGCTTCGCCGACGGGCTCGGGGGCGTTGAGGGGGCCGTCGCGCATTGGGATGGGTCGCCAGCCGTGCGCCGTCGGCTGGAGGCCATCGGCAAATCCTCCTTCAGCCTGGTGTTCTTCCTGGAGCATGTGCCTCAGACGCTCGGCGCCTGGCTCGGCGATATCCGTGATGCGGCCTGGCCGGAGCCAGGAGGCGAACCGTCCTATCAGTGGGTCGAGAATGGGCTGCTGCGGGGGACGGAGTTCATGAGCGCGCGCGGAATGGTCCACTTCGACGCGCACTTCGCCAACCTGCTCACTGACGGCCGACAGGTGTACTTTGCCGACTTCGGGCTCGCGTTGAGCCGCGACTTCGATCTTTCGGCGGAGGAAGACGCCTTCCTTGCCGATCATCTTGTGTACGACCGCAGCTACGCACCGAACCACCTGCTTCGCCATCACCTGCCCGACGGTGTGCGTGGTGGCACCGAACACGGGGCCTTCCTGCGTGCATGGGTCGAAGGCCACCGCCCCGACGGCGTTCCGTCCGACATCGGCGCGATCATCGACCGTCACGCGCCGCACGCCATCGTCCTGGACGACTTCCACCATCGGCTGCTCACGCAGAGCAAGCGCACTCCATTCCCCGCAACCGAGGTCCAGCGGGCCCTGGCCAGGACATCAGCGTCAGGGTGGTGAGAAGCCGCCGTTCCGTCTGCTCCGGTGATCGATCTATCGTCCCGCCCTCGCAGGAGCGCGACGTCGGCAGGACGGCCTGTGTGACATCTGCTGCCCGAACGGCAGCACGGTGCAGCAGTGAATGCGCGTTTGCTGCACGGGCAGCACCCATGTGTCGTTCGACCATCGGCCCCGAGTGTCATCGCTCTCCAGCAAGCTGACCGGCCGTGGTGGTCCCGCGACACCGCACCGTGCAGCAGACGCAGGCAGTGCCCCGGACGAAGGGGAAGTCCGGGGCACTGCACACCAGTGAGATCAGATCCGCCAGGAGCGGATGCGGTCAGCTGCGTCGTAGCCATCGGCGTGGCCGGCGTCGATGTCGCGGGCGAGGTCGATCAGCGCGCCGTACGGCGGGTCGACGGCCTCGCCCGCGGCGTCCATGTACGCCGTGACGATCGCGGCGCCGTACAGGGCGTTGCGTGCCGGGAGGGGGCGCAGCCGGATGATGGCGTGCATCAGGGCGGCAGCGCGCCAGGCGTTGTCGACGGCGACGCCGACCTGGGGGGTGTTGACCCGGTGGCGCGCGATGGCGGCCACGAGGTTGGAGAAGTCGTGGACCGAGGGGTGCTTGGGCAGCACTTCCGCCTGGCGCTCCAGCAGCCAGCGGATGTCGATGTGGAGCTCCATGGTCAGGCGGCAGCCCGTCCAGAGGCGTCCAGGCGGGCGGGAGCGTCGTCGGGGAACGCCTCGTCGAACGCGGCCGCGTTGTCGACGACGAACGCGCGGAAGACGTCGGCGGCGCTGTCCAGGCGGGGGTCGCGGACCGCGTTGTGCGCGGCCTCGGTGATGAGCGCGGTGACCGTGGTGCCCTCGGCTTCGGCGCGCTCCTGCAGCTGCGCGTGGAGCTCTTCGGGGACCCGGATTGTCACTGACTTCGACATGTTCCGACCGTACAGCAGGGCGTACAGCATGGGGATGGGTACGACGGAACCGAACCCGAACGAGGCGCCTTCCCGCCTCGGGATGGGGCGCCGATGACTGGACCCGATCCCGCCGACAAAGATCGGCGGGACCCTGACCAGTGTCCAGGCGGTGCAGCGCCGCATCGGCTGGCCGGCGCGGACCGGCTGCTCCAGCGGGACGAGCGAGCGCGGCTCTACCGCATCGACCGGGCGCTCGTCGAAGGGCTCGCGCGGGCCTTCGCGATCGCCGATGCCCGCCCCGACCTGCTGCGCCGCTAACTGCCCGAACGCGTCACCTGACGCGGCCGCGCCACCGATAGAAGAACGTCTCGCCCGGCCCCGCACCGAGTTGGATCGGCACACCGGCCAGCAAGGTGCCGACGTCGGTCGCCTGGCCGGGCCGCAGCACGGTGAAGCCCTGCTGCGTGTAGTACACCCCGAGGTCGCGCCCGGTCTCGAACTCGCCGAAGAGCAGCATGTAGTCCAGCTGCCAGTACACCTGCACGCACCGCTTCAGCAGCGCGGCCCCGATACCGCGCCCGCGGGCATCCGCCCGCACCGCGACCGCCTTGATCTTCGCGTACTTCACCATCGACAGCAGCGCGTACCGCTCGTGCCCCGGCAGTTGAGAGACCGTGGAAGCGACCGTGCCGGACGGAACGGCCAGCAGCGCCCCGACCACCTGCCCGTCCCGGTCCCGGGCGACCAGCGGCAGGGACATCGAGGCCGCCGCCGACTGCAGGCCGCCGGCCGACGCCGCCCGTACAAGCGGGTCGATCAGGTCGGCGCCCGCGAGCCCGTCCAGCAGCCACGTCCCGCACTGCCCGTCGGCGAGTGCTTCGAGGTGGCCGGTCTCCAGGTCGTCGGCGGCTGGGTTGTGCAGGCCATCGGCAGCTTGGTGGAAGTGCTCAGTGCGGTGGTCGCGGAAGAGCACCGCGACTGACGGGAAGGCTGTCGCACACGTGCGAGAGGTGCGACTGAGGAACGCCCGCCGGGTACGGCGAGCAATTGTCAAGACCTGTGGATGGGAGCCGCGCCGACCCAGCGGTGGTAGGCGTCTACGTCGACGTTGCTGCCGCACACGATGGTGACGACGTGTCGGCCGGCGAAGCGGTCACGGTCTTCGAGGATCGCCGCGATGCCGAGCGCGGCCAAAGGTTCGACAACGAGACCAGCGTGATCAAGGAGCATCCACATACCGGCGATGATCGACGCCTCCTGGACCAGGACGGCGTCGTCAGCGACCAGGAGGAGGTCGTCCAGGACGGCCGGGATGGGACGCCGGCCGGCGAATGACGGATCGTCTGTATCTGCGGCATTCAACCGACAAGCAGACGAATGCTCGTCAACTTCACGCTCTGGGTGATCTGCTCAAGTCCGGCGCTCCGAAGTATGAGGACCCGGCGACGTCGTCCCGCGTCTACGCGATCAGCCGGTCCGGGTTCCGGCAACTGCTCGACGAGGCGGCGGTCGGCGACATCATCCGCATCGCGGATGCCGCGCGGCTGTTCCGCTCGACCAAGGACGTCATTCAGATCCGGGAGGTCCTCCAGCGGCGCGGACTGCACCTGCGTATCGCGACCGGCGCCTGGTCCGGCTTCGATCTCGCGGCCGACGACCCGCAGACCAAGTTGTTCGTCACGATGCTCGCCGGGGTCCTGGAGTTCCAGCGCGACATGATCAGCGAGAACACGAAGGAGGGCGTCGCTGCCGCCGAGGCCGCGGGCAAGACCCTGGGGCGCCCGGCCGCGCTGGATGAGGACCAGGCGGCCGACATCGTCGACGCGTACGCCAAGGGAGCCGCGGTCAAGGCGCTCGCCCGGCAGTACGGCGTCGCACCCAAGAGCATCCGCAGGGTGCTCGACGCGGCCGGCGCCCGCGACGTCGGCGACGTCCTGGAGGAACTCGACGGCGTGCCCGCCGACGTCGAGGACCAGGAACAGGCGCCCGAGCAGCCGCACGCCATCGACGTGCCCGGCCTGCTCGCCGAGCACCTCAAGGCCACCGATGTCGCCGAGATCCGCGAAGCGCTGCGCGGTGGCCGGACGATCCGCCGCGGGCAGGGCTACTCGGTGCGCGTCACCGCCCCGTCCGCGCTCCACCAGGCCGTGCTGAAGCAGTGCGCCGCCCTCGCCGGCGACGGCTCCGCCCCGGCCGGGCGCAAGGCGTACCGCACCTACGCCGACCGGATCGCCACGACGACGAGGAAGGAGTGACTGCGGCGGACCATGCTCACGAAGCTGGTGGCAGCGTCACGGACACCCGCCGTGCGGTGTGATCCAACGGTCGTCCGCCGGAATCAGGCTGCGGCGGGCAGCTCGGTGCGCGTGCGCTGGATGAGGTCGGCAACCTCGGGGCGGATGCCCTGCTTCAGGGCCTTGGTGATCAGGTCGGCGGACGGGTAGCCGGAGTTGTACTTCCCCCTTCATCGAGGGGGGAAGTACGGCTGAACGAAGTACGCCGACAGCCAGTTCAGTTGCGGTCCGTGATCACTGCTCTGGGTTGTCCGAGGACAGGGCCGCAGCAACAACGACGTCGATCGTTCCGCTCTCGGCGCGTTTTGGGTCGCCCAGCCGTGCCCGGATCAGGTATCCGAGCTGGAATCGGCTCTCAGCCCGGAAGCTCTCCATGACGTCCGCGATGTGCTTGCGGCAGGTTCGCAAGGACATGCCGAGTCGTCTGGCGATCATCTCGTCCTTCATGCCCTCCGTGAGCAGTCGCACGATCGCCTGCGCGGCCTCCGTCTTGATGACGGGCGTTCCGAAGTGCCCGGGGTTGAGGGGTGTGGCCTGCACCCACGAGTGTTCGAAGACTGCGCACAGGTAGCTGACGGTGGAGAGGTCCTGGACGACGACCACGCCCTCGTGCTCGTCAGCACGGGGGATGAACGCGACCTTCCGGTCGACAACGACCAGTCTGCCGAACAGGTCGGGCAAGGTGCGGACCTCGCCACCCGACGAGGCGAGATGGCTGACGTAGTCCTGGGTCACTGTCTCGTGGCGGGCGGAGTGCTGGTAGAGGGTGCGCATCTGGATGCCACGCCGGGCGAGGGCCAGATCGCGCTCGTTGGCCTGCTCCATGCGCCCTGGCTGCAGGTCCCTGCCGCGTTCGCAGGTCAGCACTTCCACCTGGCAGGCTGAAATCGCGTTCTCGAGCAGCTCTGTGGCGGATTCGAGTCCGTGCACCTCTTGGATCGGCGTATGCCTGCGCCGACTGCGCTGGGTCTCGGCGTAGAGCGAACCCAGGACGTCGAAGTCACCCTTCAGTTCGTCGATGCGGGCCAGCCGGCCGCGCAGCTCGGCCTCGGCGGTGGTGAACATGATCGCTGCCGCACTCTCCGGTGCGACAGGCACCAGCCGCTCATTTGCGGCGTCTCCGGGCAGGTGCCGGAGCAGGTGCCGGGCCCCTAGTGAGGCCGCGGCCTGCTGCACTTCCTCGACATCCAAGGCGAGGTCGTGGGCAGCTTCACCGATATCGAGATGTCCATTTTGTGCTGCCCAGCGAAAGACTTCGATTTCCGTTTTGCCCAACCGGGCAAAGTCCTCAAGCGTACGATTTTCCACTGTTTCCCCCCAGGGAAGATCCTGCACGCAGCTTAGTGCAGCGTGATCACTCTGGACGGGGGGACTCGCCGGGGCGAGTCTGAGAGTGCACAAGGAGTTACCGGAGGAATTCTCTCCGGGACGCGGCAAATGCCGACATGTCCGCCGTGCGAACCCACCTTCATGAAAGAGGTACTAACGATGGCCATGCTCAAGACCGTCTCGTATGCGATCGCCCGCCGCACGAAGATGACGGCCGTGGCCGGCTTCTACAAGTACTGATCTCACCGAGGTCGATCCGTGTAATCCCTCGGGCCGGGGCGAGGCGCTATCTCGTCCCGGCCCGAGGACCTTGCAATGCACATCATGGAGGAGCCGATGAACCGACCGCCAGGTCCGCTTGGCGGGCGCCTTGCCGGCAACGGTCCCGTTTACGACCAGGACCGCCTCGGGTTCATGGTGCAGATGTCAGACAAGTTTGGCGCGATCTGGTCGTTTGACCGCCACATAGTCGTCGTGGCCGACCCGGCACTGGCCGGGGAGGTGCTCACACGCACGAACACTGATTTCGGTGCCGAGGTCGACTTCCTCCACCGCAAACAAAAGGACGATGCGGAGACCAAGCAGCAGTGGGCCTCATCACGAGCTGCCCGCATGAGGTACATGCGCCCCTCCTCCATGCAGGCAAAGATCCCCGGGATCGCCGCAGAGCTGGACGGCGGGATTTCCTCTTGGGGAAGTGGCGAGATCGATGTGGTCGATCGTATGCGCGCGCTCACGGCCAGGGTCGGAGCCGTACTCTGCCTCGGTGAGAACGCGCATCTGGTGGCCGGCCTGGGGCGAGACCTCTTCGATGCGCTGACCCCGGTCGTCAGCAGCTCCGTTTCCCTGCCGCTCGGGTTCCCGCTCCCGCGTCACCGCCGGGTCGTACGAGCCAACCGCGCGCTCGAGCAGGCCATCAGCGAGGCGATGGGCCTTCGACGGACCGTGGGCCAGCGCGCGACCGGTGACCTCGTGGATGTGCTGATGCAGCCCACTGCCCGGCACGGCGTACTGCCCGATGCGGTCATCCGCGAGACTCTGGCGGCCACCCTGCTCGCGTCGGAGAACACCTCGGCAGCCGGGTTCGGATGGATCGTCCACGAGCTGACGCGGCATCCGGAGATCCAGAGAATGGTCGCGGCCGAGGCGGCAGCGGTGCTTCCGACATCCGGGCCCATCACGCATGATCACTACGAGCGGCTGAGCCTTACCGCCAGGGTGGTCCGAGAGGCCCTCCGCCTCTGGCCGCCCAATTGGATGTTCGCCCGCCACGCCATGCACGAGACGGTGCTGGGCGGCTACACGCTGGAGTCCGGTACCAAGGTGATGGTCCCCGCGTACGTGATGCAGCGGGACGCGCGATGGTTCCCCGACCCGCTGGCATTCGACCCGGACCGCTGGTTGCCCGATGGCTCCGGCAGCGTCGCCCCGCAGTTCGCATACATGCCGTTCGGCGCGGGCCCTCTGATCTGTATGGGAATGTCGTGGAGCCTGATCGAGATGACGCTCGCGACCGCTCTCCTTACGCGCGCTTTCCATCTCGCGCCTTCCTCGGCCGCCAAGGTTGTGCCCGATCCCTCACGCGGTCTTTCACCCAGCGGATTGCGGGTGCGGCTCGCAATCAGGTCGGACAGCGGTATCACGGCTGATCTCCCCACGGCCGGCCGAACAGTGGCGGGATGTCCCATGACCGGCAGGGCGGAATGATGGACGGAACCGTCACATACGGCCAGCTTCTGCGCAATCGCGAATTCAGCGGCCTTTTTGCAGCACATACCGTGTCGATTCTCGGCGACGTGCTGACGAAGGTAGCCCTGTCTGTCCTTGTTTTCGACCGCACCAATTCCGCTTTGATGGCCGCCATTACGTTCGCGCTGGGTTTCATGCCCCAGATCCTCACGGCGGCCCTGGCTTCTGCCGTCGTGGACCTGGTTCCGGCTCGGCGGCTCATGCTGATCGGCGACGCGAGCCGAATGGCCTGTGTCCTGGCCATGACCGTACCCGGAATGCCCATCGCTGTTCTTCTTATCCTGGTGACCGCCTCGGGGGCGCTGTCCCCCTTGTTCCGGGCCGCCAGGCAGGTGATGCTCCCCGATATCATCGGCATGAACGGGTACCCGCTCGCCAGGTCCATGTTCTCGGGAACCATCCAAGTCGGGCAGATAATCGGCTTCGGTCTGGGTGGAGCCCTACTGATCATCCTGACGCCTAGGGCGACGCTGTTCGTCGACGCGGCGACGTTTGCCTTCTCCCTCACGATGGTGCTGATGTTCGTCCGGCCGAGGCCGGCAACCGCCAGCGGCACCCACCGCGAATCGGGCATCATCCGCGAGACATTCCGCGGCAACCGGTCCATCCTCAACGATCCGGTCCTGCGACGGCTCCTGCTTCTCCAGTGGATACCGACCGCCCTCATCGTCCTGCCGGAGGGGCTCGCAGCGCCGTATGCCGCCGAGCTCGGTGGCGGACCCGAGAGCGTCGGGTTCCTCCTGGCCTTCCCCGCGGTCGGCACCGTCATCGGCGAAACGGCCGTCGCCCGATTCCTGGGACCTCAGGAGCGAAGCCGGTGGGTACCCGCGCTCCTCCTCCTCGCAGGCGCCCCCCTGCTCCTCTTCGCCTTCTCCCCCTCGCTGCCCCTGGCACTGGCCCTGCTGCTCGTCAGCGGTGCCGGAACAGCCTTCGCGCTTCCCCTTGACCAGCTGTACGTGGAACGTGTGCCCGCAGGGCTGAGAGGCCGTGCGATGACGCTCACGGGAGCCGGCTCGATCGCCACCCAGGGAGTCGGCCTGGCAGTCGGAGGGCTCATGGCCGACTGGATGCCCATGCCCTGGGTGTTCACGAGCGCCGGAATCGCCGCGTTGGCGGCGGCCGCCCTCATCGGCCGGCACCGACCCTGGCGCATCACCCCGTCCAAGGCAGGTCCAGAGGCAGCTGAGGCCGCCGACACTCCGGCCTCCCACCAGTCAGCTCGATCTACCGAAGGGTAGGGCTCCCCCGTGTCCTCTCCGTTGGAACGTCCGTCCGGCGCCACATGGCATCACCTCCCCCCCGCCGCCCCCCTCGGCTTCAGTTTCGACGCCGCACGGCTCGCAGCCGAGGTGAAGGGCCTCGCCGACCTCACGTGGCGCCCGAACCGCCCGGTCCACCAGAACGGACTGGGCGAGGAGGACACCTTCGACTGGAAGATCATTCCTCTTCGAGGCCCCACAGGAAACGTCCGGCGCACCGACCCCGGCGGCGCCGGACTCGAGGACCACCTCGACACCCCTGTGCTCGACCGGTGCCCCTACCACGCCGAGGTCCTGGCCGCCGTTCCCGCCCCGCTGCACAGCGCGCGTCTCATGGCGCTCGGGCCCGGCGCGGAGACCCACGAGCACAGCGACGGGCACACCAACTTCCCCTGGGGGTTCCTGCGCCTGCACATCCCCATCGTGACCCAGCCCGGCGCCGAGCTCACCGTGGACGGCCAGACGTACCATTGGGAGGCGGGCCGCCTCTGGTACGCAGACTTCGACCGGCTCCACATAGCCAGGAACCGGGGCGCAGAACGACGGATCCACCTCGTGGTGGATACCGTCCCGACTCCGGAGCTCATGGCGCTCTTCCCGGCCGGTTTCCTCGACGAGCTGCCCTGGAGCGATGTCCTCATGGCCAGGGAGCCCATCCCCCTGCAGCCCTTCGAACAGCTGGCACTGCGCTGTCAGGTCGACATCCCCGCGAACTTCCCCGACTGGTCGGACGACTCCGGAGCCGACCCCGACGACAGCCTGCCGGGCTCCGTCGAGGTACGGGACGGACGGCTCACGCTCTGCATCGCGGGTGAACCCCGCTTCGGACTCGTGCACATCGGGAACGCCGAGTTCCGGCTCCAGGGCTGGACCGAGGAGCGGACCATCGTCCTCGACCTCGACCGCGCACAACCCGTCGCACGGTTCCGCGTGCGCTGCGGGCGGTCCCTCGACGAATACCTGCGGCCGGCAAAGCCGGTGGCACACGCCTGCTCCACCCCATGACGGCGCCGACTCCCACACTGCTGGAACTCGGCGTGGAAATGAGACCGACCACTCTCGAAGACGCCGGCTCCCTGTCTCAGGCGCTGCTGCGAAACCGCAGCTACCTGCAGCCGTGGGAGCCGGACCGGCCGGAGGAGTACTACACCGAAGTCGGGCAGCGGTCCTGCATCAAGGAGCAGCTCGCACAGCGCCGGGCAGGCACGTTCATGCCCTGGGTGCTCGTCGAGGTGAAGACCGGCAGGATCGTCGGCGGGATCTCTCTCTCCAAGATCACTCTGGGGCCCCTGCGCAGTGCAAGCGTCGGCTACTGGACCGACAGCGAGTGGGCCGGCCGCGGTCTTGCTACGGCGGCTGTCGAAGCCGCCTGCCTCTGCGCTCGCTGGGACTTCGCCCTGCACCGCTTGGAGGCGGGCACGCAGCTACACAACCTGGCATCGCAGCGGGTCCTGAAGAAGGCCGGCTTCCACCGATACGGAACCGCACCGAAGTACCTGCACATCAACGGTGCATGGCGAGACCACCGGTTCTTCCAGCGGATCCTCCACTCCGGTCCTCCCCTCTGACCGGCGTCACTGGCCTGGAACCAGCGGGCCGCCGCGATGCCGTCGGGGGTGTTCACCCGCTCGGTCGGGATGCGGCCGGCTCTTCCTCCTCCGCGTCGAAGTCGACGTCCAGGTGCGGGTCGAAGGCGTCCGGGCGCGCGGTACGGGAAGTCGGCACTCGCGCCGCTGCTCCCGCGCCCACTGGCAGGCGCGCCGGGCGCTGCTGTTGCCCGGCGAAGACTTGCACGGCGTCAGCGTCGACCAGTTCCCGCACCAGCCGGTGCAGTTCCGAGTACCCTTCGCTGCCGACGAACTGCAGGTTCCTGTATCACGTGTCGGCATTGCCGTCAGCGTCGGGGCGCTCCTGCTGCTCATCGCCGAGGTAGTCCCGGATCATCTGTAGGTCCTGGTTGAACGGGTAGTGCCGCAGCACCGTTTCCAGCAGCTGCCGGACGCCGTCGCCCTGCACGGCGCCCAGCTCGAGGACACGCACCACCTGCCGCCAGTAGGTCTCCGCGCTGGCGTCCCAGCGGGGCCGGGTCTGCGGCGGGAAATCCATTTCCTTCAGGAGTACTTCGGCCTGGATCTGGGTGCGGCAGAGGTCGGCCAGGGTGCCGACGAGGACGCGTTTGATCGCGTGGGGCGGCGTGTTGAGTTGTACGGAGTCGTCAGGCCATGTCAGGGGGGCTTTGCCCACGCAGAGCCTTGGTGAGAAAGGTCGGATCTCACCAAGGAGAAGAGAATGCTGAACACGTCACTGACTCTGATGGCTGAGGGGCTGCTGACTCAGCTTCCCGCCAGCTTGCTCACGGCGGCCGTCACCGCGCTTGCTGTCTGCGGGGTTCGTAAGTGGCATGAGCGGCGAAAGTAAGCGGATGGGGATCGAAGGTGACCTTCTCGCCCTTGATCAGGTATTCACCGCGGAAGAGGCGGTCCGGCTGCGGGAGATTCCAGAGGAAGAGACTATTCGTTGCAGGCGGTGATGGGTCGCTGCCTGGGCGGCAAGGTCCAGGTCGAGGCAGCTCAACACCGTCCTGTCTGAGGGGGCTTACTCACTGGTGACCGGCGCATCCGCCCTGTAGCGTCGTCCGCAGATGTCGTGGTTCGCAGTTCCTGCCCGCGCCTAGGTGCGGGCGTTTTGCTGTGCAGTACCCGAGGACCAAGACGACCACCTCCGGGTACGCGCGGTGCGGACCCGTCATCGGATGAAAGGTATCGGCATGGCCAGCGGAACGGTCAAGTGGTTCAACGCCGAGAAGGGCTTCGGTTTCATCGCGCAGGACGGCGGTGGCCCCGACGTCTTCGCGCACTACTCCAACATCAACGCCAGCGGCTTCCGGGAGCTTCAGGAAGGCCAGATCGTGACCTTCGACATCACCCAAGGCCAGAAGGGTCCGCAAGCGGAGAACATTACTCCCGCCTGACCTTGCCCCACGGCCGGCACGGTGCCCGAGGCGGCGCTCCGCCCGGGTGCCGTTGCGAACGGCGCTCCGGGGCAGGTCGTCCCGGACTGCGCGGTTCACGGACTGGTGGTGCCGGTGACTTCCGCCGGTAAGTGGCGCCGGTACGGGGCAGGAGTGGGTGCAGGCAGACTTGCTCGTCGGCAAGCCGCAGCCGAAGTAACCGCGTGACGTGAGGGGCCCGGAACCGAGCTCGGTTCCGGGCCCCTCAGGTATGCCATACGCCGCTCAGATCACCCAGAGCAGCCCGTTGCCGCCGAGCAGTGTGCCGTTCTGCTGGGTGAGGCCGACGGAGGACGCTGTGAACACGCGGCTGCCCGTGGCCGTCGGGCGGGTGGAGCCGCCGGGGAGTACCCAGACGGCTCCGGTGGAGTTGTTCTCGCTTGCCGCGCCGACGAGCAGCTCGGGCTTTCCGTCCTTGTTCACGTCGCCCGCGGCGACCGTCGTACCGAAGAAGTCGCCGGGCTCGGAGGCACCGGGGACGCCGGAGGTCTCCTGCGAGAAGGAGTACGAGCCGCTGCCGAGCGTGCCCGAGGCGCGGCCCGGGATCACGGTTACGGTGCCCGCGCGCTGCCGGGTGCTGCCGAGGGTCTCGTACGGGGCGCCGACGACAATGTCTGCCAGTCCGTCCCGGTTGAGGTCGCTCACCGCGAGGGCTCCGCCGAAGGCGTCGCCCTTCTCACTCGCTCCGGGCACTCCCACGGTGTTCTGCGTGAGCTGCACGGGCTTCGCATCGCTTGCGATGCCGCTCGCCGACCCGTACCAGACCAGGACGCGGCCGCCCGACGTGCCGTCCGCGCCCGAGACTTCGGGCTCGTCGGGGTCACCGACCACGAGATCGGCGAATCCGTCGCCGTTGAGGTCGCCGGTGGCCGCGATGTGGCCGTTGCCCTTGGTCAGATGGGGCGGGAGTTCCGGTGTGGCGTCGGAGTCCTCGGGGTTGACGAAGATCCAGCCCCCGGTCTCTCCGCTCTGGCCGAACGTGACGTTCACATGGTCTGGGGCGCCGTCGCCGTCGAGGTCGCCGAGCGCGACGGAATCGCTGAAGGAGTCGTTCGCGACCGCCGAGCCACCGTACGTGCCGGTGCGGCTGAAGGGCCCTGTGAAGCGGACGCTGCCGTGCCACCCGCCGACCAGGACCTCGGTCTTGGCGCCCGAAGGGCCGCTCACCGCTGCGATGTCGAGGCCGTAGTACAGCGGCTCGAGCCCTGCGGCGCCCGAGGCCGGCAGGTCGGTGCCCGTGGTGAGCCCGCCGCTGCTGCCCCACAGGACGGTCACCGTCCCCGCGTTGGTGCCCTTCGTCGTGTCCTCGTACGGCGAGGAGACGATCAGGTCGGCGTACCTGTCCCGGTTCAGGTCGGCGGTGGCGGTGGCACCGCCGAACCCGTCGTACGCCTCGGCCGTGCCCGGCACCCCGGTGGTGTTCTGCGTGATGGTCTTGCCCCGGGTCGCCGACAGTCCGGAGGCCGACCCGTACAGCACGACGACCGCACCGGCCGCCTCCTTGCCCGCCACATTCGCGCCCGGCGCGGGCAGTACGGCATCGCGGTACCCGTCGCCGTTGAAGTCGCCGGGGAGGGCGCCGTGCACGGCGGCCGCGGGGGCCGCCGACAGCAGTGAGACCCCCATCAAGCCCGCGAGCAGGACGGCGGCGGTTCTCCAACAGCCTGAGCCCCTCCCCGACGTCTGCGTCCAGGGACAGCACCCTGCCTGCGGAGGAGGGACGCGGCAAGGGGCTCTGCACCTTCAGACCCTACCGTCCGGTCCCTCGTATATGCCCAGGTCACACGCGTAGGCGGCGCCTATCAGGGACCAAAGGGACTCTGATCGGGAATTATCAGCCAGTCATGTGCAGAGGTACGCGCGGGCACATCTGTTCATCTACGCACATGTAGCTGGCCCATAATTGAAGTTCTCAGTCCCTACAGTCCCTTTTAGGGGCATGCTTCGCCTCTGACCTGCGAGAATGCAGAGGGTCCCGGGAGACGCGACAGACCCTGCCCCCTCCTACAGGCCCTCCCTGCCCCGGGAGGGCAGCAGATGCAGGGACCCGCTGGCGGCGGGTTGGCGGCGTTTCCGGCCGTAACGGGGCCCCGCCGCCGCAGCGAGTTAAGTCCCTGCGCCAAGCGACCCCCTGGGCTGCCGAGTTAGGTGAAGTGCAGTCCCTTCAGCCGCTCTCAATTGGTGAATCCTGGACATAAGTTGCACACTTCGCTCTCCTTTCAGAGACTCAAGGGACCATAGGGACCGGAAAACCGATATAGCGCCACGCCGGGGAAGAACTGCGGCCCCCCACACGCGGCCGGGTCCTAGACTCTCTTCCGAAGGACAGTCCCTACAGTCCCTCCGGTCCCTCACTTCAGCACGTGGCCCGCCAACGGCTGGGACTGTCAGGGACTGAAGGACAAGACCCCCGCAGAAGGACAAACGCGTGCCCGGCCCCAACGTGATGAGAGTGCCCGCAACTCCTGCGCGACCCACCACATCCCACGCCGTGGCCCGGTGGTGCGCCGAACAGGGCTGGCCCGTCCATCCCCTTGCCGCAGGCCGCAAGACTCCCACCGCGAACTGCCCAGACTGCAAGGACAAGCACCACTCTCCTGCCGAGTGCAGCTGCCTCCCCGCCGGCCGACCGTGCCACGGATTCCACGCCGCAACCACCAACAGGACACGCATCGACAGCTGGTGGTCTGCCAACCCTTCCTGGGGCGTCGGCGTCGCCTGCGGCAGAGCCGACCTGATCGTCATCGACATCGACGCTCACTCCGCGCCGGTCCCTGACCGCAACCGTCTCCTGCCTGGCATCCCCATCCACCACTCCGTGAACCTGCGCGGCCTGGCCTCCGGCTTCGACACCCTGGCCCTCTTGGCAGCACTGCGCGGTTACCCCAGCCCAGCCCAGGACGACAGCACGCTGCGTGTGCGCACCCCGTCGGGAGGCCTGCACGTCTGGTACCGAAACCCCTACCCGGCCACGCGGTTTCGCTGCTCGACCGGGGCCAGTCCGAAGGTGGCCCTGGCCTGGCAGACCGACGTCCGGGCTGACGGGGGCTACATTGTCGCCCCGACTACCCGCACGACTCAGGGGACCTACCTGCGGGAGGGCCCGTCCCACCTGCCTGCACCGCTGCCCGAATGGCTCGGCGAAGAACTCGTGAGGACCGGACACACAATTCAGCATGCCCCGGTCGCCCCCCGGCCCGCGATTTCCCGTAGCCGCCGTCCCCGAACCCCAGTCCGCGCGCACCGAGTCCTGGACCCGCTGCTGCTGGACGTCACCGCGTGCGCGGCAACGCCCGAGGGTGCCGCCTTCACCGAGAAGCTCAACAAGGCCGCATACACGGCCGGAGGACTGGCGGCCGCCGGGCACCTCGATGAACACACCGCGCGCACCCTGCTTCGAGAGGCCGCCGAGACCGCGCGCCCCTGGCAGAGTGCCCGTAACGAACGCATCATCGACGACGCCCTCGCCGCCGGGTCGGTCCGCCCGCTACACCTCGAAGGACGTTCATGAGCAGCGCCGAGACGCCGCGCTTCGACGCCAACGCTGCTGCCCAGCAGATGCTGGACCTCGAACAGACGGACCATAAGCCGACCCCCTTGCCTGCCCAGGCGCACACCTCCCCGGTCGCGCCGCCATCCTGGGCGCTGTCAGCACCGCTGCCCGGAACGCTCACCGACCGAGGCAATGCCAAGCTGTTCGTCAAGCTCTACCGCGATCAGTTCCGCCATGTCGAAGGCCTGGGCTGGTTCTCCTGGGACGGCTACCGCTGGAAGCGCACCGGCGGCGAGAAAGCCGCCCTGTGGGCCGCGGGCGAGATGGCCGAGGACATGCCGGACAGCGACCCCCGCGGACTCTTCAGCGAACGGGAGCTCCACCACCACAAGAAGCGCACACTGTCGACCACCGGCATGAAGGCCCTCCTCACGCAGGCCAAGGCCTCCCCGGACCTGTCCGTCGACCCCGACACCCTCGACGGCGACCCCTACGCCCTGTGCACCCCCGCCGGCGTCGTCGACCTGAACACCGGCCTGCTGCGCAAGCCCGACCCCAGCCGTGACTTCCACTCCCGCGCCACCAGCGTCGCCCCTCAGCAGACCGACACCCCACGCTGGCACCGCTTCCTGCACGACACCTTCGGCAACGACGCTGAAGGCCAGGAAATGATCAACTTCCTGCACCTGCTGCTGGGCTACTCCATCACCGGCGACGTCGGCGCCCAGGTCCTGCCCTTCCTCCACGGCCACGGCAAGAACGGGAAAAGCGTCCTCCTGGACGTCATGATCCAGATCCTGGGTGATTACGCCGATGCCGCCCCGCCCGGCTTCCTCATGGACCGCGGTGCGTTCTCCGAGCACTCCACCGAACTCACCGAGCTCCACGGCCGCCGGCTGATCGTCTGCAGCGAGCTCAAGCCCAACGACAAGTTCGACGAGGCAAGGGTCAAACTCCTGACGGGCGGAGAGAAGATCAAGGCCCGCAGGATGCGCCAGGACTATTTCTCCTTCGCCCCCACCCACCATCTGTGGCTGCTGGGCAACCATCGCCCCGAAGTGAGCAACGGCGGGTTCGCGTTTTGGCGCCGCATCCGGCTGCTGCCCTTCGAACGGACCGTCCCCGACCACCGCAAGATCGACAACCTTGCGCTCGAACTCGTCCGCGACGAAGGCCCCGGCATCCTGCAGTGGCTCATCGAGGGTGCCCGCCACTACCTCACCACCCGTGACAGCCTCGAAGGCCCTGACCGCGTCCGCATCGCCACCAGCGCGTACGCCAACACCGAGGACCACATCGGCCGTTTTCTCACCGAATGCTGCACCCGCGACATCGAGGCCCAGCCCGACCTGCGCGTCGAGCAAGGCCTCTTGTACACCGCCTACGCGTCCTGGTGCAGCACCGGCGAAGGCATCCGCCCCGCCGGAACCCGCGCCTTCGCCACCCGCGTGAGGCAGGAAGTCGGCCTTGCCTCCCCCGCCGACATGATCAAATCCAACGGCCGCAAGTACTACCCGGGCCTCGCCCTGCTGGACACCCTGTCATGAGCCAACTCCCGCGCCCGCCCGTCAGCCCTGGCCGCCAGCATGCCCGGCGGTCCCTACCCACCCTCATCCGCCCGACTTACCATGGACCCGCAGGACCACGTCCAGCAACGGGCGGATCACCACACCACGAGGCGGGCCGCCGCCCGGCCCAGCAGATGAAGGAAGGGCAGCAGCCATGAGCTCGCTACTGACCGAGGGCGATCTCACCCACGAAAGACACGTCGTGTGGCTGGAAGACCCCGAAAGCCTCGACTACGTCCGCCAGGCCCTCGACAAGACCCGCCGCCGCAACACCAAGCCCCCCTACGAGCGCGACGGACGCATGGTCGGCTATGCCCTCCTCGACGACCAGGCCGAACCCGACCCCGACAGCGGCCTGTACAAGCGTCGCGTCTTCTTCCTCCTTCCGCACGACCGGGACAGCCATCCCGGTGGCCTGTACCGCGAAGGCGCCCCCGGCGAAGCAGTGGACCCGCGCACCATCGACGTGAAGAAGGTGGGCGAGAAGACCCCACGCTCGCAGAGCGGTCCGGCTGCCATAAGCGGCTTCCGCTCCTGACGGCCTGTAACTACCAACTGCTCGCCTGAGGTCGGCCGTCCCAGCGCGCGGCGGCCGCGCGCTCGGCGTCGATCGCTGCTGTTGGCGGGCGTACTCCTCGGCGAGCCTTGCTGCAGTGGGCCATCTTGTCGGTGGTGGACGGGTCGGCGGCGCGGGCGTGCTGGGCATCCGGGTCCGGGCGGTTCTCGGGAAATTGAGACACGGCAGCTTCGGACGAAACTGCTGCTGGCGAACTTCGACCTGTTCAACGAGCACGACCGCGCAGTGGGCGAATCGGCATGGTGGGCCTTCCTCCTGATCTTCGGCATCCGGCTTCTCAGCGCGGCGAAGAGTAGCGAGAGAGCAGCCAACGACGTCATCATCCAGGCCGTGGTGGCAGGTCCATTGACCCCCGCCGCCTCGACCGAGCCTCAGGGAACGGGCTCTCCAGGCGTAGGCGGCCCACGCGTTACGGCTGCCCCGACGGGATCGGACCAGGGCCTGTCCGGCGATCATGCCTGGGACGCGGTGGTCTGGCACGCCCATCTGCAGCGTTGTCGTCAGGTGAGGGAGGAGAATGAGCGGCATGACCATGGTGAAGGACATCGATGTCCGCGGCATGCAGCACTGCGAGACGACGGCGCTGGGCGTGCTGCTGCGGCATGAGGGACTCGACTTGTCCGAGCCCATGCTGTTCGGGCTTGGCTCCGGGCTGTCCTTCATCTACTGGGACAGCAAAGCCATGGGTTTTCCCTTCCTGGGAGGCCGGGTCAAGCCGTTCGAGCTCACCAGGAACCTGGCCGCCGTACTCGGGCTTGAGCTGCTGGTCGGGGAGACCACCTCCCCGCGCAAGGCATGGCAGAACGTGGCGGCACCCATCGACGCCGGTCGGCCGGTCGGCCTTCAGCTCGACAGCTACCACCTGGACTACTTCAGCACCAAGGTGCACTTCGGCGGGCACGTCGTGGCCATGTACGGCTACGGCGAACAGGACGCCTACCTGGTGGACACCGACCCGCAGGGCGGAGCCGTCACCACCAGCCTCGCCGGCCTGGCCAGGGCCAGGGCCGAGCGCGGCCCCATGACCGCCAAGCACCGCTCCTTCACCATCACAGCGCCCAGCAGCCTGACGTCACCACAGGACCGGATCATCCCCGCGATCAAGACCTGCGCCGACGCCTTCCTGAACCCGCCCATCGCGAACCTGGGCCACCGGGGCATAGAGAAGACCGCCAAGCAAGTGCCGAAGTGGCTGCAGCGCAGCGACAATCCGCGGGAGGACCTGCCACGGGCCGCCGTCCTCATGGAGAGGGCCGGCACCGGCGGCGCCCTGTTCCGCAATCTCTACCGGGACTTCCTCGCCGAGTGTGCCCACCTGATCGACAGCAGCCACCTGCGCACTGGCCACAGGCTGTATACCGAGGCCGCCACCCTCTGGACACAGGTGGCCGCACTCGTCGCGACAGCAGGCGAATCCGGCGACGCGAAGAACCTCATACAGGCCGGCTTCATCCTCCACGAACTCTCGCGCATCGAACGCGATGCGATGCAGGCACTCAGCCTGCTCTAGGGCCTGTCCGGCGGGTCATGTGCGGAGCCAGAGTCGGATCGAGGCGACGGTGACGGTGCCGTGGAAGATCTAGGCGCGTTTGTCGAACCTCGTGGCCACGGCCCGGAAGTTCTCGAGGGCGTTGATCGTCCGCTCAACTTCGTTCCTCCTCTGAAGCTGGCGGGCAGGCCGCCCTTGCTGCCGCGGGCTTGCCGGTTGGCCCGCTGGTTCTTCGGTTCGGGGATGGTGTGCTTGACCTGGCGTAGGTCAGGCCGCCCCGGGAGCGTCCGAGTCCCTCGTCGGGGCGGTGCTGCCGGGGCGTGCGTCTTTTCCCGGCACCTGCGGCGGTCTCCTGCGGGCCCCGGCTGCGTGCTGGTGGGCCCTGCCGGAGGTCGAATCGACGCTCACCATCGACCAGTCGATGCGGCCTTCCGCGTCGGCGTCGGCCAGCACGGCCGCGAAGAGCCTTTCCCAAGTGCCGTCCGCCGACCAGCGTCTGTGGCGTTCGTACACGGTCTTCCGCGGGACCGAAACGCGCAGGCAGGGCCCGCCACGGCACCCCGGTCCGGTTCCGGAACAGGATCCCGTTGATGATCCTGCGGTGGCTGGCCCAACGGCCACCACGCTGCCCGGACTTCGGCAGATGCGGCTTCAGCCGGGCCCACTCTTCGTTTGCGAGATCTCCCCGCCCCATGACCATGCCAACGAACCGAGACTGAGACGGTCACAAGATCCGCCAGACAGGCCTAGCAAGTCGAGCCGCGCGCAGGTTCGCGCCGCGATAGCCACCCGGAACCGTCCGGCTGTGGCACGCGGGCCACAGGGTGGAGCTATTACGGCGTAATAGCCCCGCTGCTGACGGGACGTCGGTACCTCTCCAACCCGCTCGACTTGTGACTCCGTGTACCTGGCCAGGCCTCGCTCATGCTGGCCACGTTCGGGTGAAAGTCTCGCCTGTTTGGCCAGCGGCTCGGTATCCGTCCTACGTTCGGACGTGTCCGTACGTTGCGGTGCCGGGGGTGGGCATGGCGGATCCGGCTGTTGCGGTGGTCCCGGAGGGCGGGGCCGATCGGTCTGATCTGGAGTACGTCGACGGTGTGGGCCGGATGGTCCGCTCAGCTCTGATGCAGTGCTGGCATATCCCGTTCGAGGACTGCCGACCGTCCCGGTCCTTCCCGGTCTACCGAGGTCAGAAGAACTTCACGGGCTGGTGGTGGACCGCGACGACAGGCCCGCACGTGGGCTACGAATCGTGGCTGGAACAGGCGGTGCTGATCGGGCTCGACTTCGACCCTGATGTGGTGGGCATCGCCCATCGAGTCGCTCCTGGCCTTGCAGCGTAGGAGCCGGCAGTGCAGCATCAGACGGTCGCGCTCCAGCCACGACTCATATCCCACGTGACCGCCGCAGGTCGCCGACCAGTACCAGCCGCACCAGTTGTCCTGACCTCGGAAAGCCGGGAACCGGCGCTCGGGCCGTACCGACTCGAATGGGACTCACCAGAGACGCCCCAAAAGACCCCCGCTCACGGACCCCGGTCGCGCTGACGTACTCCAGCTCGATGTCCTCTGCCTGTACCTCGCGCACATACATCCGGGCCTCAGGTACGACTCCGACCAGCCACTGCGCCCGTAGAAGCACCGTGAACGCCGTACTCACACAAGACCGGAACTCTTGTTTTCGGCCCCAGGGTCTGACGCGTGTGCACCAGGGTCGCCCTCACCGTCGAGCAACATCACCATCGCTCGCTCGGTGTTCGTCACGACACCAAGACATCGCCCCGTTGAGCTGGTCAGCCACGACTCAAGTTTCCCGTCGGCGATCCTCCTGCCGAGCTCTTCAACGGCCTCCTCAGCTATCACCGGCAGAGCGCCCTCGCTGAAAGCCCACGTCTCGATCATGAGCACGACGTTCTCACGGAGGGGCAGTTGGTGGGATGCGATGCCGAGTCGTCGTGCCGCTTCGGTGGGCAATCGGGGTGGTCGCGCCGGTGCGTCGAGGCGGACAGACCGGTGAGCACGACGACTTCGGGGTAGGTGACCAGCTCGGTCCGTGAGTCGGACGGACGGTGGGGGCGAAGCCCACGACCTGAGGTTCGAAGTCCATCAGGATCGCGTGTCGCGCTCCAGCCAGGACTCGAACCCGACATGCCGCCCTCACTCAGAAACAGTGAGATTCATCCAAGCTCAGCGAGACGGGACAACTCTCCAGAACGTGCCTACACATGACCGGGACCCAGCCGCACATGCCTACAGAAGAGCGGGACTGCCTACACACCGCAGAGACAGGACAGCAGCGAGGCCCGAGGGGGAGGTTATTACGACGTAATAGGGGAGCGACGGGGCCGAGGGACACATCAAGTGGGTCTACCTAACGTGTCGATGATGCTAACGATCACGCGCGTTAGTAAGGTGTCCTCCATGACCTCGCCAGCCACCTCCAGCGACCGCGAGAAGGTCGTCTCCAAACTGCCGGGATGGCTCCGGCAGGACCTCAAAATCAGAGCCGCCCAGCGCGGCATCGAGATCCAGGCCGCCGTCGAACAGGGCATCAGAGACTGGTGCAGCCTGGCATCAGCTCCCGTCAACCTCGACACTGCGGGCGCCGACTCGTTCTCCACCTTCCTTCCCGAAGGCCAGTGGGAGGAGTTCCGCGGCGTCGTTGCCGACCGCCGTCTCTCCCTCATCCAAGGCCTCGCCCAGTCCGTGAAGTTGTGGCTGGACTCCAACCCAGCCCCGGACATCGAACGACCCGTGATCACCCGGCGCATCATCGTCTGCAACCAGAAAGGCGGTGTCGGCAAGACCGCCATCACCGCAGGCACCGGCGAAGCCCTGGCCGAAGACCCCGGCACCCTCCACCGGGTCCGCATCGCCAAGCAACTCGCCGCCGCCGCGGGCGACGACGCCGACAGCCCCCTTGAGGTGGAAGATCTGCCAGGGCTCGGGCTGCGCGTACTGCTCGTCGACTTCGACCCGCAGTGCCACCTCACCAACCAACTGGGCGGCGAGCCGCTGCCGATGAACGGCGACAGCCTCACCAACCACATGGCAGGCGACCCCAAGGGCGAACTCCGCGACCTCATCATCTCCATCGATGACGAGAACTTCGGCGGCCGCCTCCACCTCCTGCCCGCCTGCAACGACGCGTTCCTGCTCGACGTACGCCTGTCCGCGGTGCGCGCCCGAGAGGCCGCCCTCGAGCGGGCCCTTGCCCCGCTCGAAGCCGACTACGACGTCATCCTGATCGACTGCCCGCCCAGCCTCGGCCTCAGCATGGACGCCGCCGCCTACTACGGCCGCCGCCGCGACGGCGAGAGGCCCGGCCAGTCCGGCGCCCTCATCGTCGTACAGGCCGAGGACAGCTCGGCGGACGCCTACGAACTCCTCACCAACCAGATCGACGACCTGCGCAGCGACCTGCAGATCGCCATCGACTACCTCGGCATCGTCGTCAACCTCTACGACGGCCGCCGCGGCTACATCGCCACCTCTTCCCTCCAGGGCTGGGTCGACATAAAGGATCCACGCGTCGTCGGCCTCATCGGAGACCTCAAGGAACAGAAAGAGGCCGTCCGCATGAAACAGCCCCTGCTGTCCTACGCCCCCAAGTCACAACAGGCAGTCGGCATGCGCGCACTCGCCCGGGAGATCTCATGAGCAAGGCCGACCAACTCGGAGCCGGGCGCTTCGGCTCAGGAACCAGGCCGGTCAGCGCTCGACGTGCCGCGATCGGTGCCGCCACTGGCGTGCCCACCGAGTGCGTCGCCCCGCCCGCGCGGCTTCCCGCTCACCGCATCAGCCCCAACCCGGACAACCCGCGTACCAGTCTCGGAGACCTGACCGAACTCGCGGGAAGCCTCAAGGAGCACGGCCAGAAGCAGGCCATCACGGTCATGAACCGTGATGCCTACGTCACAGCCAACCCGGAGCGCGAGGCAGAGCTGGAACCCGACACGACGCACGTCGTCGTCGACGGCAGCAGCCGCCTGGCGGCTGCACGGGAGGCAGGCCTCACCGACCTCTACGTGATGGTCGACGACGGCCAAGGCGGCGACGGCGACGCGATCCTGGAGTCAGCACTCGTCGCGAACATCCACCGCCAGAACTTGGAACCGCTCGACGAGGCCCGCGCTCTGCAACGACTGCTTGTCATCCACGGCACGCAGACCCAGTTGGCCAAGCGCCTCCACAAATCCCAGGGATGGGTGTCGCAGCGCCTCGCGCTGCTCAATCTGACGCCCGAACTGAAGGAGCGAATCGAGCAGGAGCCCATCGAGCTCCTGCGTGCCGTAGCCAACAAGCCAGCCGAGAAGCAACAGACGGTCCTGGACGAACTGAAGGAACAGCAGGCTCAGGAAGCGAAGGAGAAGACGGAGCGGAAAAGGAAGAAGCGGGAGCAGGCGAAGAAGCCGGCCGGACCCGCCCCAAGTCCATCCGGCAGCGCCCGCACTGATGCCGAGTCCTCAGAAACCGAAACGGTCGACATTCCCTCTGAGACCGTCCCAGAGCCCCGTAAGAACGGCGCGGACTCCGATGAGCACGGTGACTCGGAGACGCACAACCTTCCCCGCCTGCCGTACGACGACGGCGTGTTCCTCGCTCACCACCTGATCCGCAAAATGAACCCCGCCGAGTTCGAGAAGATGATGACGCTACTGAACAAGCACCATGCCCAGTTGACCGCATCCAATGGCGCCGGCACGGCGCTCTGACCGGGTGAGACTGCCGAGTCCCCTGCCTCAATGCGGCAGGGGACTCGCACCCACTTCAGGCGCAGCTGCCGATCGATCACGCACCCCAGCTATTACGGCGTAATAGCGGTCCATGTTGAAGAGCGGCGCGGACAGCGACATGTCCACGCGCCGGCTCGTCTCCGTGACTATGCCGGGTGGGGCACGCTGGTGCAGGGCGCGGCGAGCGGGGGAGGGCCAGGCGTGGACGCAGGACACGGTGACTGGTGTCACCGGAGGGCGGAGTACGCCGTCGACAGGGCCAACCCCGACGGTTCTGAGTTCGAAGCGAGAGCGCGGGAGCTGGCGGTGGATGTGCTGGTGCTTCGACATCGAGGTGGCCCTCGACTTCGACGCGGACGGCGTCGCCGTGGAGGCCGTCCCCGGCCGGAGTACGGCGGTGCGGGTGGCCTGGCAGCAGGACCCCGCTGCCGAGACACAGATGCCTTCCGAGCGATGGAGCGCCCGGCAGGCCGCCATGAATCAGGCCCTGCGTACCATCCTCAGCGTCCAGGATTTCTGGATCGAAGACGGTCCTCTCGGAGCCCCGCCGATCGTCGTGGGGACGGCTCGCGTGCCTCCTTCTTGAGAGCAACATCCCCCGGTGTTGGACGTTGCGCAGCATGTGCACGGTCCGGGCCGTGGCGGTTGTACCGGGGGGAGCGCTCGCGTTCGACCGCCTCGAGCGTCGGCACGCGAAGGCACGCCCCGACCAATCGCTGACGCCCGTCCGACGGGACGCCGACATGAGGGGGGCAACGAAGTCTCCCGCTCTGCGGGACGGACCTTGTTGGCACTTTTCTGCAGGTTAAAGGCGGTGTCTCATGACCGGGTGCTGAGTATCGCGACGCTCCACGCTGGTTCCGGCTGGCGCTACTTTCCCTGTCAAGTCTGAGTGTTCAGGTTGAGGGCCCTGCGGCTGGTGGCCTCTGGCGCCTTGTCAAAGCGTCAGCCTTGCGCAACTGAGTCCTCCCGAGACGTCCGGGAGAACTCAGGTTGTTGCTGAGCGCGTGTCGCCCGCCGCTAAACGCTCGCTTCCGATCTCGTGGCGGACGCGGCTGCGACGGCCGTAGCCAGTGGATCGCGGGCTGGACGGCCAAGGAGGTCCGCGAGGTCGGGGGCGGTGCCGTCCAGGAAGCCGTGTCTGATACCAGTGGCGATCGAGGCGAGCATGGGCGGCTGGAACGGCAACAGCCCCGGCGTCTCGTCGAGGAGCCTGCGCCGGTACTCGCCCAGGCTGATGGTCCGATGCGGGACCCCGAGTCGGGCGGCCACCTGCTCCCCCGTGATCGGCGTGCCGACGAGGTCGTAGACGCGCCTACTGTGCCGTGTCGGATTCGCCGCGACGATCGCCGCGGCATCGGCGAGATCCTCTCGCGCGACCGCGGCCAGGGCGCCATCGCCGAACGCGGACTCCACACCGTTGTCGGCCCACATCAGGAGGCCGCCGAAGAGTTCCGCGTAGAGGCCGTTGCGCAGGATCGTCCACGGCAATCCGCTTGTCCGAACAAGGCGTTCGGTCGCACGGTGCGCGAGCGCGAATCCGAGATGGTCGCCGGCACCGGTCAGGCTCGTGTAGACGACGTGGTGGACGCCATCGCGGACGGCGGCGTCCAGGACCGTCGCGTGCCGCCCGACGACCTGGTCGTCCTCGGCATAACCGGCGGAGATCAGCACCAGGGTCGACACACCGGCGAGATCGAGGCCCACATGGTCGTCGAAGTCGACACGCCGCATCCCCTCGCCCGGCGTGCGGCTGCCGCCCGTCGCGACGGCGCCGCGGCGCCGCAGCGCCGCAACAGTGGCCGAGCCGAGGTTCCCGTTCGCTCCGGTCACCAAGATCATGTCAATCGCAGTCTTTCGTCGTGGTTCTCATCGGTAACTACGCTTGATCCTTGACCGCACGCCCACGGGCTACAAGAAGGCAGTTTGATGTCACTCACGCACACCGGGGTAACCGCCACCCCCGCGGACCTCGACCCCTGCGGACGCGAGGACCACCCCGACTGCGGCATCCGCGACGTACTGGACCGCATCGGGGACAAGTGGTCGGTGCTCGTGATCGTCGAACTCGCGGGCGGAACGCGCCGGTTCCGCGAACTGCAGCGCGCCATCGACGGCATCTCGCAGCGCATGCTCACTCTCACAGTGCGCAGGCTCGAACGCGACGGCCTCGTGCTGCGCACCGTGTACCCGACCGTCCCGGCCCAGGTCGACTACCGCCTGACCGAGACCGGGACCGGCCTGACCCACTTGGTCAAGGCACTCGCCGACTGGTCCCTTGCCCACCGTGCCGTCATCGCCGAGGCACGGCACGCGTACGACCGGACCCACCCCGACCACGACATCCGCTAACGAGAACCTGACGGCGCCGCTGCTCGCGCCAGGCGCACTCGTCGCCGTCCCAGGCAGCGTCCTTCGGCTTTGGCGGTGGGGCGGTGACTCGATCAGGGAACTCCTTGGCCAGCCCCATATACCCGGCGTCGACCTGGGCCTTCACCGCGGGGCGGAGGCGGAACTGCTCGGCGATACCCTCACTGCGGACTGCCGTTTACGAGCCAGTTCGAAGGCATCCTGGCACTCTGGGTCGGTCATGCTGTCCGTGCGGTACTGCTCGTACGCGGCGAGACTGGGAAAGGAGAAGAGGGCGTAGGCGATGTCGCTGTCGCCCTCACTCGGCAGGAAGTAGCCGTGGTGCGTTCCGCCGAAACGGTTGACGAGCCCGACCCAGCGGCGGCCGTATTCGACCGTGGATGACGCACTGCAGGCGGTGCGTGATGCGCGCGACGCGGAGGCTTGGGCTCTGGAGCGGCTCGGCGAGGCGCTGCGTGCGGAGCACGCCGCTGGCGCCGGGAAGCGCGAGCTCGGCCGGCGGGCCGACGGGGTGATGTCGTTGCCCTTGGTGCGGCGCGCCCTGGCCGGGGGTGGTGAACGCGTTGACCACTCTCATGGCGCAGGCACGGGACGGCCAGCAAAGGGCAGGGGGCCTCGACTCGAACGCGACTTCCAACGTCGGGCCTGTTCGAGGGCTTCGGGGCCTCGAAGATCAATTTTTCGCGGAGTCCGCCGAAACCGGCCTCCAGAACGGCACCTTGCACGCCCGAACTCGGAGTTGCCGGTATGGCGCGATCCCGGAGCGGCTCGCAGGCCGCCCTGGCGGCGCTCAGCCGTTTTGGATCTTCGGAGAGCGCTGTCATCAGCACTTCGGGCCTGCGGGGATCTCCGTACCGAGCACGGGCCTCGCACATGGCGGTGGAGCGTGGCGAGTCTGCCCCGGCGCGTGCCTGGCCTCGGTGGCGTGGCTCCGGGCTACGGCGATGCGAAGGGTTGGGCGCCGATGGCGGTATGACGTCCGCGTCCTTCACCGCAACCCCTTGAGCTCGCCCGTACGACCGTCACATCCGTCACTGCCACACACACGCTGAACCAGCCGGGGGAACTCCGGGCCCGGTCAGCGCACCCAATCTGCTCAGCGCACGCGTCCGAGGTGGATCACGCTGACGCGGACCTGCTGGTCGCTGATCTCGTACATCACGCGGTAGATCCCGACGTGGATGCGCAGCACGTCGGCGCTGCCGAACGCGCCGTCGGGCCGGGGGTCGTCGGCGAGGCGGTCGACGGCGGTGAACACCTGGCGCACCCCGTCCGGGTCGTCTTTGGCGAGGCGCTCCGCCTGGGCGAGGGCCTCGGGCTCCCAGATGACCTCGTAGCTCACGCCTCAGCTCCGCCGAACACGCGGCGGTACGCCTCGTCATGCGGGACGCCGGCGTCATCGCCCCGGGCCTGCCGCGCACGGTAGGCGGCCAGGGCCCGCATCTCCTGCAGTTCGAGGGCGTCAGCAGGGCTGACCAGTATCGCGATGGTCTGCCCGTGGTCGGTGATGGCGACCGGCTCACGGGTGGCGCTGACCTCGCGCGCGATGGCGCCCAGGCGGGCGCGGGCTTCCACGATCGAGTAAGTCGTCTCCGTCATGCACACCACCGTACAGAAGTGTGCACCTTCTGGCCGTCGAACATGTTTCGTACGCTATCCGTACGGTAGCCGTACGCGATCCGTACGGCTCGTGAGGTAGAGTGTCGGTCGGGAGGTGTTCCATGTCCGAGTTGTTCGATGCGGTCGACGCGCTGGTCGCGTCCCGCTCTCCACTGCCGTCGGCAGAGGAGCGCAAGCGGCTGCGCATCGCGCACGGCCTGACGCTGGACGAAGTGGCCGCCGCGCTGAAGGTGCGCAGGGCCACGGTGTCCGGCTGGGAGTCCAGTAAGACCCGGACCGAGCCGCGGGGCCCGGAGCGCGAGGCGTACGCGCGGCTGCTGGAGAAGCTCGCGGAGCTCTACCCCGCGACCGCTGCGGCAGAGGAGGCGGCTGCCCCGGCTGCAGTGCCGGACACGTTCACCGGCACGCCCACCCCGGCTCCGGAAGCGCGGACTGTATCCACAGGCAAAACATCCGAGGCTGCGGCCATGACGGTTTCCGAGAACACCCAGTCCCGCCCCACCGCCAACTCCGCAGCTCCGCCTGCCGCGTCGCGTCCGGCGCGCACCGCCAGGCCGTCGTCGACGTCACGCCGCCCGGCCGCGGGGAAGGCCGCCCCTGCGAACACCCCGGTCGGCGCCGACCCGCGCTTCGCCAACGGCCCGCTCGCGGTCGTCGACGTCGACGCCGACGGCCAGGTCCTCGCGTACTGCGTCGGCGGCCTGATCCTGGACGTGCCCGCCAAGTCCATCCCGTCCCTGGTCGACTGGACCCTCAAGGAGGCCAAGCTCGGGCAGCCGAAGCTGTCCGGACCGGGCAAGGACGCCGACCCGCTGCTCGTGCTCACCGAGGCCGCGCTGGAGCGCTACGGCCTGCCCGTCGCACTCACCGACGAAGAGCGGCTCGCCGGGCGGATCCCGGAAGGCCACAAGGTCATCAAGCAGTTGGTACGCGCGGACTGGAAGCTGACAAAGCGCGGGTTCGGGCCGTGGGCGCGGATCTACCGCCCCGCGCACGGTTCGGAGCGGGCCTGCGTCCAGCTGTGCATCCCGTCGTGGCACGCGCTCGACACCCGCCACTGGGCTGATGCCGGGCAGCTTCCGCCGGCGGAACTCGCCCGGCTCCTGGGCGTGTTCGCGTCCCGGGTGATGACGCCGCGCGGCTCCACGGCCGTGACCGGCCTGGAGCTGATGACCGCCTTCCACCCGCCGACCCGCGCCTCCGAGGCCGACGCCGACGGCAAGCGGCACTCCGAGCACAACCCCGGCTCGCTGGGGAAAGACCCGGTGGACTGCGCGCCGTGCGAGGCGCCCGACGGGCACCCGCTGCTCAAGGACCTGCAGCGCTTCCACGTCCGCGGCCCGGCGGAGAAGCTGTTCGAGGAGGCGTACGACTGGGCGCGCCCGCTCACCGACGCCGAATGCACCAAGCGGCACCTGGTGGGCATCGACGTGAACATGGCCTTCGCCGCCGGAGGCAACGGGCTGATCGTCGGCCTGGGCGAGCCGACGCAGGTCAAGCAGCCGGTGTTCGACCCGAAGCTGCCCGGCTCCTGGCTGGTCGACCTGTCCCACGTCGACCTGTCCCGGGTGAAGGTCGCCAAGGACAAGTGGGTGGAGCTGGACGGCAGTCTGCTGCCGAGTCCGTTCACGCCGAAGGGCGAGCGCCCGGAGGGCCCGGCCTGGTACGCGACGCCCACCGTGGCGTACGCGGTGGAGCTCGGCTACGACGTGCGCCCGATCGAGGCCTGGGTGCGCTACGACAACGGCCGCTACCTGGACGCCTGGTACAACCGGCTGCGCGACGCCTACCTCGCCACGATGGCCGACCTCGGAGTCGACGCGGACCTGTCGCCGGCCGACTTCCTGGCGGCGATGGACGGCTACCGGCAGCGTGACCCGGAGCTGGCGATCGTGGTGTCCGCTGTCAAGGCGACGGTCAAGGGCGGCCTGGGCAAGCTGCGCGAGCGGCCCCGGGGCGAGGGCTGGAAGCCCGGCGAGCCGTGGCGGGCCCTGTCCCGGCCCACCTGGCGGCCGGACATCCGCGCGGCGGTCATCTCCCGCACGCGGATCAACCTCCACCGGAAGATCGTCAAGCACGTGGCGTTCACCGGGCAGTACCCGGTGGCCATCCTCTCCGACTGTGTCGTGTACGCGGTCGACGGCACCTCGCCGCTGGACTTCCTGCCGTACCGGGACGGCAAGCCGCTGCCGGGCGGCTTCAAGCTCGGGGTGAACCCGGGCCTGGTGAAGTGGGAGGGCACCCAGAGCGTGCTGTGGGGCGAGGGAGTCCGCGAGCAGTTCAACGCCCCGGAGCTCAACCTCGCCCGATATATCAAGGACGGCACCGTCACCGACGTCGACAGCGGGGAGTAGCAGGCGATGAGCATGTTCGGGAACGGCCTGGACAAGGCGGTGCAGAAGGCGTTCACCCGCCCGGCGCCCAAGAGCGCGGGCGCGCAGATGCGGTACCTGGTCAAGCAGCTCAAGGGCACCAGAGCCGTCGCCCAGCTCCTGCGCGTGTCCCAGCGCACCGTCGAGCGGTACGTGAAGGACCAGATCAAAAAGCCGCGCGCTGACCTCGCCGCACGCCTGGAGCGCGAGGTGAAGGCCCGGTGGCAGCCGCAGATCCGCGCCAAGGCCCGGCAGAAGGCGGCGACCACCGGCGGCATCATCATCGACACCCGCGCCCGCATCGGCTACACCGCGCCGATCGGCTCCACTGACGAGGACCGGCTCCGTCACCTGACGGTCGCGCTGCCGCCGCAGTACGCCGCCCGTCTCTTCGACGCCCAGGAGCAGGGCGCCAGCGACCAGCGTCTGCAGGAGATCGCAGCCGAAGGGCTCAAGGAGGTGTACTTCCAGGACAGCGGCCGCCGCGCCGGCCAGTTGGAGGAGGTCCGCTTCACCGACATCGACCACCTCGACTTCGACCTGTAGACCTTATGTACCTCACGTCCATGAGGTGCGCTTCCCAGGTCACAGTTCTTGCGCCCGCCACCAAGGCCATGGGCAGCCCGGCCCAAGCATGGCTGGAGAGTCGCTTGAGTCACTGTCCAGTAGCGCTCAGGACGGCCAGGGAAGATCCGCTGGAGAGTCGCTTGAGTAGCTGGCGTGGATCCGGGCGTGGGTGCTTTCGCGGATCGCGCGGCCTGCGGCAGCGACTGAGGAACAGCGACGGGACGCGCGGTCGGTCGCTCTTGACTGTCCTGACAAAACCACAGGTCAGAGTTGGTGCTCAAGGCCAGACAGCGACTGAAGCGACCCAACGTACGGATATATGGGGGAGTGGGATGTGCTCTGTATAGGCGCCTGCGAGTCATATATGGGGACCTTGAGTCGCTTCAGTCGCTTCCTGGCTCCGCTTAGGGCCTCTGACCTGCTTCTACGCTGAGTGCTTGAAGAAGCGACGCAAGCAACCCCGGTCGCTGGGCCGCTCTCTGAGTCGCTCGCATCCCTGCTGACGTGTTCTGACTCAGTTCCTGCAGGTGCCTCCTTCTGCCACCTCCGTTTCGCTAGTCTGTTCCAGTCGTTCAGTCGCTTGGGTCGCTAAATGGGGGATGCGCATGGCTTCTGAGCTGCCTTTCTTATGCGGCGACTCACGAGAATCGGGTGCCCGGCCGTCAGGCATCCCTCGTTCACTGGCGACCGCCCGATGGTGCGCCGGTCGGGGCTGGCCGGTTCATCCCCTTGCCCCGGGCCGCAAGACGCCGGCAGGCAACTGTGCGTCCTGCCGGGAATCCGGGCACACCTACGTGGCATGCGGCTGCCCCGCCGCGGGCCGCTGGTGCCATGGATTCCGTGCCGCCACGCTGGACTCGACCAGGATCGAGCAGTGGTGGGGTGCCTACCCGGGCCTCGGTGTGGGAGTCGCCTGCGGCCCTGCAGGGCTGGTGATCATCGACGTCGACGCCCACGAGAGGCAGCTGCCCGACCGGGACCGGTTGCTGCCCGGCATCAGGATTGCTGACGGAGTCGACCTGACCGGACTTGCCGATGGGTTCCACACGATCGGTCTGCTGGCCGCCCTGCGGGGCGCCACCAGTCCCGCCGACGACGAGACGACCCTGCGCGTACGCACCCCGTCCGGGGGCCTTCACGTGTGGTACCGGGCCCCTCATGGGCACCAGTGGCAATGTTCCACCGGGTCGAGCGGCAGCCGTGCGCTGGCCTGGCAGGTCGACGTACGAGCATGCGGTGGGTACATCGTCGCCCCGGGCACGCTGACCGAGGCCGGGGTGTACGAGCCCGTGGGTGCCGTACGTGAGCCCGCTCCGCTGCCGGCCTGGCTCGCCCGAGAGCTGGAGCGCACCGGCCACCTGCCGCCCGCGCACGTGCCCGCGCCCCGGCCGGTGCCGCCCCGCGCCCGGCAGGCCGTCATCGCCGCGGGAGGCGGCCGTGGCGCCGTGAGCCGGGCCCTGGCCACGCTGCTCGCCGAAGTGGCCGACTGCGCCGCCGTACCCGAAGGCGCGGCGTTCTCCGAGAAGCTGAACCGTGCCGCCTACACTGCCGGGGGCCTCGTGGCCGCCGGGCACCTGTCGGCGGACGAGGCGGAACGGGTCCTGACGGAGGCGGCCGAGCACGCCCGTCCCGGGCAGGAGCGGCGCTACGGGGCCATCATCCGCAGCGGCCTGGGCGCCGGCCGGCTGCGTCCGCTGTCCCTGGGAGGCCGAACATGACCTCCGGACACGACGGCACCCTCTTCGACGCCCAGGCGGTCGCCGTGCAGATCCTCGCTCAGCCCGCTGTGCCGGAGCCCCGGCAGGCCGGCGAGAACGTCCTCGCCACACGCGGAAACGGGGAGGCAACCGCCGACGGACTGCTGCCCGACACGCTCAGCGACCGCGGCAACGCCAAACTGTTCGTCAAGCTGTACTCCAACGACTACCGGCATGTTCCCGGCCTCGGCTGGTTCCGCTGGGACAGCACCCGCTGGCAGGTCGACGAGGACGACACCGTGATGTGGGCCGCCGGCGATCTGGCGGAATCCCTCGCGAGCACCGACCCGCACGGTGTGTTCACGCCCGCCGCGCTCCAGCAGCACCGCCGCCGCGCGCTCAGCACCAGCGGCATGAACGCGATGCTCACCCAGGCCAGGTCCGCTCCGGGCATGGTGCTCAACGCGGCCCGGCTGGACGCCGACCCGTACGCGCTGTGCACCCCGGCCGGAATCGTCGACCTGCGCACCGGACTGATCCGTACGCCGGACCCGAACAAGGACTTCCACTCCCGCTCCACCACCGCGGCCCCGCAGCCGATGCCCACCCCACGCTGGGACCGGTTCCTCACCGACACCTTCGGTGACGGACCCGAAGGCGCGGAGATGATCGACTTCCTGCATCTGCTGCTGGGCTACTCCATCACCGGGGATGTCGGCGGACAGGTCATGCCGTTCCTGTTCGGCTCCGGCCGCAACGGCAAGTCGGTGCTGCTGGACGTGCTGATGAAACTCGTCGGTGACTACGCCGACGCCGCCCCGCCCGGTTTCCTGATGGCCCGCCCGTACGAAGGTCACCCCACCGACCTGGCCGAACTGCACGGCCGCCGCGTCATCGTCTGCAGCGAGGTCAAGCCGGGCGACCGGTTCGACGAGGCCAGGGTCAAGCTGCTGACCGGCGGCGACCGCATCAAGGCGCGCCGGATGCGTCAGGACTTCTTCAGCTTCGAACCCACCCACAAGCTGTGGCTGTTGGGCAATCACCGGCCCGAAGTCGGCACCGGTGGGTTCGCGTTCTGGCGGCGCATGCGCCTGATCCCGTTCGAGCGTGTCGTTCCCGACGACCGCAAGATCGACAATCTCGCGGACATCCTCGTCACCGAAGAGGGTCCCGGCATCCTCAACTGGCTGATTCTGGGCGCCCGTCGCTACCTCAGCGGCGAGAAGGACCTCACCGGGCCCGAACGCGTCCGGATCGCCACCACGGCGTACGCGGAGACCGAGGACCATACCGGGCGTTTCCTCGGCGAGTCCTGCCGACTGGATCCGGACCTGAGGGCGGAACAAGCGCATCTCTACGCGGCCTACAAGGTGTGGTGCCAGAATGAGGGGGCCCCGGCGGTCTCTTCGCGGGCCTTCGCCGCGCGGGTCCGAGAAGTGGTGGGACTGGCGTCGCCCAAGGGGATGATCCTGTCCAACCAGCGGAAGTACTACCCGGGCATCGGACTGGTCGCCGACGAGGAGGCAGCATGAGTGCCCTCATCGCAGAGGATGAGATCGTCAACGAGGCCGACTTCGTCTGGCTCGAGGACGTCAGCGGACTCGACTACGTACGCCAGAGCCTGGACCGGCTGCCGACCCGCCGAGGCAAGCCCGCCTACCACCGCGACGGCCGCATGGTCGGCTACGCGCTGCTGGGGCCCGAGGCCAAGCCGTCCCGCTCCTCGGGTACGTTCCGCCGCCGGGTGTTCTGGCTGCTGCCGCATGACCGCGACAGCGACCCCAAGGGCCTCTACGCGACCGGTGCGCCCGCCGAGGCCGTGGATCCGCGTACCCTGGCGCCGGGCAGCAAGGGGCGTAAGACGGAGCGTTCCGAGGGCGGGCCGCTGTCGTCGGAGGTGGCGCAGTTGCTGCCCTAGCGGGCGGGGTGCCGCGGGCCGTCACGACGTGACAGCCCGCGGGTACGGCGATCCCGGCCCTGGGAGATTTCCGCGCGGCCTGACCGGCACGCGCTCAGTTCGGCGTGCCCGAGACGGTCGCTGTGAAGACGATGTGGTCCTGCTGCACGCCGGTGATCCGTACGCTCGGACCGCCGGTGGATTCCGAGGGCAGGGGCGTCGCCTTGATCCACACCGGCGAGGCGAACTCCGCGTACTGCTGGAATTGCGCGTGCACCGACGACGGGGCGAGACCCTTCGGGCCGCCGAGCGCGGTGGCGGCCTGCCAGGCGGCCTCCAGCAGGACCATGCCGGGGTAGTGGTCGCCGGAGTGCTCGAAGAGGATCGCGTGCCGCGGATCGGGGTCGAGGAGCCAGCGGTCGGCCCGGTCGGTGGCGGCGAGCACCACGTCGGCAGGTGTGGCCTTGCCGACGGCGGCCGCAGACAGCGTGTCCTGGGGCTGTGTCCGGGCGTACAGCTTGGCCGTCGTGGCGGTGCCGCGCAGGCGGCGGTAGGTTCCGTTCGAAATGCAGGTGAAGCGGCCGCCGCCGACGGCGCACGACCGGCCGCCACGCTCGATGGTGATGGCCATCCGGAACTCCGCGAGCCGTTTGCCCCTGCGGACCACATCGGTGCAGGTTGCCGTCAGGGACAGCTCGCTGGGGCCCCGTCCGATCACCATGTTCTTGGCGAACGTGGTCAGATACAGCTCCGACAGCAGGAACTGGTGGCCCAGAGGTACGTCGAATTCGGCGTGCGCAAGGAAGAGCCCCGTCTGGCGAATGGTTTCAGCTGCCTGCAGGGCGTCATGGCGTCTGCCGTCCGCGCTGGTGAAAAACGAGTGCATGCGCGGCCACTCGCCGGTGAGGGCGAACCGGTCGTCGTCGAGCTTCTCGCAGCCGGTCAGGAAGACCTCCGCGTGGCATACCCGGTGCACGTACTCCCGGGGGACCGTGGTCGTCAGCCGCGGCATGGCCTGTAAGTCTGTCACGAGCGGTGCACCCGGCTCTCGTGACGAGGTGACGAGAGCTGTCGTACGGGTCGTCAGAGCAGTCACGCGCGCTCTCCGCCTCTCTCCATAGATGTCGAGCAGACTGGGAAGGGGTGGCTCAGGCCAAATAAGATACGGACTAACCGGTTTTGTTTTCAACCCCCATTTGACATACTGAGGGCGGAGCATGCGCGGCTCGGCCCCGACGTAAGCGGTGGCAGGCCTTCCGCCAAGGAAGGGTGACCCGGGTGCGGGACCGCTGGGTTGGGATGGGGGCGCTGTTCGCTGTTCCCTTGAACATACCGCGTATACGGTTTTATTGTTCGCGCGGGCCCGGACTCACTGGAGCCCGCCTCACCGACCGGAGGGTCAATGCCTCGTCAGCAGCAGTGCCCGTACACCTTCGACCCGTCGGGGCGGGACATCCATGGTGAGGCCGCCCGGCTGCGGGAGCAGGGCCCCGTCGCCCGGGTGACCCTGCCGGGGGGTGTCGACGCGTGGGCAGTGACCGGTCATCAGGAGGTCAAGGCCCTGCTGACCGACCCCCGGATCTCCAAGGACGCCTACCGGCACTGGCCCGCGTGGATCGACGGAGAGATCGCGCAGACATGGCCGCTGGCGATCTGGGTATCGGTGCAGAACATGGTCACCGCCTACGGGGACGACCACACACGCCTGCGCAAGCTCGTCGCCGCCGCGTTCACCGCCCGCAGGGTTGCCCAGCTGCGGCCGCGCGTCGAACAGATCACCCAGGACCTGCTCGACCGGCTCGCCCAGTTGCCACCGGACCAACCGGTGGACCTGCGGCAGGAGTTCGCCCACCTCCTGCCCACGCAGGTGCTTGCCGAGCTGTTCGGCATCCCCGAGGAGCACCGCGCGATGCTGCGCCACATCATCGAAGGCTTCTTCCACACCTCCGCCTCGCTGGAGGAGGCCCGGCAGAACGGCGTCAATCTGTATCTGACGATGAACGACCTGCTCGCCCTCAAACGCGACACCCCCGGCGAGGACCTGACCAGTGCGCTGATCGCCGTACGGGACGAGGACGGCACCCGGCTGACGGAGAAGGAGCTCGTCGACAACCTGATCCTGCTGTACACGGCGGGCTACGAGACCACCGTGAACCTGCTCGACAACGCGGTCGCCCTGCTGCTGACCCACCCCGGGCAGCTCGCGCTCGTCCGGTCCGGGCAGGCGAGTTGGGAGGACGCCGTCGAGGAGACCCTGCGGGTGGACGCCCCCGGCGCGAACGGGATCCTGCGCTACGCGGTGGAGGACGTGGAGGCCGGCGGGGTGGTGATCCCCAAGGGCGACCCGCTGGTCATCTCCTACGTCGCCGCAGGGCGCGACCCTGCTGTGCACGGAGAGCAGGCCAACCTGTTCGACGTCACCCGGGACAGCCGCCGTAACCACCTCTCCTTCGGCCACGGTCCGCACTTCTGCCTCGGTGCCCCGCTGGCACGGCTGGAGGCGACGCTCGCACTGAGCGGCCTGTTCACACGGTTCCCCGCGCTGAAACTCGCCGTGCCCGCGCAGAGCCTGCGCCCGCTGGAGTCGTTCATCTCCAACGGGCACCGTGAACTGCCCGTACTGCTCGGACCGTCTGCCGCGGCAGGGGAGCGGCCGGAGGCCACAGCGCTCGCGCACTAGGTGTATTGACTCGCGGGGTTGTTCACGCGGGTGATGGGTGGCTGGCCGCCGAGTGCGGTGTGGCAGCGGTGGTGGTTGTAGGCGTGGAGGAAGTCTGCCAGGGCTGCGGTGCGTTCGGTGTTGCTGGTGCAGGGCCGCTGGTAGGCCCATTCGTCGAGGAGGGTGCGGTTGAAGCGTTCGACCTTGCCGTTGGTCTGCGGCCGGTAGATACGGGTGAGCTCGCCGGCGGCGCCGAGGTCGGCAAGCGCCTGCCGCCAGGCGAAGCTTTTGCCTTCTCGTCCGGGTGGATCTCGCTGTAGGCCAGCCGGCTGTGGTCGTCGACGGCGGAGTGGACGTAGTCGAGCCCGTCCCGCTGCGGGTGGCCCGGCCCGCCTGGCGTCCCGGGCCGGTCGCGTTCGTAGCGGCGGATCACCTGCCCGGGGGGCCGGTCCAGGAAGGCCAGCCGGTTCAGGGCGTGCCGACTCAGGATCCGGTGCACGGTCGAGGCGGGCAGACCCTGCAGGACGGTCAGGGCGAAGCCATCGGGACCTCCGCCGTGATCGAACGTGTTTCCCTCACTGTCTCCTGAGGCGCTCTCGCCCACCGTGATCTCGACTCGCAACGGTTGCCAGCGGTCTCGCGCAGCAGCGGGCCGTACCACGCCAGGTGGGCGGCGAGGCCGTCGGCGGGGGCCGGGCCCGGATCGCAGCCCAGCTCCCGCCACACACGATCGCTGCTGAACCAGTGGTCCGTGCCGAGCATCCCGAGGTGGTGCAGGGCCGGGGGGAAGCCGTCGGCCAGCTCCCTGGCCCGCCTCAGCGGCAGCAACTCACGCTCCGGCAGGTCGAGTTGCTCCATCACCAGGTCGATCAGGGCCGAAGTGGGCACCGGACGGGGGTGGTTGACGTGGATGACTGCCGACAGGTCGTGTTCCTGGAGGGCGGCCGTGACGGCGACTTCGGCCAGTACGCCGACGTCGACGGCGGAGTGCACCGACGGGCACGCCACGCCCGCGCCCAGGAACCGTATGAGCCCGGCCAGTCCGGGGATCACCCACCGGTCGCCCGTGCCGTAGACGAGGTGCGGACGCAGTACCGTGCCGCCGGCGGCCAGCACATGCCGCTCGGCGGCGGCACGGGTGCGGCTGGTGGCGGACGCGGGGGCCTGCACCAGGTCGGCGGGCTCGGCCTCGCGGAAGGGGCCGCGTCCGTACACTGCGGCGGTGCTGACATGCACGATGCGGCGCACCCTGTGGCGCAGCGCCTCGTCGACCAGCGCCCGGGTGCCCAGGTCGTTGACCGTGCGCAGGCTCTGCTCGTCTCCGCCCACCAGGGACGCGCAGTGCACGACGGCGTCGATCCCCTCGCACAGGCCCTTCAGCGACGCGGGGTTCGTGAGGTCCGCGCACACGGCCTCGACACCCCCGACGGGAGCCTCCGGGCCGCGGTGTATCAGCCGAACCCGCGCAGCCGGTTTTGTAAGGGCGGCGCGGACCACATGGCGGCCGATGAAGCCGCCTGCCCCAGTGACCAGCACGTTCTTCAGCATGTGGAAGCTCCTTGAGACGTCGGACAGGGATGAACGCGTAACGAAAATGCGCGAAGTACGGTAGTCGGCGACTTGTGAAAATACGGACTCCCTGGTTTTGTTCTAGGTGGGAGCGGACACCCGACCTAGTGCCGTACCCAGCAACAACCAGGGAGGGCCTTCATGGCGCGGCAGGAGCGTGCGATCCGAACGAGACTGGCGATCGTGACGGCGGCGGCTTCGGTCTTCGACGAGTACGGATACGAGCGCGCCACCATCGGTGAGATCCTGGCCAGAGCCGGCGTGACCAAGGGAGCGCTCTACTTCCACTTCCCGTCCAAGGCGGCCTTGGCGGAGGGCGTGCTCAGTCAGCAGTTCAGCTTGGCCTCGGTGGAGCCGAGCGCCTGCAAGCTGCAGGAGCTCGTGGACACGGGGCTCACGGTGGCCTACCGAATGCGGCGGGATCCGCTGGTGAGCGCCGTGGCGAGGCTGAGCCTGGAGCAGGACGCACGGGCCCAGTTCGGCACCGCGGCCATCACCCAGTGGGTCGACGCGAGCGGCTATCTGCTGGCCGAGGCCAAGAAGCAGGGCGAGCTCCTTCCGCACATCGTGCCGGCCGAGACCGCCTGGCTGTTCTCGGCGGCCTGGACAGGCGTGCAGATCTATTCGCAGATCCTTTCGCAGCGGGAGGACCTCGAGGCACGGGTGGTGTCGCTCTTCGAGCACCTGCTGCCCGGCATCGCGGTTCCGGCCGTCCTGGCGAGCCTCGATATCACCACCGAGCGGGCGATGGAACTCGGCGCCAGGAGCGACGCGCGGGCGCAGGAGGCGCTGGCCGAGGAATCGGTGGCGGCGGCGAGCTGACCGGGCGGGCCACCCCGTCCGCACGGCCACGAGGGCTCCGACGCCGGATCGCGGTCACGGAGCTCTCGTAGTGCGCGCGGGGTGGATTGCACCTCTGCCGCGCCGGGCGGTCGCCCGGCCGGTCCGCTCAGGGAGTGGCCACGGTCACCGTGGAGCGGAACACGAGCTTTCCGTCCTGATGACCCGTCACGAGCACCGATACCACGGCATCCATGCCGGTGCCGGGGATGCGGCACGCCTCGATCACACAGGGACTGGTCAGTTCGGCGTCACGCCTGAACTCACTCGTGATGTCCAGCGGCATGCAGGAGCGCCCGAGCGTCGCGGCCGTGGCCTGACAGGCGGCTTCGAGCAGCATCATGTCCGGCACGTGGTCGATCTGGTGGTCGAAGAACACGGGGTGTCCGGTGTCCACGCGCAGTTGCCACCGGTCCGGCTCCCCCATGGCGGACAGGACGACGTCCATGGGCGAGACGCGTCCGACGGTCTGCGGGGAGACGGGGGCCGTCAGCGCAATGACCTGGGGCCGGCCTTCCCCGGGCAGGTGGTGGGGGCGTGGCCGCTGGTCCGCCAGCGGGGTGACACACGTGAGTGCGCCGCCGCCCGTCGCCGCGAGGTGACCGTCACGGCGGATCTCCACGTTGACGCGGAGCCCTGTCAGGGTGCCGTCGTGCCCCTCCGCCTCCAGGACGGTGACGCGGAGTTCGAGCGTGGCGGGCGTCCAGCCGATGTCGAAGTGCTCGGGACGGGCGCTCACGCTGATGTCCCTCATCAGCAGTTGCTGGTCGAGCGGAACGCCGTACTCGGCGTGAGCCAGCAGGATCCCGGTCTGGCGGATCGTTTCGGCTGCGATGAGCGGGTTGTAGCGACCGTCCATGGCGAAAAAGCTGTGCCCGCGGGGCCACTGGGCGGCCACGGCGAAGCGATGGTCGTCCACACGCTCCCAGTCGGTGAGCATGACCTCGGCGACGCTTGCGCGATGGACGAGTTCCTTCGGAACGGTGGTGGTCAGGGACCGGACGAGCAGGGCACCGGTCCCGGGAAGCGTCGTCGTGTCGCTCCCTGTGCCTGCCGCGCTGGGTATCGCGTGATCGATGCGGAATGTGCTCGCAGACATGTTTCCCCCTGAGCCGCGTTGGCCTGTTGCTGAGGGTGAGCTCCTTCAGCAAGGCGAAGATACATACCACCCGGTTTAATTTCTAGAAGGAATGCGACAGTCCAGCGGGCGATAAATGGAACGATGCATTCCTAAGTGTGGAGATGGTCATCCTGAGCCGGCCGGGTGACTCGGACCCCGAGGGGTCTTCCATGGCGCCGAGTCATGTGGCGGTCGTGTCCATTGGTGCGTGTGAGGCGCGGCATGCCCCGTATCTCAAGCGATCTCAAAGCCGTTCTTGAGCGGCTTGACCGACCGTGTCTCCCAGTCCGAGGCGAAGGGTGCCGGCCGCATGGACAGGGAAGAATCCCTGATCAAAGTGGAGCGAGGCCGGCCCGGCGAGGCGGAACTGGCCGCCGTGGTGGCGGTGTTGCTCGCCCTGCGGACAGGTGCGGAGGAGACGCCCGCGGCTGAAACTCGTTGGTGGCGGAGGCCGGACGTCTACACGGCTCCCAGTAGCTGGCTCGGCGGCACGGGATCCTCGTAGATCTCTACTTAAACCGCCTATGCGGTTTGTTATGATGTCTGTCATGGACCCGGGGTGGAACCCCTCGGCCTTGGCCAGGTCGTCGGCATCGTCGCCAATCAGCCGCAGAGCTTCCTCCCGGGCGTCGACCAGGAGCACGACGGCATCATCCGGCAGGGCGCCGGGCTGCTGTGCGCGTATGGCAACGCGACGGTGCCGAGGATCTCGCTCATCCTGCGCCCGGCGTACGGAGGCGCGTACGGCGAGCTCATGTACCCGTGCTCCGCGGGGTCCTCATCCGCTCCCTCGCGATGCTCCGTACCAAGCATGCCGACCTGCCCTACGGCCGGCAGCACGGCAACCCCCCACAGTAAGCCGCCGTTCAGGAACGAACCCGAGGGCCGGCCGGTGACGCCACCGGCCGGCCCCAGTCAGGAGAACCGTCATGGTGAAGCAGGAGCGTGCCGCGCGCACGCGGCAGGCTTTGGTACGAGCAGCCGCCGAGGTGTTCGCGCAAGACGGTTTCGTTCTGGCGTCGCTCAACTCCATCAGCAAGAAGGCCGGGGTGAGCAACGGCGCGCTGCACTTCCACTTCGAGAGCAAGCAGGCCCTGGCCCGCGCTGTGGAGGACGAGGCGGCCGCCGTTTTCCGCACCATCGCCGGGCCGGCCCAGGCCGACGGGCCGAATCCGCTGCAGCGGCTCATCGACGCCACCCACGCCCTGATGGGACGGCTGGACCAGGACGTCGTGGTCCGGGCCGGTTTCGAGCTGGGCAACGGCTCGCCGCGCCGGGACGACGCCGTGGACCTGCGCGGAGAGTGGCAGGACTGGGTCGAGGAGGTGCTCAGGGACGCAGAGCGCGAGGGCGTGCTCGCCGAGGGCGTGTCTGCGGCCGATGCCTCGGTCACCGTGGTGGCGGCGACAGTGGGCTTCGAGCTGCTCGGTGCGGACGACCGTACGTGGATGTCCGCGGCCACGCTCGTGCAGTTCTGGGACCTGCTGCTGCCCCGGCTGGCGTCGGCCGATGCCCTCGGCCGACTGGTGTCCGGCGGGACGCCGATCACAGTGTCCGGCCGGACGTAAACAGCGCGCCTGGTCTGTCAAGGGTCCCGTCTTGCTTGACTCAGGGTTGAATCTCCCCGGGTTTCACCTCCGAAGCGGTCGCCCTGTCGCGGCGTCCATGCTGCAGATCCTGCTGTTTTGCCTGGTCAGGTGCATCTGTCTGGGCTTTAGGGTCAGTCTAGGAGGAATAAATAAAACAGCTTGGACGGTTTGATATTGACAGACTGCCCGTGCTGTTTTTTACTTGGGCAGTGCCAGACACCGCACATGGATGAGGGGGAGACGGCGTGGACATCGACGTACTGGGCGCACTGGACGCCAAGGAGAACGGGGTCTCGATCGCCCCCACCGCACCGAAGCCTCGACAGGTCCTCGCCCTTCTGGCGCTCCACGCCGACCAGGTGGTGCCGGTCTCCGGGCTGATCGAGGAGCTGTGGGGAGGCAAACCGCCGCGCAGCGCCCGCACCACCCTGCAGACGTATGTACTGCAGCTGCGCGAACTCATCACCGTCGCGCTGGAGAAGGACACTCCCGCCGAGGATGGGCTGCCGCGCAGCGCCAAGGACGTGCTGGTGACCTCACCCGGCGGCTATCTGCTCGTCACCGGCGGCGGCACCAGCGACGTACGCGAGTTCGAGCGGCTCGCGGGCACCGGCTACCGGGCCCTGGACGCGGGGGACTTCCCCGGCGCCGCCCGCAAACTGCGGGAGGCCCTGAGCCTGTGGACCGGCGCCGCCTTCGCCGACGTACAGACGGGCGCACAGCTGCAGATGGAGGCCAAACGGCTGGACGAGAGCCGGCTGTGCGCCCTCGACCAGCGCATCGAGGCCGACTTGCGGCTCGGCCGGCACCGCGAACTGCTCGCCGAACTCACCGTGCTGACCAGCCGTTACCGCACCCATGAGAATCTGCACGCCCAGTTCATGCTGGCCCTGCACCGCTCGGGCCGGCGCAGTGAGGCGCTCGACGTCTACCACCGGCTGCGCGGCACCCTCGTGCGGGACCTCGGCCTGGAGCCCTCGGCACGGCTGCGCCGGCTGCAGCAGTCGATCCTGATGGCCGTGTCCGAGACCCCGCTGTCCATGGACCACCAGACGCCCGCGGCAACCCAGCTGCCCCCCGCCGGATCTGGCAGGGGCCGTATGGCGCAGGTGTGAACCGATGACGGGCTGTCGGCAGCGGCTGGGCAGCCCACCCCTTCTCGACGACCTGCCAAGGACCCGCGACCACCTGACCGCCCTGTGGCACGGCCACCGCTTCGAGCAACTGACCCGGCTGTGGCCGGCCGGCGTCGACGTCACGCGCGTCGCGATCCCGGCTGGTCCCGTGGTGCCGTTGCCCACGAGCGCGCGGCAGCCCCGGTCGCTGTGGCTCGGCCGGGACGGCGCGGCCAGGACGGGCACGGCTTCGGAGTGGACGCGATGACGATCACCGCACAGGACCGGGACCGGGACCGGGCCGCGCCCGCACCGGTGAGGCTGTGGATCTGCGCCAACGACGACCTCGCTCCCGCCATCGCCGGGGTGCTCGCCACGCATTGGCTCGATGAGCACGAACAGGAGGTCGCAGGCAGGTTCCTGTTCGAACGCGACCGTCACCAGTACCTGGTCGCGCACACCCTGGTGCGGCGTGCGCTCGCGCTGGAGACCGGACTGGCCGAGGCCGAACTCGCCATCTTGCGCTCCTCACGGGGGCGGCCCTTTCTGCGGCCGCCCGACGGCGGACTGCCCCGGGGCGGGCCGGAACTCGACTTCAACCTCTCCCACGCCAACGGCTACAACCTGCTCGGAGTGATGCGCGGGCAGCGCATCGGCGTGGACGTCGAGCGACTCGGCCGGGACGCGCACGCCCTCGACACCATCGAGGAGATGTTCGCCCCCGAGGAACAGGAGTGGGTGGCCAGGGCCGCGCCGGGACATGCGCGCGACCGGCGCGTGCTGCGACTGTGGACGCTGAAGGAGGCCTACTCCAAGGCGCGCGGCCTCGGACTCGGCCTGCCTTTCGACAAGTTCGCCTTCGACCTGGCCGAGGACCGCGGTGTGAAGGGGTTCCGGCCGCCCGCGGACGACCTGGCCGGGCGGTGGCGGTTCGTCGAGCTGGAGCCCGTCCCCGATGTACTGGTCGCCGTCGCCGTGCAGGCCGCCGACGGGCAGGACCCGGTGCTCCAGCTGCACCACGGATTTCCCTGGGGCAGGGCCGCACCGCACCGGATCGCGCTGCCCGAGCCCCTCGTCGGCACCCCGACGGCCGGGCGACCGCACGCTGAACGGGGACTGGGACCTGTCTGACCATTCCCGTCCGCCTCACGACGCCACGCACGCTCCCCACCGCCTTGAGAGCGTGGGTGGTGCCCCCACTCGCCGCACCAGGCGCAAACCCGAGTACGACCAGTACGAGGGACTACGCCCGGTACGCCGAGGGCACGCTCCCCACTCTCGGCTTCGCTCGAGCAGGGGGACCCTCCACGACGTCGCGAGGCCGCCCTCCGGGCGACGCCGCGGAGATCCATCAGAAGCCTCCTAGGCCCTGTCGTCACATTCCCGCCTGCCTCGCGGCGCCATGCACGTACTCTCGCCGCACCGGGCACAGACCCACGTACAACCAGTACGAGGGCCTGCGCCCGGCACGCCGAGAGCACGCACCTGACGCCGCGAGGCCCGCCCTCCGGGCGGACAACGGGAATTTGACGACAGGACCTAGCGGCGAGGGGACGGGGCGAGCCGGCCGGCGGCGTGGTGGCCGGCCCTCAGGGCCTCGAAACGGCGGGTCAGTTCGCGCAGTTCGTACGACAGCTCCTCCAGCCGCCTGCCGATGCGTTCCATCTCGGCCGCCCTCAGGGTCGGGTCGCCGTACGCCATGTCCTCCGCGTAGTCCGAGTCATCGCCGTACCCCTCGTACCCCTCGGAACCCTGCTTCCCTACGGGGAACGGCGGCGGGGGCGGGCCGTGACGCAGCAGGGCCTCGCGGCGGCCGCGCAGGGACGGTCCGGGGTCGACACCGAGTTCGGTCGCGAGCCGCCGGCGCACCCGCTCGTAGACCGCGAGGGCTTCGGAGCGGCGGTCGGCGCGGTGCAGGGCCACCATCAACAGGTCGGAGAAACGTTCCCGCAAAGGGTGTTCCTCCGCCAGCCGTTCCAGCTCGCCGGTGATGCCGTCGGGGCGTGCCGAACGCAGCCTCGCCTCGTAGAACGCCTCCAGCACCAGCAGCCGCTGCTCCTCCAGCCGGTCGGCCTCCGCCGCGCAGATCGGGCCGCCCCGGCAGTCCGCGAGCGCCGGGCCCCGCCACAGGGACAGCGCGCGGTCCAGGAGCGCGGCGGCACGGTCGGGGTCGGAGGCGGCTGCGGCGCGTCCCTCGGTGGACAGCCGGCGGAAGTGCTCGGCGTCGGTGGTCGCTTCGCCGAGCCGCAGCAGATATCCCGTGGGTTCGGTCACGATCGCCTCGCGGCCCGCCGGGCCGCCCGGTGGCCCGAGCAGCCTGCGCAGCCGGGCGACATGCGCCTGTACGGCGTTGGCCGCGCTGCGCGGCGGGTCGGCGCCCCACAGTTCGTCGGCGAGCCGTTCGACGGAGACGGTGTGCCCGGCCTCGACGACCAGCGTGGCCAGCAGGGCCCGCTGCTTGGCGCCGGGTGGCACGACACGCGACCCGGTGCGCGGGTGATGCACCTCCACCGGGCCCAGGAGCCGCAACTCGGTACCCGCCCCGATCACCGGGCACCCGCGACCGCGGCCCGGGCCCGCAGCGCGGTGTGCACGTCGGCGGTGACCTGGGCGGCCAGGGCGTCGAGGTCGTCCTGGAAGTAGAAGTGGCCGCCGGGGAAGACACGCAGACCGAGGAAGTGTTCGGTGCGGTCGGCCCACGGGGCGATCCGCGCGGGGGGCGCCGCCCGGTCGCCGGCACCCGCGAAGGCGGAGAGCGCGACCGGCAGCGGGGTGGCGGCCGGTGCCGTGCGCAAGCCGCGTAGCACGGCGAGGTCGGCGCGGATCGCCGGCGCGAAGACCGTCCACAGGCACGGGTCCGCGAGCACCCGTGCGGGGGTGCCGCCGAGCGCGCCCAGCCGGTGGCGCAATTCGTCGTCGGACAGGGCGTTGTCGAGCACTGGGGCCGTCTCGTCGCCCGGTTGCGGGGCGCTGAAGGCGGAGATTCCCAGCCACACCGGCGGAGTCAGTCCTTCCGCCAGAAGCCGGCGGGTCAGCTCGTACGCCACGAGGGATCCCATGCTGTGGCCGAAGAAAGCGAACGGGGTGCGGTCGTCGGTGATTTCCGGGGTGAGCCGGTCGAGGAAATGGGCGACGAGGGTCTCGCCGTCGGTGAGTGGCGGTGTGTCCAGCAGCGCCCCGTGACCCGGTGCGTCCAGCGCCCGCACGCGCCAGTCGGGCGGAAAGTGGTCCGGCCAGTCCCGAAACATCAGACTCCAGCCTCCCGCGTGCGGGAACACGAAGAGCCGCAGCCCACCGCCTGTGCCGGGCTCCTGCGGGCCGCCCCGTTCAGGGCCGGTGAATTCCATCGCGCCTCCGTCCGAGCAGCGGTATCCCGAATGTGCGTCGGAATACATCGAACGATATCTGCGTGATCGCCGAAGGAGCGGAATCAGGAGTTCACTCCGAGCATTTGTGCAAGCGTTCTTTAGCGGCTCAACCATCCTTGGCAATACCGCACTTGGAGGCCTGCTAGAGGGCCGCTACAGAACTTCGCTTGCTGGAAAAGGGCCCGGCTAGCGTGACTCGCGGCACAGATTTCTGGCCACCGAAAGGAACTGGACAGAGAGCTCGACCACTACGGAGGAAACCGTGAGGATTCAGGTTCTGGGTCCGTTGAGTGCCGAGGTCAACGGGGGATCGATCGTTCCTACGGCGGCCAAGCCGCGGCAGATTCTGTCGCTGATGGCGCTCTACCCGGGGCGGGTCATGCCCGTTCCGATGCTCATGGAGGAGATCTGGGGGACCGCGCCGCCGCAGAGCGCGCTCACCACCCTGCAGACGTACATCCTCCAGCTGCGCAGGAGGCTGGGTACCGCGATGGGCCCGAGCTCTCCCGGCAGCGCCAAGGAAGTGCTGGCCACCCGGCACGGCGGGTATCTGCTGCAGATCCCCGAGAACTGTGTCGACGTGCACGAGTACGAGCGTCTCGCGCGGGAGGGGCAGGTCGCCTTCGAGGCGGGGGACAACGAGGTGTCGGCGCAGCGGTTGCGGGCGGCCCTCGACCTGTGGACGGGGTCGGCCCTGGTCGACGTACGTGTCGGCCCGGTCCTGGAGATCGAGGTCAGGCGGCTGGAGGAGAGCCGGTTGGCCAGCGTGGAGCGGCGCATCGACGCCGACCTCAGACTCGGCCGGCACACCGAACTCATCGCCGAACTCACCGACCTGACGGCACGTCACCCCCAGCATGAGGGTCTGCACGCGCAGGTCATGGTGGCGCTGTACCGGTCCGGGCGGCAGGCCGGGGCGCTCGAGGCCTACCGCAAGCTGCGGATGCGGCTGATCGACGAGCTCGGTGTGGAGCCCTCGCCGCAGTTGCAGCGGCTGCACCAGGCCATGCTCGCCGTCGACCCGCAGCTGGACGTGGTAGCGGGAGCGCGGCGCACCTCGACCTTCGACCTCTTCGCCGCCTGACGCCCACCCTCGCGACGACCCCACCGACGCGGGTGCGGGGGACCGACGGTTTCGCGCCACGCGGGCCGCGCGCGGCGTGGCGCCGGGCGGACCGGTTCCTTCCGGCCCGCCGTCCACGACGCTCCTTCGCCCCGTCCCCGTTCCGGACGAGCCCGACGGGTCCTCAAGCGCTTCTCCAGGCCGGTCGGTGAGCCTCGATGGGAGGAACGCCTCGGCCAGGGCGACACGGGGTCCGCCGCAGGAGGTCGCGCATGCCCGACGACCGTCCGTGACGCTCCACTGCTGCGCGCACGCTCGGTGCCGGCGTGCGCTGCTTCCACCGCCGACCGGCCCTCGCCGACCCCGGCACCGAGATCGTCCCGCCGGCACTGCCCGGGCGGGAGAGCCGACGGCGCGAGCCCCGGGTCACCGGCCGCGCCCGACTTCTCGCCGGCTTCCTCGACCTGTTCCGAGGAGGCCGTCGACGCGGCGGAGAACGCGGCGGAGACACCGTGCCGGTGCCTGGACCTCGTCAACGAGCCGCTCGCGGCGCGGGCGGCGGTCCGAGCCGTGGGCCGGTCCCCGTGGCAGGACACCACCGTGCACACCGATGTGCCGCCCGTCGGCGCGCGCCCCGCGCGCCCGCTGCTGCGCTTTGGGGTCCGCGTCACCCTCGCGGAGCGCGGCACCTTCTTCCGCCGTGACTTCCCCGTCGACCACCGGCGGCTGCCTGCGCTCCACTACCGGCTGCCGCAGCCGCACCTGCTGGAGGAACTCCTCCCCGCGTGCGGGCCGTTGCCCGGCCTCGCCTACCCGGCCTCCTGCGGGAGCGCACCGAGCGTTGGCCGAATGCGCTGCCCGGGGGCGGGGAAACGAGCGGGTGGTCCGGTTTCACCGGTTCTCCAATGTCCCTCCACCTCCGGGCGCGACCCTGACCCGGCGAGTGTCCCCGACGACACGAAAGGCCCGGCCGTGCGCCTGATCCTGACGGATCCCCTGAGCGAGACCCTGCACTCCCTCCTGGCACGTCACACCGTGCAGGAGCGCAACAAGGAACTCGCCCTCGCCCTGGTCGAGTCGGCCAACCGGGGCGAACCCTGCCCCCTCACCGCCCCCTTCGCCCCCGACCGCCCGCTGCTGGCCTGCGACAGCGTCCTCGCCGACGGCGACCACGTCGCCCTGCGCCTGACCGCGACGACCGAGGCGGCGGTGTGGTGTCTGCTCGCGGAGTTCCGCTTCGACGGCGAGGGCCGCATCGTCGAGCACCACGCAGCGCCCCTGCCGGCGGCCGCCCGCTAACGGTCCCCTACGCGCGCGAAGGACACTGGCGGCTCCTCGCGCCTCACCCGGCGCCCAGGGCGCCGACGTGGCGGCGGAACGCTTCTTTGAGAAGGTGAGCGCCGGCCTCGGCACGCCCCTCGCCGTCGGCGAACCCGAGTGGACGTCCGTGTCCACCTTCCAGCAGCGCACGGTGCCCCGCGTGCACGACGGCCGCGTCTTCGTCGCCGGCGACGCCGCCCACGTCACGGCCCGGCCTCCGTGCAGGGCATGAACACCGGCATCCAGGCGGCGTGGACTCTCGCCCGGAATCTCGCCGAGGTCGCCCGCGGCCACGCCGGCCGCGGACTGCTCGACACCTACGACGAGGAACGGGTGCCCATCGGCCGGGCCCTGCTCGGCTCGACCCGCACGGTCACCTTCCTCGTGCAGTTCAAGAACCTCCTCGCCACCGCCGCGCTGCCGGTCGTCTTCACCGTCGTAGGCAATGTGCCGCCACTGCGGCGCGCCATCCAGCGCAAGGTGCTCGGTGCCATGTCCGGACTGCGGACTCCGTCTGACCGGCGAGACATGGGAGGGCCGCGGCGTCCGCCGGGCGGCGGCTCTCCAGGGTTCCTCGTCCGCCTCTCCAGCGGGCCGGGACAGGGTGTTGAGCACCGTCACCGGACAGGAGGCCCAGCGATGACGACAGCGACGCAGCCGAAGCCCGTGGCCCCGGTCACCGGGGGCACCAGCGGCATCGGCCTGGCCGTCGCCCGCGAGCTCGGGCAGCGCGGCCACCGCGTCTTCCTGTGCGCGCGCACCGAGGAGGTCGAGCAGACCGTCGAGGACCTGCGCGCCGAAGCCCTGGAAGTGGAGGGAGCGGCCGCCGACGTCCGCTCCGCCGACTCGCTCGCCGCCCTGGTGCGCACGGCCGTCGACACGTTCGGTCCGATCACCGTGCTGGTCAACAACGCCGGCCGCAGCGGCGGCGGCCCCACCGCGGGCATCAGCGACGAGCTGTGGCACGACGTCATCGACACCAACCTCACCCGCGTCTTCCTGTTCACCCGCGAGGTCCTCAACCACGGCGGCATCACCGGCGATCCCAGCGGCCGGATCATCAACATCGCTTCCACGGCGGGCAAGCAGGGCGTCGTCCTCGGCGCCCCCTGCACCGCCTCCAAGCACGCCGTCGTCGGCCGGCAGGGCTACGCGGCCGCCTACGGCACGACGACCGAGCAGGTGCAGGAGCAGTTCGAGGCGAAGATCCCACTCGGCCGCTACCCACCCCGGAGGAGGTCGCGGGCCTCGTCGGCCATCTGACGAGCCGCCAGGCCGCGTCCATCACCGCGCAGGCGCTCAACGTCTGCGGCGGACTGGGCAACCACTGAGCCGACCCGAGCCGTCATCGGGCCGTACACGGAGAGGGTGCAAGGACACATGGCCGCCGAGCGAGTGCACACCACAGTGCACGGCGTGGACGTCGCCGCCCCCGCCGATGTGGTCTACGGCCTGATCGCCGACGCCACGCGCTGGCCCTGGTACTTCTCGTCCAACGTCCACGTCGAACAGCTGGATTTCGACGGCCGCAGCGAGCGGCTGCGGATGTGGGCCACCGCCGACGGACAGGTCAGGTCCTGGACCTCCAGCCGGCAGCTGTCCCCGCAGGACCGCCGGATCACCTTCCGCCAGGATCCGCCGGCCGCTCCCGTCGAGAGCATGCTCGGCACCTGGACCGTCGAGGAGGTTGATGCCCGGCACAGCCGGCTGACGCTGCTGTGCGACTTCACCGTCGAGGGCGACGACCCGGCCGGTGTGGCGTGGGTGGAGAAGGCGGTGGACTCCAACAGCCGTACGGAACTGGGCAACCTGAGCCGGATCGCCGAGCAGTGGAGCCGCCTCGATGAACTGATCCTGGTCTTCGAGGACTCGGTCCGGGTCAGGGGCGGCGCCGAACTGGTCTACGACTTCCTGTATTGGGTGGCGGACTGGCCCGAGCGGGTTCCGCACGTGTCCCGGCTCGACGTCACCGAGGACGAGCCGGGCGTCCAGATGGTGTCCATGGACACCACGACGGCGGACGGCTCGACCCACACCACCGAGTCGGTCCGCGTGTGCTTCCCGCACGCCGGCCGCATCGTCTACAAGCAGACGGTCACGCCCGACCTGCTGACGGCCCACACCGGTGAGTGGTCCGTCGTTCCGGACGAGACCGGCGTCACGGTCACCGCGCAGCACAGCGTCGTGCTGCGCGAGGAGAACGTCGAAGCCGTCCTCGGCCCGGGTGCGACCGTCGCCGACGCCCGCCGCCATGTGCGCGAGTCGCTCGGCCGCCACAGCCTGGCCACCCTCGAACTGGCCAAGCGTCACGCCGGGTCCGCGGTCCGCATGCTGTGAGAGGCGGTCCGCGTGCCCGTGTCCAGGACGACCCACAAGGCCCCGCGGACGCCCGTGCCGCACGGCGGGCCCGGGCCGGCCGTGCTGTTCCCCGACCGGCAGGGCCGGCCGCTCACCCTGTGCCGTGCCCTGTACGGGACGTTCCCGGTCTTCCGCGCCACGTTCGACACCGTGTGCCGCGCGCTGGACGACGTATGGCCACTGCCGCTCGCCGCGGTGGTGTTCGCGCCGCAGGACGGCCTGGACACGCGGCTGTTCGCGGCGCCGGAGTACGGCCGGAGCGCGCTGCTCACCTACCAGGTGACGCTGTACCGGCTGTGGGAGGACCGGGGGTGCGGCCGTGGCCGGCGACGGCGTGGGCGAACTCGCCGCCGGCCACGTCTCTCGGGCACACTGACCCTGCGCGCAGCGGCACGCGGGATCGTCCGCCCGTCCGCCACGGCCCCGCCCCGGGCGGAACACCGGCTCCGCTCGGCCGGCCACACCCACCTCCTCGCATGCGGCCCGCACGGCCCCGCCGAGGACATCCCCGTCACGGTCGGCGACACGAGAGCCGTACTCACCGCCCGCACCCGCCTGCACCGCCCGACACCCGCCACCGACCTTCCGCCCACGGTCCGGTGCCCCGACCACTGAACCGCTCCGGCTCCTCCTCCCGCACGGCCCCGGCCTCTCCCACGCGCCACCCGAACGGAGCAGTCCGCCGCCATGCTGCGGCTGTGGACCCTCAAGGAGGCCCACACCCAGGCCATCGGCCACGGACTGCGCCTGCCCTTCACCGAGTTCGGCTTCGGCGCCGGCAGCCCCGAGCTCCTCGCCCCCGACGGCCGCCCAGCCGCCCGCGGCGCGTGGGCCTTCGGCACCGGGTCCACGCTCGGCCGTTACCTGGGCGGCATCGCGTGCCACGACTGCGGACTCGACCCCTCCCGGGACACCCGGGTGCAGACCATGCTCGACGACGGCTTCCTTCGGCGCGGTCGCCGAACCCGTCGCGTGGGACCAGCAGTCAGAACCGCTCGCGGAACACTGGGGAAGCGCCGGAGAAAGCGGGGAGACGCCGTGCGCGCCCACTACCGTGACCGGTGTCGAGTGGGAGGAGGCAGCCATGGACGAGCGGCACGCCACCCTGCTCGAAGGCCGTCCGGGCATCTGCGTCACCGGCGAGTCCACCCCCGGCCCGGATGCCGCGGCCGCCCTGCGCGCCCGCCGCCCGCACGTGCTCATGGCGCACAGCCCGCTGCCCGCCGACCGCGCCCGCGATCTGGCCCGCGCCGTCGGCGACGGCGTCCGGCCGCTGACCATGGGCGAGCCCGCTCCCGGCCCCTCCGGCCCGGCTCACGGCCCGCTGCCCGCCACCGCCGGCCGGCCGGCCTCCGCCGTCGTCCTGGCGGCCGCGGGCTGCACCTTCGTCCACGAGACGGCGCAGCCGCCGCACCGCACCGCCGCCTCACGGGAGTCCCCGGTCTCCCACGTCAGCCCCGACCAGCTCACCGAGCGCGAGTGCGAAGTGCTCGAACTGCTCGCCCGGGGCCTGTCCGACGGCGAGATCGCCGCCCAGCTCTGCCTCTCCGCACACACGGTCAAGAGTGACGTGCGGAATCTGCCGCACAAGCCGCGCCTGCGTAACCGGTCCACGCGGCGGCCTACCCGTTCGAGACCGGCCCGCGCCATTCCTGCCGACCCGTGTCAGCGCCGTGTCAGCGGCACGTGGCGCGGCCTTCCATGATCGAAGGTCCGTGAGTCAGGAGAGGAGGAGAAACCGATGCCGATGGATCGCTCCCAGGCACCGACCATGACCGTGGTCCTCGACCCCGGACACCACACCCAGGAGTCCCGGCCGGTGCTGGAGCTGCGGGGCCGGCTCGACATAGCCCTGTTCCGGGCCGCGCTCGACCGGATCGCCGCCGACCATCCCACGCCGTTCACCGACCAACTCCGGCTGCACCGGCACGGACCCGACCACCACAGCCTCGAACTCCCCTCCCCGGCCGGCGATCCGGCGCCCTACCCGGCCGGACTCCTCGCCGACCTGATCACCAGCACCCCGGTGGCGGCACCCGACCCCGCGTCCGTCGCCGACGGCGAAGGAGTCCGGCCGAGCGTGTACGGGCCGCTGCCGCAGACCTTCTCCGTGACCCCGTTGCAGCGCGAGCTGCTCGCCGACGCGAGCACCGGACCGGACCACCAGGTCGAGCAGCTCGCCTGGCGGTGGCACGGGCCGCTGGACACCGGCCGGTTCACCGCGTCCTGGCGGGCGGTGTTCGCCTGCGAGACCGTCCTCAGGTCCGCGTTCGTCTGGGACCCGCACCCCCGCGCCGTCCTGTTCGACCACTGCGAACCCGACGTGGCCCACCACGCGCACGGCACCTTCGCCGACCGCGAGCACCTCCTGACCGCCGAGCGCTCCCGCGGCTTCGACCTGCGCCGCCCCGGCCTGCTGCACGTCGCCCTTCTCGACAGGCCGCCCGTCCGCTCCTTCGACGAGGAGCCGTACACCGACGTGGTGCTCACCTACCACCGCGCGCTCCTCGACGGCTGGAGCGTGCGCGTCCTGGTCCGCGAGTTCTACCGCGCCTACCTCGCGGGCGGCATCCTGCCCGGCGGCGAACGCCGCCCCGACCTGCGCGACTACACCCGCTGGCTGGACCGTCAGGACCCCGCGCCCGCCCAGGACTTCTGGCGCCGTACCGCCTCCGTCACCGCCCCCGCCCCGCTGCCGCGTGCCGCCCCGGGCGAACGCACCGGCCACGACGGCGCCGGACGCAGCCGCACCCGGCTCTCCCGGGCCGAGACGACCCGGCTCGTACACTGGGCGGCCCGCTGGGGCGCCACCGAGTCCAGCGCCCTGCACACCGTGTGGGCGATGCTGCTGTACCGGGCCTCCGGCACGCTGCGCGGGCCCGTCCGGGTCGGCTTCGGTGTCTCCTTCTCGGGCCGCGGCAGCTTGCTGGAGGACATCGAGCGGATCCCGGGCCCACTCGCCAACCCGCTTCCGCTGACCGTCGAGGTCGACCCGGCGGACACGGTGGCGCGGCTGCTGCGCACCCTGCGGGACCGCGTGCTGGACATGGCCGCCCACGAGTGGACGCCGGCCGGCCGCATCCAGGAGTGGCTCGGCCGGGGCGGCGCCGAACCCGCCGAGACCCTGCTGGCCTTCGAGCACACCCCGCGCCGCGACGACCGGCTCACCGGCGCGCTCGCGGCGCACGGCGTACACGTCGAGCACCCGGTCCCCACCGCGGCCCGTACCGCGAGCGCGCTGGGCGTCGTCGCCCACCACGACGGGCAGGGCGGCCTGGTGCTGTCCGCGGTCCACGACCGCGAACGCCTGGAGGACGACAAGACGCAGGCCATGCTCATGCAGAGCGCCCGGCTGCTGCGCCGGCTGCCCTACACGGTGCGGGAGCCGACGACCACCGTCGCCGACGTGATCGGCCCGCTCAGCGGCGCGGAGATGCCCCGGGTGCACGACCGCGGCAGGCCCGAGAGCCTGCTCGTCCCGCTGCGCGCGGCGGCCCTGCCCGGCAGGGCCACGATCTGCCTCATCGCCGCTCCGGGCGCGCCCGACGCCTGGTGCCGCGGCCTTGTGCGGTGCTACGACGGCCCCGAGGCGCTGTACGTCCTGCGGGCGTCGGCGGACGTGCCCCGCGGCGGCGCGGCCGCGCTCGGCCCGGTCGTCGGCCCAGGCAGCCGCCTGGTGCTGGGCGGCTTCTCCGGCGCGGGCGCCATCGCGTACGAGATCGCCCGCCACTTCGCGGCGGCGGGCCGCACACCGCCGCTGGTGGTGCTCGGCAGCGGCGAGGACGACGACGGAGCGCGGGAGCTGGCCCGGGCGCTCAGGCAGGCGGCGGCGGGCTGACGTAGGGGATCCCGGACGCCACGGACGAACCGCTGCGCGCCGCCGCCGACGCCCCCTCACTCGACGACTGCATCCCGCGGGCCGTGCGCCGGCAGTTGCCCCTCGACGCCGCCCGCAAGCTCGCCGCGCTCACGCCCCTCGACCTTGAGGGCGAGGGCGACGCCCTGTGACACTGCGCAGGAGACGACCACGATACGGAAACCCGCAGCTCGGACCTGGTCGTCGAACCGGCCGGCGAACGCCGGCTCTGCCCGCGTGGACGACCAGGGCGGTGAGCAGCCGGAACCCGGTCACTCGCCGCGTACCGGAGCCGGTGCTGCGAGGTCGAGGACGGTCATCGGGCCACCGCGGAGGGCACCTGGGCCAGGGCGCGGCGCACGTCGTCCTGGATCAGCCCGGCGACCTCCGGGAGCCGGCCTTGGAAGTAGAAGTGGCCGCCGTCGAAGAGACGCAGGCCCATGAAGTGCTCTGAGGCGGCCGCCCAGCCGCCCAGGCGGTGCGGTGGCGCCACGTGGTCCTGGGTGCCGCCGAACACCGAAAGGGGTACCGGCAGCGGCGCGGTGAGGGGCTTCGTGCGCCAGGTCTCGCTGATGCGCAGGTCCGCGCGGATGGTCGGCGCGAACAGCTCCCACAGCCCCTGGTGGTCGAGGACCGAGGGCGCCGTACCGCCCATCGCCACCAGCTCCCGGCGCAGTTCCGCGTCGGACAGCAGGTGCCGTCGCGTACCGTCCCCGTCGGGGTGCAGCGTGCCGCGTGCGGACAAGCCGAGCCAGACCGGCGGAGTGCGGCCCACATCGATGAGCCGACGAGTCAGTTCGTATGCGACGAGCCCACCCAGGCTGTGCCCGAAGAACGCGAAGCGGCCCGTCAGCCGGCTGTCCAGCTCGTGCAGGAAGTACTCGACAAGGGCACCCGCGTTCATCAGCGCGGGACGTCCGTCGCGTGGGCCGCGGCCCGGTGCGTCGGGGGTCTGCACATCCCAGCCGGCCGGGAAGTGGGACGGCCAGTCGCGGTACGTCAGATGTGAACCACCGGAGTGGTGGAACACGAACAGGCGCAGTTCCGGCACTTCCACCTTCTGCATGTCCACTCCATCGACGGGACCCTCCGGCGTCCGGCCCTGTGAGCAGCGGTCCCGGACCGGGGCAGGAAGGTCGGACGACCGCCGCGTCCCGGCCGCGGCGGCCGCTCGCACGAGTGGGCTTTGCACCGCTCGGCACGCATTCTCACAACCGCTTGTGGAGGACCGCTCGAGAGCGGATCCAGCGATGCGGGTGGCGGCCGAGAACAGGTCCGGCGTGCCAGGACCGAGCCCGCCACTCGATACGCCGGCTGACATCCGCGGCGGCCTCCGTCGGCGGGAGCGCTTGAGGAGCATTCAAAGGATGCTCGATCCGAGCCTCAAAGACTGTCCGTACCGAGTTCGGATTCCCTGGGGTGTCCCGGGAACCCTCGGTGTCCCTCACCACCCCAAGGACACGGACGGAATCGGGGGCTGAGATCTTGACCGTCGAGCTGGTGGGCGCCGCCGAACGCACGCTCCGGAGCCAGAAGTTCGCCGCCCTGTACACGGAGGTGCAGCAGTTCTACGCGCACCAGATGCAGATCCTGGACGCGCACGACACCGAGCGCTGGGCGGGCACCTTCACCGAGGACGCCGTCTTCGAACTGCCTTCCCTGTCCGAGCCGGTGCGTGGCCGCGCCGGGCTCGCCCACTACGTGCGCGCCGGCGCGGAACGGCAGCGGCGGGCCGGCAGCCGCCTCAACCACTGGGTCGGCAAGCTCGACGTACAGCCCCACGCGGACGGGTCGCTGCGTACCCGCTGCTCGGCCCTGGTGTACGTCACGCCGAGCGGAGGCGGTTGCAAGGTCCTGTACGTGTGCGTCATGGAGGACGTCCTGGTCCGCACCCGCGGCGAGTGGCGCACCGCGCACCGCCGGGTGACCCGCGACGATCTGGCCTGAGCACGTGGGATCCCAGGACCGCGCCAGAGTTTTGTGGATGGTCTTCTCCCTGCTCGAGCCGCCTACGAACGGGTGTCGGCGAGCCGGATCCACGCCTGGGCCCGCCGACCGCGCCGCCCGCGGACACCGAGCCGCCGCGGACTCTCGGTGCCCGCACCGCTCTCCCGGTCACGCTGATGACCCACCACGACGAGGGCGGAACAGCGGGACGACCATGACCTGGGAGAGGCGGCGTGAGGTGGAACACCGCTGCAGCCGAGCTCGAGGTTCCGCACAGCGAAGAGACCCGGGGCCGCCCCTTGCCTAGAGTGGGCCGTGCACATCCCCTCCCTGTCCGCGCCCGCCCGCCGTCACCCCGACGAGGGCGGGCGCGTCGACGTACGGGGGAAGTCTTCGCGCACCGGACGACCGGTCCCGCGCCGCACGCCTCCCTGTGAAAGCCGGTGAGCCACTTGGAAGAACGCTTGAACGCGGATGGGGGGATCGGGGTGCGGAAGGTGTGCCGGACTAGGATGGAGGCAGTCAACTGCCCTGTGGCATAGGGGAGTTGGGGCTGCTGGGGAAAGCCGTGCGGAGAGCCTGGACCTGTCGCGGACCCTCCCCGCCCGGCCCCGCCCCGTCCTGCCCCGCGGCACGCCGCCCCCTGCCCGATGCCCGCCCTCGACCCGGATGCCCACGGTCCGATGCGCAGCCACCGCTGCCCCGGCACCCCACGGGCCCCGGGCGAGCGGCCTGATCGAGGTCTGACGACGGCCCGTTCGCGGGCCGAGCGGCCGGCGCCGCACACCCCGCCGCGCCGAGCACGCATCCCTCTCTCACGAAGAACACAAGGAGGAACCCGCCATGCCCATGAACGGCGCCGCAGTCGACGAACGGGCACCCCGGGCGGAACGGAAGGCCGTTGCGCACCGTCTGCTCATGTGCCGCCCGCAGTACTTCGACGTGACCTACAGCATCAACCCGTGGATGAACCCGGAGAAGCCGACGGACGCCGAGACGGCCCTGCTCCAGTGGGAGCAGCTGCGGGAGCTGTACCTCTCGCTCGGGCACACGGTCGAGGTGGTCGAGCCGATCGAAGGCCTCCCGGACATGGTGTTCGCCGCCAACGGCGCCACCGTGGTGGACGGCAAGGTCCTCGGCGCCCGGTTCCGGCACCGGGAGCGGACCGCGGAGGGGCCGGCCTACCTCGACTGGTTCGCGCGGAACGGCTTCCACGAGCTGCTGTGGCCGGAGCACATCAACGAGGGCGAGGGCGACTACCTGCGCGTGGGACGCCGGATGCTGGCCGGCACCGGCTTCCGGACCGACTCCCGCTCGCACGCGGAGGCCCAGGAGTTCTTCGGCATCCCCGTGACGGGCCTGACCCTGGTCGACCCGAACTTCTACCACCTGGACACCGCGCTCTCGGTGCTCTCGTCGGACGAGGTCATGTACTACCCGGCGGCCTTCAGCCCGGGCAGCCGGGCGGTGCTGCGGGAGATGTTCCCGGACGCGGTCCTCGCCTCGGACCAGGACGCCGCGGTGTTCGGCCTCAACGCCTTCTGCGACGGGCTCAACGTGCTGCTGCCCCAGGCGGCCACCGGGCTCATCGCACAGCTGAAGGAGCGGGGCTTCAACCCGATCGGAGTGAGCCTGGGGGAGCTGCTCAAGGCGGGCGGCAGCGTCAAGTGCTGCACCCTCGCGCTGTCGTGACACGGCGCCCCCGCGGCCACCGCCGTCCGGTGCTCCGGGACATCGGGCCGGCGGTGGCCCCGCGCACTCACGGGCGGCCGACGGGGCAGGCGACGGTCCCGCCCGGAGCTCAGGGCAGGCCGGTGAACGCGGCGAAGACGTCGTCCAGTTCGTGTGTGTGAACGGTGAGCGACTCGGCCGTGACCGCTGCCGCGTCGAGGACCGCGAGCACGGCCCGCAGGGTCTCGATGCCGGCGTCGCCGCGGATCCGGAGGGTGAGCGTCGCGGGGTCGCTCCACGCGTCGCCGAGGCCCGGGCCCGATCCGGCGCCGAAGGCGGCGCCGGCACGTTCGAGCGCGATCGCATCGGCGAACCGCAGGCGGATGAGACCGTCGGGCGGATCGTTCCGGGGCGCCGGCCGGCACTCGGGATCGCCGGACTCGGGACGGCCGGGGAGCGACGCGTCGGCTTCGGCCAGGGCGCTCAGCAGCACGAGCCGGGCCTCGGGCGAGAGGGAGACGGCGAGACGGCGGGCGAGTGCGCGGGCCTCGTCCCCGTCCGCTTCGGCTGCGACGGCCAGCTCGTGGCCGAGGGCCGCCAGCTGCGGCGTGAGATCCGCCGCGTGCGTCAGGCGGCCCGAGTCCAGCGGATGCCGGATGAAGTCGGCCGGTCCTCGGGCATGTTGATCCGCCGGACCGGATGACGGCATGGCGTGGACGCGGCCCTCGGCCGAGGGAGGAGCCCAGGGGGTGTGTGTCACGGGCGCTGCCCTCGCCTTCGCTCGAGTGTCGCCGTTCGGGTGCCGGTGAGCCGGGATCGGCCGCTGCGGGGCCATGCCGAGCCGATGGTTCGCCGTTGCCGTCGCTGTTGCCGCTGCTCGTTCACGGCAGGATCTCCACCTCGTCCGGGTCCGGCACGATCACCGTGCCGACCCCGTCGTCGGTGAACATCTCGAGGAGGACCGAGTGCGGGATCCGTCCGTCGATCACCCGGGCCGCGCCCACGCCGCCTCGCACGGCGTGCAGGCAACCGGTCATCTTGGGCACCATGCCGTCGCTCAGCTCCGGCAGAAGCTTCTCCAGCTCGCAGGCCGTGAGCCGCTGGATGACCTCCTCACTGTGCGGCCAGCCCGCGTACAGACCCGCGACGTCCGTCAGCATGACGAGCGCCTCGGCGCGCAGCGCGGTCGCGAGCGCCGCCGCCACGGTGTCGGCGTTGACGTTGTAGACCAGGCCGTCCTCGGCGCTGCGGGCGAGCGGCGAGACCACCGGGATCCGGCCGTCCGCCAGCAGACTGTCCAGGGCACCGGTGTCCACGTCGGTGATGTCGCCGACCCTGCCGACGTCCACCGGCTCCCCGTCGATCCACGGCATGTGCCGCACCGCGGTGAGGGTGCCCGCGTCCTCGCCGGTCATGCCGACGGCCAGAGGACCGAAGCGGTTGATCAGCCCGACCAGCTCGCGCTGCACCTGGCCGGCGAGGACCATCCGCACCACGTCCATCGCGGGCGGCGAGGTGACGCGGAGCCCGGCCTTGAACTCGCGCTCCAGGCCGCGCCGCGCGAGCTCGGCATCGATCTGGGGGCCTCCTCCGTGCACCACCACGGGCCGCAGCCCGGCGTAGCGCAGGAAGACGACGTCGCGGGCGAAGGCCGCCGTGAGGTCCTCGTCGACCATGGCGTGTCCGCCCAGTTTGATGACGACCGTTCGGCCCTGGTGGCGGGCCAGCCACGGCAGGGCGTCGCCGATGGACCGGGCCTTGACCTGGGCTGGGTGCACGCTGACGGTCATGAGAGCGCACGCCGGGGGACGAGGCCGCCGACCGGGCAGTTGGTGCTCATGGGCACGACTCCTTCTGTGGAGGACGCCGGCCACGGGCCGGGCCCGATGACCGGTGGACATGCGCTTGAGTTCGGCACGAAAACACTTGGCTCTGATGCGGGCTCTTGGGAAGGTGAATACCTGTCGGCCCGAGCTGTGATTGCGCCGAAATCATCGCGCGCGGACGCGGGCCGACGGAAGTCGATTCCCGTCAACTCGCTTGAAATGGCCGACTGCTTCTCCTGCTTGAATATGTTCTGCCAATTCCATCCCACTGATGGATGATGATTCACTCTCCGCTCGAAAGTGAATCGTGGCCGGCTCGAAGTGGAGTGGATTGATGAGCAGCAACCCGTTCGACGACCTGGGCGGCCGGTTCTACGTTGTGGTGAACAACGAGCAGCAGCACTCGCTGTGGCCCTCGTTCGCCGAGGTTCCCGCCGGTTGGCGCATCGTGTTCGGCGAGGAGAGCCGCGACATGTGCCTCGCTTACGTGGAGGAGCACTGGACCGACCTGCGGCCGCGGAGCCTGCGGGACGCGATGGACGTCGGCACGGCCGCCGCCGACGCCGCGTGAGGTGACCGGGCGCACCCCGGAACTGCCGTGGGGTGGGCCGCATCAGACGGCCGACGGCGCTTCCGCCACGGGGCGGGCACGCTCAAGCTCCCGCTCGGTGCGCCGCAGCACGATCGAATCGGCGATCTCGCCGCTGCGTACCGCGATGTTCGACAGCAGCGACGACGACAGGCCGTGGCTGTGCTCGGTGCCGCCCTGGAGATAGACGCCGCAGGTCAGTCCCGATGCGGGGACGAGGCGGTAGTCGCGTTCCACCCGGTGCCTGCCCGCCGCGTCGCGCTGGAAGTGCTGGTCGAAGTCGCCGAGCAGGTGGGCCGGGTCCAGGCCGTCGTAGCCGCTGGCGAACACCAGCGCGTCGACGGCCAGTTCCTCCGTCCGGTCGTCGAGCAGCGAGCGCAGGACCACCCGCGTTCCACTCCCGAGGCGTTTGACCTCGTCGACCCGGGTGAGGTTGCGGAAGTGCAGCCGTCGGCTGCCGCGCACCTCCTCGTCGTACGAACGCTGGTACAGCGCCCGGATGACGTCGGCGTCGACCACCGAGTAGTTGGTGTTGCGGTGGTAGCGCCAGAACGCGTCCTGCGCCCGCTCGGCGCCGAAGTAGTACTCGTCGACCGCGCCGGGGTCGAACACCTGGTTGGCGAAGGGGGTGTCGTCGGCGACGGAGTAGCCGTAGGACGGGATGATCGCGGAGACCTGGGCGTGCGGCAGCGAGTCGTGGAGGAACCGGGTGATCTCGGCCGCGCTCTGGCCGGCGCCGACCACCGCCACACTCTTGAGGTCGTCCGGGGCCTGTGCGTCGAACCTGCTCAGGAACTCCGAGCTGTGCCACACCCGTTCGCCGGCCGTCACACCCTCCGGCAGGCGCGGCACCAGGCCCGTCGAGATGGCCACGTTGCGTGCGGTGACCACGCTGATGGTGCCGTCGCTGCCGCGCACCTCGATCTCGAGGAGGTCGGGCGTCCGGTCCCCGGCCTCGTCGGCGCAGGGCCGTATCGAGGTGACCTCGGCGCCGTAGGTGACCTGGTCGCGGAGGCCGGCGGCCGCCCACTCCAGGTACTGGTGGAATTCCTGCCGGGTCGGGAAGAAGTCCTGGTTGTTCACGAACTGCACCAGCCGGTTCGAGGCGTGCAGATACGAGATGAAGCTGAACCGGGACATCGGATTCCTGAAGGTCGCCAGGTCCTTGAGGAATGAAATCTGCATGGTCGTCGACGGCAGCAGCATGTTCCGGTGCCAGCCGAACGTGGGCTGCCGCTCGAAGAAATGGGACGTGACCGGATGCTGCGGAGCGCTCGCCCCGTGCTCCTCCAAGGCGATTGCGAGCGACAGGTTGGACGGGCCGAACCCGATACCGACCAGGTCGTAGATCTCTTGGTTGCGCCTGCCCGTTATGCCCATAGAAAATTCTCCCGCTTTGCGTCTGGAAAAATCGGCCGGTGGCCCGAGAGACCGTTCTGCAGTGTGCTGCGGAGAGCGTCTCAAAGGCAACTCGAAGACGACATGAAGAACGTTCGAGACCTTCTATCGAGGTGCTCGACATCCGGAAGCGTTGTCCTGTTGACGGGACGGAGATATGGTCGGCGCGGATTCTCAGAATCTCCCCATGGCGCGGCCGACGGCGTATGTGCCCGGAGTGATGCGATCAGTCATGACCTGAGCCGCAGCCATGCCCTGAGCCAATTTCCGAAAGGGTGAATCCGGATGTTTGTGCCCAGCTTTTACCGCGAACCGGAAAGTTCGTGGATGGTGAACCTGATCCGCGATAATCCGTTGGCGCTCGCGGTGGCGAACGGCGGCCCCGAGAGGGGGCCGTTCGCCACGCATCTGCCGGTCATCTTCGACCCCGAAACGTCCGGCGACTGGTCCGGCGAGCTGCCGGGGGCCACGCTGCTCGGGCACCTGAACCGGGCGAATCCGCACTGGGCGGCGCTGGAGACGGGCAGTGTCCAGGTGCTGACGTTCACCGGTCCGCATTCCTATGTGTCGCCCACGGTGTACGAGGTGACGCCGGCCGCCCCGACCTGGAACTTCACGGCGGTGCACGTCCGCGGCGTGGTGGAGAAGATCGACTCGATGGAGGAGACGCTGGGCGTGGTGCAGTCCACCGTGCGCGCCTTCGAGGGGGCGTTCGGCAACGGCTGGGACATGACCGAGTCGCTCGACTACTTCCGCAAGATCGCGCCCGCCGTGGGGGCCTTCCGGTTCACGGTGACCGGGGCCGAGGGCATGTTCAAGCTCAGCCAGGAGCAACCGGGCGACGTGCGCGACCGGGTACGGGAGTCGTTCGGGCAGAGCGCGTGCACATACAAGCGCGAGACCGCCAGGCTGATGAGCCGGCTGCCGTGACGTGCCGGAGGCCTCGGCGCCGGAGGCCTCGGCGCCGGGGACTCAGGCGCCGATGGCCACCGGCCGGGCCCGCTCGGCGATGCCCCCGGGCCGCGCGTTCTCCTCGGAAACGCCCGCGACCGACGCGGCCAGGCCCTTGATGCCCTTGAGTTCGGAGATCTCCCCCCGCTCCTCCGGCTTGCCGAGGTCCTCCAGGGCGTTCGTGGCCGCGCTGTCCAGCGTGGTCATCACCCACTGCTCGAAATCGACACCCAGTTGCTCCGCAGCCTTGTGCCACCACTGAAGACGGCTGCCGGGAACCTCCAGGCGGCGGCTCGGCTCGGTGGGAGTGGGCGGCTCCTGCTCGCTCTGGCGCGCGGCGCGGAGGGCGCCGCGCAGCTGCTTGGTGGTCCACTGCCGCTGCTCGGCGCGGTCGAGCCAGAAGTCCTGTTCCTCGACCGGCATGGAGGCCAGCTCGGCATGGTGCTGGAAGCTCAGGGCGGGCCGGCGCCGAGTCAGGTCGAAGCGTCGTGAGACCCACGCGTAGTTGCGCAGGGTCTGGTACGAGAGGCCGACGGCGCGTATCCCGCGCTGGTACCGGTCGGTGTAGTGGTCCTTGCCGTATACGAGCCAGTCGCCCAGCCACCAGGAGGACGAGTCGAGGACGCCGGCGAGCTGGCGCCCGGACCGCTCCCACTCGTCGTAGGCCATCCCGGTCGGCATCTGCAGGCCCACCTTGGTCGTCAGCACCTGGCCCCGGTCCGGCGCGGCCCCCGCGGTGCGCGATTGCCGTGGCGGGGGCTGAGGGAGGGCGGTTGTCGGGCCGCCATGCGACTCCGAGGTTCGACCGGCCTGACGCGCCATCATGCCTCCATGAGAAGGGTGCATATAACCAGCCAGAAGTCTCGCGGGGCGGGCTGAAGCGGCGCCGGAGTGGCGCTCGAACGGTTGCACGGCGAACGTCTTTGTGGCATGGCGCCGAACGTCCGGTGGCATCCTCGGTGAGCTCCAGACGGCCGGGTACGTGATCGTCCAGGTGACAGCCCGGGGGAGTTATCCCGTCGACGGGACTTCGCTGCCGTCCTGCCGTTGCGCTGCCCAGTACGCGGGTCATGCTCCGCCTTGCGATGCACCGCACCATGCTCCGCGGCCTGATCCGAGGTGATCCAAACGACACCCCCTAGCCGACCGCCACCTGCTGTGCCGTGCTCGCCGTCAACTCGTTGAAGCGGCACACCAGTCGATGCTGCTCCTGCTGCAGCTGCTCGATGCGGCGGTGCAGGCTGGCTATCTCCTCGTCGAGGGGGAGTACCGCGTCGTCGGCCGTCGCGTTCGCCTCCGCGGGCGCCGCCTCGGCCTGAGACGGGCTGGTCGCGAGGGGGCCCGCCGCCAGGGCGAGGGCCGGGTCGTGGTGGAGGATCCGCTCTCTCAGGCCGCGCAGGGCGGGGCTTGGCTCGACGCCGAGTTCGTGCACCATGACGTTGCGCGCCCGGGCGTACACGCCGAGCGCCTCCGCCGGCCGGCCGCAGCGGTAGAAGGCGACCATCAGCAGGTCGTGGAACCTCTCCCGCATGGGGTGATCGATGGTGAGCTCCATCAGCTCGCCGGTGATCTCGCCGTGGCGCCCGGTGCGCAGATACGCGTCGTACATCATCTCCAGAGCCGTCAGGCGGTGTTCCTCGAGATGGGCCGCCTCAACCGCGCAGATGTCGCCGAGCACGCTCCCCTCCAGAGCCGGGCCGCGCCACAACGACAGGGCCCGGCGCAGCAGTTCACTCGCCTGCCCGGGGTCATTGAACAGGACCCGCCGGCCCTGGGCGGTCAGGTGCTGGAAGCGCGCGGCGTCCGTTTCGACGGGAGCGAGCTGCAGGGTGTAGCCGTGCGAGGTGGTCACGATCCACGGGCGCTGTGCGCGCTGTGCGTGCTGTTCGACGGGCCGGCTCTGCGGGCCGGCCAGCAGCCGGCGCAGCCGGGTCACGTGGAGCTGGAGCGCGTTCGCCGCGTTGGCGGGAGGGTGTTCGCCCCACAGCTCGTCGATGAGCCGGTGCGCGGAGACGTTGTGCCCGGCCCTCACCACCAGCGCCCCCAGCAGCGCACGCTGCTTGGCACCCGTGGGAAGGATCCGCAGACCCGTCTGCTCGTCCTTGACCTCCACGAGACCGAGAATGCGGAACTGCATCTCTTCACCTCACACAGGCTGGCATCTCAGTCGCTTGCAGGCGTCGGGCGGCCACGCGTCGGCGGCTCACCGAAGGTTCAGCAGGAGCGCGTCGCGCCCGTCGCGTCGAGCGCCGTGGTCGCGTCCCGCTCGATCTGCCGCAGCAGCGGCCCGGGATCGTCCACGAAGTAGAAGTGACCGCCATCGAAGACCCGCAGGCCCAGGAAGTGCTCGGTGTGCTCTTCCCAGCCCGTCATCCGCAGCGGTGAAGCGGAGTGGTCCTCGCCGCCCGCGTAGGCGGACAGCGCCACGGGCAGGGGACCGGAGTCGGGAGCGGGGCGCCAGTTCTCCACCAGGCGCAGGTCGGCCCGGATGACCGGCTCGTACACGGCCCACAGGTCGGGGTCGTCGAACGCCCCGTCGGGCGTGCCGCCGAGCAGCTTCAGACGGGTCCGCAGTTCGACGTCGGGCAGCTCGTGGTACCCGCTTCTCCGCCCCGCCGGCCGCGGTGCCGCTCGTGCGGAGACACCGACCCACACCGGCAGAGGCAAGCCCCGGTCGACGAGCCGACAGGTGATCTCGTAAGCCAGGAGGGCGCCCATGCTGTGCCCGAAAAGGGCGTAGGGGCAGGTCAGTTCGGGCTCAATGCCGCGCAGCAGGAAGTCGGCGAGGTGGCCGGCGTCCGTGATCTGTGGCAGGTCGAGCAGGTGGCCGTGGCCCGGGGCGTCGAGCAGCCGCACGTCCCACGTGTCCGGCAGCTCGGCAGGCCAGTTGCGGTACAGCAGGTGGGAGCCCCCCGCGTGGTGCAGGACGAACATGCGCAAGGCAGGTCGTGTGCTGTCCATCGCTCCCCCCTCGGATCGGGCCACGGGTCTTCGACCATAGAGCGGTGTCCGACCGACAGGGCGCGTGCACGAGAGGGGCTCTGCCGCTGGTGTAGCAGCTCTTGAGCGATCCTCGGACGGCTACCGGCAACGCGGGCAGCCAGGCCCGTACGACGACGGCGGTCCGGCCCGGAAGGCCAGGCCCCGCACCACCGCTCGAACCGGAGCGGACAGCGGACGGGCATCCTGCGGCTTCTGCGAGTCGGCCGCGCGGCTGCCGATGATCGGCTCGAGGATCCACAGGGAGTGACCGGACCCGAACCGAGCAGCCCTGACAGGCCCGTCCACGGGACACGGCGCGGCATCGTGGCACAGGAACGCAGCGGGGTACAGAGGATCCCGGTGGGGTGCAGATCCGGGCGGACGACCGGTTGACCGGCGAGCATGCCGCCCTTGTAGCGCTGACGGTCACATCCTTACGGTGACGTGGCAATGTCGGGGTCGCCCCCGATGCCGGGTGTCCTGTCGACCGGACAACGCCGATCGGCGAACCCGCGCCCGGTGCTTCTCGCACCCGGCCTGGCGATTCCCCATCCCGAGTCACCCCATGACGGTTAAGGACGGTGCCAGTTGAGCACGAACCCCTTCGACGACGAGGACGGCCGCTTCTACGTTGTGGTCAACGACGAGGAGCAGCACTCCCTGTGGCCGGTGTTCGCCGAGGTGCCCGCAGGCTGGCGCGTGGTCTTCGGCGAGGCGGCCAGGGCCGAGTGCCTGGAGCACGTCGAGCGCAACTGGACCGACCTGCGCCCCAAGAGCCTGCGGGAGGCCATGGCGGCGGACTGAACGCCGCTCGGATTCTCGTCGAGTCGACACCGCGGAACCCGTTGCCACCGCTCGTGACCCATGGGGGTGACGCGGAAGGGCCGTACGGCACACACCCTGCAGTCACCCCGGACTCGCGGCCGTCCGTCGACGGGCCCGCACACCTACGTCTCGCCGGCGCTCGCGAAGAACACGCGGCCGGCCCAAGTGGAACGACAGTGATCGCCGCCCGGGTGCTCGGTCCAGTGATCGGTTCACACCCGGGCAAACACTCTGAGTTGGGAGATGAAGGTTGTGAGGGGCGCTGTGAGAACCGCGAGCGCGGGGCCGGTGGACAACAGCGGTGAGCCCGCGCAGCGCGATACGGTCCTGTCCCTCGTGGGGACACAGGCCAAGGTGCACGAGTCGGGGATGATCTTCCCGGAGAACCTCTCGGAGCGGTCCTGGGAACGGATCGGGACCAGCCTGCGCGAGCTCGTGAACTCCTCGGCGTGGTGGCTCGCCGACTGGTTGATCTACGGGGAGACCACCTACGGCTGGCGGCGGTACAAGGAGGCGATCGAGCGAACGGGGCTCGACTACCAGACCTTGCGCAACTACGCGTGGGTGGGCAGGCGGTTCGAGCACCACCGCAGGTGGGACAGCCTCAGCTTCGCCCACCACGCCGAGGTGGCCCGCCTGTCGCCACCGGAGCAGGACTACTGGCTGCGCAAGGCCGAGCAGCAGAAGTGGTCGCGCAACGAACTCCGCAGGACGGTTCGCGCCAGCCTGGCCGCGCAGAGCGACACGACCGAGATCCCCTCGAGCAGCGACGACGAGAAGCAAGAGGTACCCCGGCTGGCCGAGTCGGCGGCCGCTGAGAAGCGCCGGCAGAAGGTCACCACGCTCACCATCGAGCTGTCCGCCGGCCAACTGGAGTACTACTCGAAAGCCGCGGCCGCGCATGGTCTGCCCGTCGGCAAGTGGGTGACCCAGATGCTCGAAACCGCCGAGCGGCGGACCGCCTAGGGCCTGTCCGGCGGACAGGCCCTGGAGGCGCATCGCCCGAACGTGCCGGCCGACCCCCGTTCCCCGTGGTGCGCCGGCGGCTCGTCCGACCGGACACCTCACACATCGGAGTCAGTTGATGATCCTTAAGGGAAAGCGGGTTGCCCTGCCCCCGGCGCCCGTCGTCCACAAGCAGTTCGAGGCGCACGCCGAAGCCACCCCCGACGCCGTTGCCGTCCTCTGCGCCGGCCGACAGGTGACGTACGCGGAGCTGGACGTGAGGGCCAACCGGTTCGCGCACTTCCTCGCCGCGCGCGGACACGGCCGAGGGGCGAAGGTCGGCGTCTGTCTCGACTACTCGATCGACATGCTCGTCGCCATCCTCGGCACGCTGAAGGCGGGCGCGGCCTACGTACCGTTCGACCCGGCCTACCCGGCGGCGAGGCTCCAGCTGCTGCTGGGCCAGGTCCCCGATCTCGCCCTGATCGTGGCCTCCCCGGCGACGGCCGAGATGGTCGAGTCGGCGGCCGTCGAGGTCGTCGATCTCGAGCAGCTCTCCGATCACCTGGCAGGTCTCCCGGCGACCTCTCCCGACGTCCCCGTCACGGGCGACGACGTGTGCTACGCCGTCTTCACGTCCGGGTCGACCGGTACGCCGAAGCTGACCGCGGTGCGGCACGAGGGCTGGTTCAACCTGATGAACTGGCTGAAGCTCGAGTACGGCCTGCACCGCGGGTCGAACAACCTGGTCGTCAGCGCGTTCGGGTTCGACCTCTCCCAGCGTGCCCTGATGACGCCGTTGTTCTGCGGCGCCACCCAGCACCTGATGGCGAGCCGGAACTTCGACGCCATGATGGCCTACCGCATCCTGACCGAGCACGAGATACGCGTGGTGCACTGCGCCTCGAGCACGCTGTACGTGCTGGTGGACTGGGAGACCGCACGCGGAGGTGAAGCGCTCACCCGGCTCGACTACGTGCTCTTCGGCGGGGAGCCGCTGAAGGTCGAACGGATTGCCGACTGGGCACGGCGCCAGGGCAATACGTGCACACTCCTGCACCAGTACGGCGTCGCCGAGTGCACGGATGTCGCGACGTCGTACGACCTCGCCGAGCACCGGCCCGGCGAACAGGACATCGCACCGGTCGGCAGGCCGGCCCACAACACCGACATCCACCTTCTCGACGAGCAACTGCGCGGTGTCGGCGCGGGGGAGTACGGCGAGATCTGCATCTCAGGGGCCGGCGTCGGCGCGGGCTACCTCAACGGCTCCGGCCCCGAGAACGAGAAGTTCACGACGATCGTGGTCGAGGGTGCGCCGCGCAGGCTGTACCGCACGGGCGACCGCGGCTACGTGACCGAGGCCGGCGAACTCGTCGTCGCCGGCCGGATGGACGCGCAGGTGAAGGTGCGGGGCATGCGCATCGATCCCACCGACGTCGAGCGCGCGCTCGGCAGGCTGGCCGGGGTCCGGGAGGCCGCCGTGGCGGTCACGTACACCGACTCCGGCGAGGCCGAGCTGATCGCGTTCATCGTCCCGGCGGGGGACGATCTCGACGAGAACGACCTGCGCACCGGCCTCCTCAGGACGCTGCCGCGGAATATGGTGCCGGCCAGGTTCATTCGCATCCCGCGAATTCCATTGAGCCCGCACGGGAAAGCGGACCGCGCCGCGCTGCTCGATACGTGCCGGGACCAGTATGTCGGCAGCGGCACCACGGCATAGTCGACGGACCTTGATGACAACCGAAAGGACTGTGATGATCGCCGATGAGGTGCGCGCCATTTGGTGCCGGAAACTCCAGCGCGACGACATATCGGTCGACGACGACTTCTTCGCCCTGGGCGGCCAGTCCGTGATAATGGCCAGCATTCAGGGTGCTTTCATCGAGGAGTTGGGCGTCGAGGTCCCGGTGGACCAGATGTTCCTCAACCCGACCGTGGCGTCCATTTCCGCGTACATCGAATCCCAGAGTGCGGTAACCCCCTAGCGTCGTGCCTGTTCGATGCCGTGTCGTGTCTCGCCGGCGAGACACGACACGGCACCCCGTCATGGGCGCGGACGGGTGGGATCGCCCGGTTTTGGGTGACCGTGGGACCGGCCCGGGTTCAGTGCCGTGTGTATTTCTCCCATTGGTTCGGGCGGCTAGCATCACATTCGTGTGCGGCAGCGGATATTTCATTCCGCTGCATCGACAGTGCGCTCAATCGCAACGACATTTCCGGCTGCGGCCGTTGGAATCCAAGAAGCCACGAGGTAAGAGAGGCGCCATGTACGACGTGATTGTCATAGGTGCCCGTTGTGCGGGTTCGCCGACGGCCATGCTTTTCGCGCAGCAGGGTTATCGCGTGCTGCTCCTGGAGAAAGCGCGGTTCCCGCAGGACACGCTGTCCTCGCACTACATCCACACGCAGGGCGTGGCGCTGCTCAATCGGTGGGGGCTGCTCGACAAGCTCCGCGACGCGGGCTGCCGGCCGATCGACCACCAGAGCTACGAGGCGCCCGGTGTCCGCATCGACGGCTTCTCCCTGCCGATCGACGGCCAGCGGACCACGTACGCGCCGAGGCGGTACGTGCTCGACCCGATCCTCGCGGACGGTGCCGTGGCGGCCGGCGTGGAGTTTCGGGAGTCCTGCGCGGTCAACGATCTGGTGTTTGAGGGCGACCGGGTCGTCGGGGTGCGGTACACGACGCCCGGCGGCGCCGAGGCGACGGACCGGGCGCGCCTGGTCGTCGGCGCGGACGGCATGCGCTCGCTGGTGGCCCGCAAGGTCGGCGCGCCGAACATCATCGAGCACCCGCGGATGACCTGCACCTACTACAGCTACTGGGCCGGGGTTCCCTCGCACTTCGAGCTGTACGAGCGGCAGGGGCGCTGGATCGGTGTCATCCCCACCAACGACGACCTCACGCTGCTCATGACCTACTTCCCGCAGGACGAGTTCTCCGAGATCCGCAAGGCGGTGGAACCTGCCTACCTCGATGCCTTCCGCACGACGGCGCCCGAGTTGTACGAGCGGATGTCGGCGGGCGAGCGCGTGGAGCAGCTGTACGGCACCGGGCACCAGGAGAACTACTTCCGCAAGGCCTTCGGGCCCGGGTGGGCGCTGGTCGGTGACGCGGTGAACCACAAGGACTCCATCACCGCCCGCGGTATCACCGAAGCCTTCGTCCAGGCCCAGTCGCTCACCGACCACATCGGGGAGCGGTTGCACGACGACGCGGCACTCGAGGACGCGCTGCAGGCTTACGAGGACGACCTGGACGACGACGCCCTCAGCCACTATCAGGGTGCGCTCAACGTGGCCGAGCTCAAGCCCGAGGGGCGGGCCGAGCTGCTGCGGAAACTGGTCGGTCACCAGGAGCTGATCGACCGGTACTTCTCGACGCTGTCGGGCGCCTGCTCCATCGACGACTTCTACAACACCGAACTCTTGACGCTGCTCGATCAGAGCTGAGTGACGGCTCGCTCCCTGGTGGTTCTGCCGATTTTGGAGACACAATGATCCCGTTGTCGTTCGCGCAGCGTCGACTGTGGTTCGTGGACCGGTTCGAAGGCCCTTCGCCGACCTACAACGGCGCTCTCGCCCTGCGGTTGACCGGTGAGCTGCACGTGGGCGCACTTCAGGCGGCGCTCCGCGACGTCATCGACCGGCACGAGGCCCTCCGCACGGTCATCGTCGAGGACGACGACGGCGTCCCGCACCAGCGGGTGCTGCCCTCCGGCCAGATGCCGTTCGGCCTGCGGGCCGTGGAGGCCGCGACGGAGGAGGAGCGGGCGGCGGCGGTCGACGAGGCGGCCACCGAGACCTTCGACCTGGCCGCCGACCTGCCGATCCGCGCCACCCTGGTGCGGCGCGGACCACGCGAGCACACGCTGGTGCTGGTGATGCACCACATCGCCGTGGACGGGGAGTCCTTCAGGCCGATGTGCCGCGATCTCATCACCGCCTACGCGGCCCGCCGAGAAGGCAGGGCTCCGGCGTGGGAGCCGCTCCCGGTGCAGTACGCGGACTACACGCTGTGGCAGCGGGACGTGCTCGGTGACGAGTCCGATCCGCACAGCCTGGCAGCCGGACAACTGGAGTACTGGCGGCAGGCCTTGGCCGACCTGGCGCAGCCGCTGGCGTTGCCCACCGATCGCCCGCGCCCCAAGTCGATGAGCCACCACGGCGACATGGTCCCGTTCTCCATCGACCCCGACCTGCTCCGGTCCGTGGAGAAGCTCGCCGCGCAAGCGGACACCACGGTCTCGATGGTCATGCACTCGGCCCTGGCGGTCCTCCTGCACCACCTCGGCTGCGGTGACGACGTGCCCATCGGCGCGCCGATCGCGGGTCGCACCGATGAGGAACTGCGCGAGCTCGTCGGGTTCTTCGTCAACACCTGGGTGCTGCGCGTCGACCTCTCCGGGAACCCGACCTTCCGCGAGCTGCTCCAGCGGGTGCGGGAGCGGGCCCTGGCCGCGTACGACAACCAGGACATGCCGTTCGAGCGGCTGGTGGAGCTGCTGAACCCGGACCGGTCCACCGCCTACAACCCCCTCTTCCAGGTGATGCTCGCCTGGCAGCCGTCCATACCGGAACTGGACTTCCCCGGCCTCGACGCCCGGTCCGAGCGGCTCGAGACCGCAACAGCCAAGTTCGACCTGTTCTTCGATCTGATCCCGAACGGCTCGGGCGGGGCGCAATGCCGTCTGGAGTACCGCACCGACCTGTTCGACAGGGACACCGTCGAGGGCATCGCGAACCGCTTCGTCCGCGTGCTGAGCCGGCTCGTGGCCGACTCGGAACGCAGGATCGGCGGCATCGATGTACTCGACGCGGCCGAGCGGGACCGGCTGCTCACCCGGTTCAACGACACCGCCACGGCGGTGCCCGAGCTGACGGTCCCGGAGCTGTTCGAAAGCCAGGTCGCCAGGACGCCGGACGCCCCGGCGATCGTGTGCGACGACCGGACGCTGACCTACCGGGAGCTGGACGAGCGGGCCAACGGCGTCGCCTGGGAGCTGGTGCGCCGGGGTGCCGGGCCGGAGGACCTGGTGGTCCTCGCGCTGCCGCGTACGGAGGACCTGGTGGCCGGGCTGCTCGGCATCCTCAAGTCCGGTGCCGGGTACCTGCCGATGGACCCGCAGTATCTCGCCGGGCGGGCCGAGAGCGTGCTGTCCGAAGCACGCCCGCGCTTCGTGGTCACCGACACCAGGACGTCCCGGGACCTGCCGCCGAACGACATGTCGAGCATCAACCTCGATGACCGCGCGCAGTGGGACGTGCCCGAGAGGACGCTGGACGACGCGGGCCGGATCTCGCCGCTGGGCCCGGACAACCTGGCGTACGTGATGTACACCTCCGGCTCCACGGGCAAGCCCAAGGGCGCGGCGGTCACCCACCGGGGCGTCGTCAACGGAGTGCGGGAGCTGGTGCGCGTCCTGGACGCGCCGCCCGGGTGGCGGATGCTGGCCGGCACCTCGGTGAACTTCGACGTCTCGGTCTTCGAGCTGCTGACCACCCTGTCCACCGGCGGCACCGCCGAGGTCGTGCCGAACGCGCTGGCGCTCGGCGAGCGGGACTCCTGGGACGGCCATGTGATCAGCGCGGTGCCCTCGGTGTTCGGGGAACTGGTCGGCCACTTGGAGAAGACGACGGACGTGCGCACGGTCGTGTTCGCGGGCGATGTGCTCCCGGCCCGACTGGTGCGGCAGGTGCGCGAGGCCCTGCCCGGCGTGCAGGTCGTGAACTCCTACGGGCAGAGCGAGAGCTTCTACGCCACCACGTTCGCCCTCGCCGCGTCCGCGGAGTGGGCGGAGAGCGAGGTCGCGCCGATCGGCACCCCGCTGGGCAACATGCGTGCCTACGTGCTCGGCCCGGGACTCGCCCCGGTGCCGCAGGGCGCGGTCGGTGAGCTGTATGTGGTGGGGACCTGCCTCGGCCGCGGCTACCACGGCCGCCCGGGCCTGACCGCCGAGCGCTACGTGGCGAACCCGTTCGGCCCCGCGGGCGAGCGGATGTACCGCACGGGCGACCTGGCCCGCTGGAACGCGCGGGGTCAGTTGGAGTGCCTCGGCCGCGGCGACGGCCAGGTGAAGGTGCGCGGCTTCCGCATCGAGACGGCCGAGGTCGAAGCCGCGCTCACCGCGCACCCCGGGGTCAGCGAGGCGGTGGTGATCAGCCGCGATGTGCCCTCGGGCGGGCGGCGGCTCGTCGCGTACGTGGTGTACACCGGCGAGGGAGCCGTCGGTGACGACGGCGCCGGCGGCATCGGCGATGTGGACGTGCAGTCCGGAGCTTCGGCCGCCGAGCTGCGCAAGTTCGTCGCGGCACGGCTGCCCGACTACATGGTGCCGTCGGCCTTCGTGGCCCTCGGCCGGTTTCCGCTCGGGCCGACCGGCAAGCTGGACCGCTCGGCGCTGCCCGAACCGGAGTTCGTGGGCGAGGCTTACCGGGAGCCGCGCACCGAGGCCGAGACGATCATCACCGCGGCGTACGCGGACGTGCTCGGTGTGGAGCGGGTCGGTATCGACGACGACTTCTTCGCGGTGGGCGGGGACAGCCTGCGCTCCATCCAGGTGGTCGCACGGGCCCGGGCCCGGGGCCTGGAACTCACCACCCGGGAGATCTTCGAGTGCCGCACGGCGGCCCGGCTCGCCGAGGTGGCCTCCGCCCGCCAGGAGCGGGTGCCCGTGCTCGCCGAGGACGAGGGCGGCGGCGTCGGACCGATGCCGTTGCAGCCGGTGGCGCGGCATGTGTTCGAGCACGGCGGCGGCACGAACCGGTTCGCCATGTCGATGGTCCTCGAACTGCCCGCGGGCATCGACGCGAGCGGCCTTGCCGCGACGCTGGACGCCGTGCTCGACCGGCACGACCTCCTGCGCGCGCGGCTGGTGCGCGGCGACGAGCTCTCCCTCGTCGTGCGTCCGCAGGGCACCGTGCGGGCGGCGGACCTGATCCGCCGGGTTTCCTGCGACGGCCGGTGGGACGAGCCGTCCTCGCTTCAGGCGGCGAAGGCGGAGCTGGACGACGCGGTGAGCCGGCTCGACCCGGAAGCCGGGACCATGGCGGACTTCGTCTGGTTCGCCGCGGAGTCGGGTGAGGGCCGGCTGCTCGTGGTGCTGCACCACTTGGCGGTGGACGGTGTCTCCTGGCGCATCCTCATGTCGGACTTCGCCGAGGCGTGGCAGCAGGTCCGCTCCGGCAAGGCGCCCGAGCTGCCCGCGGTCGGCACGTCGGCCCGCCGCTGGGCGTCGGCGCTTCAGGACGAGGCGCTCTCCGAGAAGCGGGAAGCGGAACTGGCGTACTGGCGGGACCTGCTCGAAGCGCCGAACCCCACGCTGGGCACGCGGGCGTTCGACCCGGCGGTGGATGTGTGGTCCACGGTCGACACCGTGCGGGTGGAACTGCCCGCCGAGGTCACCGAGGCGGTTCTGACCAAGCTGCCCGCGGCGTTCAAGGGCACCGGGACCGATGTGCTGCTCGCCGCGCTCGCCCTGGCGGTGAACCGGTGGCGCGGCGCGGACCGCTCCACCCTGGTCCGCCTCGAGGGGCACGGCCGTGAGGAGGACGTCGTCCCCGGGGCCGACCTCTCCCGGACCGTCGGCTGGTTCACCAGCATGTACCCGGCCCGGGTCGACGTGCGGGGGGTGGACCTGGCCGACGTGCTGGCAGGCGGCCCCGCCGCCGGGAAGGCGATCAAGCTGGTCAAGGAGCAGCTGCGCGGGGTCCCGGACAAGGGCATGGGGTACGGACTGCTGCGCTACCTGAACCCGGAGACCGCCGAGCGGCTCGCCGAGTACCCGGTGCCGCAGATCGGGTTCAACTACCTCGGCCGGATCTCCGACGCCGACGTGCCCGAGCACCTGCGCGCGCACGGGTGGGGACCGGCGTCCTGGTCCGCCGAACTGATCGCGATGCCCGACCCGGACCTGCCCGCACTGTCCGCCCTCGAGGTCAACTCGGTCGCCACGGACACCGCCGCCGGCACCCGGTTGCAGACGGCCTTCATGTTCCCCACCGGGCTGCTGTCTCGCGAGCGGACCTCCGAACTGGCCGAGCTGTGGGTGGAGGTGCTGCACGGCATGGCCGCGCACGCCGCACAGCCGGAGACCGGCGGCCTCACGCCCTCGGACGCTCCGCTGGTCTCGGTGCGGCAGGACGAGATCGAGGCCTGGGAGACGCGCTACGGCCGGCTGACCGAGGTGTGGCCGCAGGCACCGGGGCAGTCCGGGATCCAGTTCGAGGCCGCGCTCGCCGACGGCTCCTTCGACGTCTACCACATGCAGTTCGTGCTGCATCTGTCCGGGCCCGTGGACCCGGCGCGCATGCGGTCGGCCGGGCAGGCGCTGCTCGACCGGTATCCGAACCTGCGCTCCGCGTTCCTCGCCGGAGCCGGCGGAGATCCGGTGCAGGTCGTGGCGGAACACGTCACCCTGCCCTGGCGGCACGTCGATCTGACCGGTCGCGCCGCGGCCGAGCAGGACGCGGCGCTCGACCAGGCCCTCGCCGCCGACCGGGCCGACCGACTCGACCCCGGCAGGCCGCCGCTGATGCGCCTGGCCCTGCTCACCTGCGGTCCGCGGCAGGCGAAACTCATCATCACGGCGCACCACACCCTGTTCGACGGCTGGTCGTCGCCGTTGGTGATCAGGGATCTGATCCGGCTGTACTCCGCGACCGACGGGCTCGGCCCGGTCCGCAGCTACGGCGACTATCTGACCTGGCTGTCCACGCGGGACCGGAAGGCGTCGGCCGCCCGGTGGACCGCCGAACTCACCGGATTCGACCAGCCGACCCTCGTGGCCCCGAACGCTCCCGTCCAGGAGGCGGCGTCCGCCCTCGGGCGGGTCGAGGTACCGCTGTCCATCGACAAGGGGCGCGAACTCGCCCGGCGCGCCGCGGAACTCGGCGTCACGCTGAACACGCTCCTGCAGGGCGCGTGGGCGATCCTGCTCTCGAAGCTGACCGGGCAGCGGGACGTGGTGTTCGGAGCCGCCGTCAACGGTCGTCCGGCCGAGCTCCCCGGTTCGGACGAGATGGTCGGCCTGTTCATCAACACCCTGCCGACCAGGGCGTCCTGCCGACCGGACCACAGCGTCGCGCATGTCATCACCGACCTGCAGAACCGGCAGACCGCGCTGCTCGACCACCACTATTACGGGCTCGCCGACATCCAGCGCGACGTCGGGCTGCCCGCCCTGTTCGACACGATCGTCGTGTTCGAGAACTACCCGATCGACCGCGCGGGCATCGTCGACGCGAACACCGCGGCGGGGTTCACGATCGACGCCATCCGGCCGTTCGCGGGCTCGCACTACCCGCTCACCCTCAACGCCTCCGACCCCTACCTGCGGACCTCCCTCGACTATCAGAACAACCTCTACGACCGTGAGGCGGCCGAGCTGATCGCCGCCCGGCTCGTCCGGGTCCTCGACCAGGTGCTCGACGACCCGACCGTGCCGGTCGGCGCCGTCGAGGTGCTGTCGCAGGAGGAGCGGGACCGGCTGGTGCGCCGGGTCAACGACACGGCGCAGCCGGTGGCCGCGGATACGCTGCCGGGCGCGTTCGAGGCCCAGGTGGCACGTGACCCCGACCGTGTCGCGCTGATCGGCGAGCGGGAGAGGCTGACGTACGGGGAGTTCGACCGGCGTGCCAATCAGCTGGCGCACTGGCTGGTCGAACAGGGCGCGGGCCCCGAGCAGTTGGTCGCGGTGCGTATCCCGCGTTCCGTCGACCTGATGGTGGCGATCTACGCGGTCGTCAAGGCGGGCGCGGCCTACGTGCCGGTGGACACCGAGCTGCCCGAGGACCGGGTGCGGCATGTGCTGGACAACGCCAGGCCACTGCTGGTGCTCGACGGGACGCTTCCGGACGTGTCCGCGTACCCGACCGTGAACCCGGAGCGGGTGCTGTCACCGGACAACGCCGCGTACGTCATCTTCACCTCCGGCTCCACCGGCGGCCCCAAGGGCGTGCAGGTGTCGCACCGGTCGATCATGAACCGGTTGAAGTGGGGCTTGGCGCACTTCGACGTCGGCACCGAGGACCGGGTGCTGCTGAGCACCTCGGCGAGCTTCGACGTGTCGGTGCCGGAGCTGTTCGCGCCGTTGCAGGTGGGCGCCGCCGTGGTGATCGCGCGTCCGGACGGGCGCCGGGATCCGTCCTATCTGGCCGAGCTGATCCAGCGGGAGCGGGTGACCGGCGCGGACTTCGTGCCCTCCCTGCTGGAGGTGTTCGCCGGCGAGCCCGCGGCGAAGCAGTGCGACAGCCTGCGCTGGATCGAGGTCGCGGGTGAGGCGTTCCCGGCGGCGCTGGCGAACAAGGTCGTCGATCTGCTGCCGGACTGTGGTGTGCACAACCTCTACGGGCCCACCGAGGCGGCGGTGGAGGTCACGGCGTGGCAGCACGTGCCGGGGGCGGACCGGGTGCCGATCGGCGCGCCGGTCTGGAACACCCAGGTGTACGTGCTGGACGCGGCGCTGCGTCCGGTCGCGCCGGGAGTGGCGGGCGAGCTGTATCTCGCCGGCGCCGGGCTGGCGAGGGGCTACCTCGGGCAGAGCGCGCTGACCGCGAACCGGTTCGTCGCCTGCCCCTTCGGCCCCGCCGGCGCGCGGATGTACCGCACCGGGGACCTGGTGCGCTGGAACCAGGACGGCCAGGTCGAGTACATCGGCCGCACCGACTTCCAGGTCAAGGTCCGCGGCTTCCGGATCGAGCTGAGCGAGGTGGAGTCGGCGCTGACCGCGCACCCGGACGTCGACAACGCGGTGGTCGTGGTGCGCGAGGACCGCGCCGGGGACCAGCGGTTGGTCGCGTACGTGATCCCGGGCAACAGCACGGCGGACCCGTCCGGCCTTGACGTCGCGGCTCTGACGGATCTGGCCCGGGAGCGGCTGCCGGAGTACATGGTCCCCTCGGCGATCGTGCCGCTCGCCGCGTTCCCCACGACACCGAGCGGGAAGCTCGACCGCAACGCGCTCCCCGCACCGGACCACACCGAAGCCACGGCCGGACGAGGGCCGCGCAACCACAACGAGGAAGTCCTCTGCCGACTGTTCGCCGAGTTGCTCGGTGTGGACGAGGTCGGCATCGACATCGACTTCTTCGACCACGGCGGGCACTCGCTGCTGGCCACCCGGCTGATCGGCCGCGTACGCAGCGAGCTCAACGCCGACATGAAGGTCACGACGGTGTTCCGCAATCCGACCGTCGCCCAGCTGGCAGAGCAGATCGAGAAGCTGGCCACGTCGAAACGTCCCCGGCTGCGCCCGATGAACGTACAGGAGAACCGTCGATGATCCCGTTGTCCTTTGCCCAGAGCCGGATGTGGATCCTTCACAAGCTGGAAGGCCCGTCCGCGACCTACAACGTCCCGTTCGTGCTGCGCCTGGAAGGGTCCCTGGACACGACGGCCCTGGCCGCAGCGGTGACGGACGTCACGACCCGGCACGAGAGCCTGCGCACCCTGGTCGTCGAGGACGCGGACGGCACGGCGGAGCAGCGGATCCTGCCTCCGGAGGAGTCGGTCTTCCCCTTCCGTGTGGTCGACGTGGCCGCTGACGCGGTGGACGCCGCACTGCACGAGGTCGCGCGCGAGCCGTTCGACCTGGACACGGAGCTTCCCCTGCGGACGACCGTGTTGCGGATCGCTCCGCAGGAGCACGTCCTGGTGTTCGTGTTCCACCACATAGCCGCGGACGGGTCGTCGGTAGCGCCGTTCGTCAGGGACCTGGTGTCGGCGTACACGGCCCGCCACCGCGGGAGTGCACCGGAGTGGACGCCGCTGCCGGTGCAGTACAAGGACTACACGCTGTGGCAGCAGCAGCTCCTGGGTGACGAAGCCGACCCGGAGAGCACTGCTGCGGAGCAACTGGCCTACTGGAAAGAAGAGTTGGCCGAGGTGCCGCAGCCGCTGCAGCTGCCGCTGGACCGGCCGCGTCCGAAGTCGGCCAGCCACCGCGGCGGCGAGGTCCTGTTCACGTTGGCACCTGAGCTGATGTCCCGGTTGCACAAGCTGGCTGCGGACCGCGGTGCCACGGCGCCGATGGTGGCTCAGGCAGCGCTGGCGGTGCTGCTGAACAAGCTGGGTGCAGGGGAGGACGTGCCGATCGGCAGTCCGATCGAAGGGCGCGGGGATGAGCAACTCGATGATCTGATCGGGTTCTTCGTCAATACCTGGGTGCTGCGTGCCGATCTGTCGAAGAACCCGTCGTTCGGCGAGCTGCTGGAGCAGGTGCGGGACAAGGCCCTCACCGCGTATGACAACCAGGACGTACCGTTCGAGCGGCTGGTGGAGCTGCTCAACCCGGAACGCACCACCGCCTACATGCCGTTGTTCCAGACGGCCCTGGGCTGGCAGTTCGTGTGGGGCGAGATCGAGATGCCGGGGCTGCGGGTCACTCCCTTCCCTGTGGGCACCGGCACCGCGAAGTTCGACCTGCTCTTCAACATCGTCCCGAACGCGTCCGGCGACGGCACGCAGGGACTGCTGGAGTACGCGACGGACCTGTTCGACCACACCACGGCCGAACGCATCGTCGACCGGTTCGTGCGCATCCTGGAGCAGGTGCTCGAGGACCCGACGGTGCCGATCGGCGCCGTCGAGGTGCTGTCGGCCCAGGAGCGGGACTGGTTGCTGCGAGGGGCCAATGACACGGTGGCGGCGGTGCCGGAGCGGACCGTCGACGCGCTCTTCGCCGAGCGGGCCGCTGCGACGCCGGATGCGGTGGCGGTGGTGCGTGGGGACGTGGCGCTGACGTATCGGGAGGTGGACGAGCGGGCCAATCGGCTGGCGCGGGTGTTGACCACACGGGGTGTGGGGCCCGAGTCGGTGGTGGCGGTGACGGTGTCCCGATCGCCGGAGTGGGTGGTGGCGATCCTGGGGGTGCTGAAGGCGGGCGGGGCGTATCTGCCGGTGGATCCGGCCTATCCGGCGGAGCGCGTGGCGTTCATGGTGGCGGATTCCGGCGCGGTGCTGGTGATCGAGGACGCCGTCTCGGCGGGGCAGATGCCGGAGCTGTCCGCGCCCGCGATCAGCCTGGATGATCCGGACGTGGCCGCGGCGCTGGCCGGGGCCGACCCGGGCCCCGTGACCGACGCCGACCGGCGCGGCCCGGTGGCGGTGGCCAATACGGCGTATGTGATCTACACCTCGGGTTCGACCGGGACGCCGAAGGGGGTGGCGGTCAGTCACTCGGGAATGGCCGGCTTGGTCGAGACGGAGGTCGAGCGGCTTGAAGTGACGCCGGCCAGCCGGGTGTTGCAGTTCGCCTCACCGAGCTTCGACGCCTCGCTGTGGGAGTGGGGCATGTCGCTGCTGGCGGGGGCGACGTTGGTGCTGGCCGGCCCGGATGAGCTGGCCGCGGGCGAGCCGCTGATCGAGACGATCGCCGCCCACGGGGTGACGCACGCGACGTTGCCGCCGGCAGTGCTGGCGGCATTGCCGGCGGGGTCGCTGCCGAGTGTGGAGACGTTGGTGGTCGGGGGTTCGGCCTCCTCGCCGGAGTTGGTGGCGCAGTGGTCGGCCGGGCGGCGGATGATCAACGGCTATGGCCCGACGGAGATCACGGTGTGCGCCGCCATGAGCACGGCGATGGTGGGTGACGGCCGTACTCCGCCGATCGGGCGGCCGATCGCCAACACCCAGGCATATGTGCTGGACACGGCGCTGCGCCCGGTCGCGCCCGGGGTCGCCGGTGAGCTCTACATCGCCGGCCCGGGGCTCGCCCGGGGCTACCTCGGGCAGAGCGCGCTGACCGCGAACCGGTTCGTCGCCTGCCCCTATGGTGCGCCGGGAACCCGGATGTACCGCTCCGGGGACCTGGTGCGGTGGAACAAGGACGGCGAGCTCGAGTACCTCGGGCGAACCGACTTCCAGGTCAAGATCCGCGGTTTCCGGATCGAGCTGGGTGAGATCGAGCACGCGCTGACGACGCACCCCGGTGTGGCACAGGCGGCGGCCGTGGTGCGTGAGACTCCGCAGGGCGACAAGCAGCTCGTGGGGTATCTGGTACCCAAGCCGTATGCCGCCGCAGTGGCCGTTGCCGACGCTCAGGTGGATGAGTGGCGCGACCTCTACGACGACAGCTATGCCGATTCCAGCGATGAAACGCTGGGCGACGACTTCCAGGGATGGAACTCCAGCTACACCGGTGAGCCGATCCCGCTTGAGCAGATGCGGGAGTGGCAGGACGCGGCGGTGGCACAGGTGCTGCGGTTCGCGCCGAAGCGGGTGCTCGAGATCGGTGTGGGTTCCGGTCTGCTCCTTGCGAAGATCGTCGGCGAAGTCGAGGAGTACTGGGGCACCGACATCTCGGGCACGGTGGTGGACCGGGTCCGGGCCCAGGCCGAGCAGGCCGGATACGGTGACCGGGTCCGGGTGAGCGCCCAACCGGCCGACGACATGTCCGGGCTGCCTCATGGCCGGTTCGACACCGTCGTACTCAACTCCGTGGTGCAGTACTTCCCGAACGTCGAGTACCTGGACCAGGTGCTGCGCCAGGTGATGGAACTCCTCGTGCCGGGCGGCCGCGTCATCGTCGGTGACGTCCGCAACGCCACGACACGCAGCCTTATGCAGACCGCGGTGCACCGTGCGGCACACCCGCACGCCTCGCACGAAGAGTTGCGGACGGTGGTGCAGAGGGAACTGCTGGCCGAGAGGGAACTGGCCATCGCCCCGGAGTGGTTCACCGACTGGGCAGGAGACGATTTTGTCGCGGTCGACATCCGGTTGAAGCCCGGGCAGGCGCACAACGAGCTGACCCGGCACCGCTACGAGGTAGTCCTGCACAAACAACCGGCTGACGTACTCGACGTGGCCGGCACGCCGTCGGTGCCGTGGGGCCGGGAAGTGGACGACCTGGTCGGCCTTGGCCGCTGGGCGGACCGGGCGGGCGGCCCGGTGCGGGTGACCGGGATACCCAATGCGCGTCTGGTCGAGGAGGTCGCACTGACTGTGGCGACAGGTCTCCTCGACCCGGCGTCCCAGCCCGGTGAACCGGTCGATCCGCAGGAACTGCTCCAGTGGGCACGTGAGCACGGCCGGGACGCGGTTCTCACCTGGTCGGGACAGGACATGCGGTACTTCGACGCGGTGCTGCTGCCCGAGCAGCAGACCGGGCAGCGGAATGTCTCGGGCTTGTTCGTTCCCAGCGGTGCGGGCGGGCGGGTTTGGGCGAACAACCCCGCGCTGGCCAGGTCGATCGGTCCGTTGCTCATCGAGCTGCCCGAGTACCTGAGCGAGCGTCTGCCCGACTACATGGTTCCTCCCGCGCTCGTGCCGCTTTCGGAGCTGCCGCTGACTCCGAACGGGAAACTGAACCACCGGGCGCTGCCTGCGCCGGACTACGGGCAGGTATCGACCGGTCGGGCACCGCGCAATCAGGTGGAGGAGACCCTCAGCGCGCTGTTCGCCGAAGTGCTCGGCGTGGACAACGTCGGCATCGACAACGACTTCTTCGCCAGCGGCGGGGACAGCATTCGCTCCATCCAGATCGTCGCGCGGGCCAGGGCGCGCGGCATCGAGGTCAGCACGCGGGAGATCTTCGAGCGCCGCACGGTCGCCCGGCTCGCGGAACTGGTGGAAGGACGCGAAGAAGAACGCCTCACCCTGGCCGAGCTGCCGGGCGGCGGCGTGGGATGGGCTCCGCTGATGCCGACGGCGAAGCACGTGCTCGCGCTCGGTGGTGGCCTGGGCCGACTCTGCATGTCCATGATGCTGACCCTGCCCGAGGGCATCGACCGTGCGGGCCTTGTGGCGACGGTGCAGGCCGTCCTTGACCGGCACGACGTGTTGCGTTCCCGACTCGACCGGACGCGGCAAGGCCTGTCGATCGAGCCGGCCGGCAGCGTGGACGCCGGCACGCTGCTGCGGGAAGTCCCCTACGGCGACGCCGATGTGCACGCCGAGTTGGATGCGGCCGCGGACCGGCTCGACCCGGACGCGGGCGCCATGGCGCAGTTCGTGTGGTTCACCTCCGACACCGACGCGGACCGGCTGCTGATCGTGCTGCACCACCTGGTCGTCGACGGGGTGTCGTGGCGTCTCCTCCTACCGGACCTGGTCTCGGCCTGGCAGCAGGTCCAAGGCGGCCGCACTCCGGAACTGGCAGGGCCAGGTACCTCGTTGCGCCGGTGGGCGCATGCCCTGGTCGACGAGGCGGCCAGTCCGCAGCGGGTGGCGGAACTGCCCGTGTGGCAGCAGATCCTGCGCGCGGACGAGCCGGTGCTCGGAAGCCGGGAGCTGGACCCGGCGCGGGATGTCGCCGCCACCGTGGACACGGTGCGCATCCAGGTGCCGGCAGACGTCACCAAGACCGTGCTGAACATGGGGCCCGCAATCTTCCGGGGCGGTGTCGACGACGGGCTGCTGGCCGCGCTGGCACTGGCGCTGGCCCGCTGGCGTCAGACGCGGGGCGTGCCCGCCTCCTCGGCGCTGGTCCGGCTGGAAGGGCACGGCCGCGAAGAGGAGGCGGCGCCCGGCGCGGATCTGTCGCGCACGATCGGGTGGTTCACCGCGATGTATCCGGTGCGCCTCGACCTGACAGGCGTGGACGTGGCGGACGCGTTCGCCGGTGGTCCGGCCGCCGGCCGGGCGATCAAGGCGGTCAAGGAGCAGTTGCGGGCGGTTCCGGGCGACGGTATCGGCTTCGGCCTGCTGCGCCATCTCAACCCGGCCACCGCCGCCGCGCTGTCCGCGGACCGGGAACCGCAGATCGGGTTCAACTACCTCGGCCGGACTTCCGGTACGGAGATCCCCGAGGAGCTGCGTGGCCAGGGCTGGGCACCGGACACCACACAGCGGGACCTGATCGCCGCGCCGGACGCGGACATGCCGGTGATGTCGGCGCTGGAGATCAACGCGGTGGCCACCGACACCGGCGCCGGTGACGAGCTGACCGCCTACTTCGGCTTCCCGACCGGTGTGCTCTCCCACGAGGAGGTGACCGAGTTGGCCGGGCTGTGGGTCGAGGCACTGACCGCCCTGGCCCGGCACGCCGCGACACCCGAGGCCGGCGGACTGACTCCGTCGGACGTGCCCCTGGTCGACGTAAGCCAGAAGGAGATCGACACCTGGGAGGCCCGGCTCGGCCACCTGGCCGAGGTGTGGCCGGTGACCCCGGCCCAGTCCGGGATCCTCTTCCATTCGATGCTGGCCGGATCCTCGTTCGACGCCTACCACGTGCAGCTGGTGTTCCACCTCTCCGGTGAGGTCGACCCGGAGCGGATGCGCCGGGCCGGGCAGGCGCTGCTCGAGCGCCACGCCAGCCTCCGTGCGGCGTTCGTCAACCGGGCCGACGGCGATCTCGCGATGGCGGTGCCGGCGGCGGGGGTGACCCTGCCGTGGCAGTACCTCGACCTGACCGGGCACGGCGAGGCGGAGCGAACCGAGACGTTCGAGCAGTTCCTCGAGCAGGACCGGGCCGCCCACTTCGACGTGGACACCCCACCGCTGGTCCGGCTGGCACTGGTCGCCCTTGAGCCCGGCCGGGCCGAACTCGTGATGACCGCCCACCACGCGCTGTATGACGGCTGGTCCACGCCCTTGCTGATGCAGGACCTGCTGCTGCTCTACGCATCCCACGGCGACGGGGCCGGTCTGCCCGGCACGCGGAGCTATGGTGAGTTCCTGGCCTGGTACACGAGGCAGGACCAGGACGAGGCGGCACGGGCGTGGGCGGCCGAGCTCGGCGGGGTCGAGGAGCCGACCCTGCTCGCTCCGGGATCCGCGGGCGGCGACGGCCTCGACCAGATCCAGGTCACCCTCCCGCTCGACGTGTCCGGCGAACTCAACCGGCGCGCCTCCGAGTTGGGCGTCACCGTCAACACCCTGGTCCAGGGCGCCTGGGCGCTGCTGCTCGGCCAGCTCACCGGCCGCCAGGACCTGGTGTTCGGCGCCACTGTCTCCGGGCGCCCGGCCGCGGTGACGGGCGTCGAGTCGATGGTCGGGATGTTCATCAACACCCTGCCCGTACGCGTGGAGTACGCGCCCGGCGACACCCTCGCCGAGGTCGTCACGCGGCTTCAGCACCGGCAGGCCGGCCTTCTGGAGCACCACCACTACAGCCTCACGCAGATCCAGCAGTCCCTCGGCCTGCAGACCCTCTTCGACACGCTGGTCGTCTTCGAGTCCTACCCGGTCGACCGGGAGGGCATCAGCGCCGCCGGCGAGGCCGCGGACGGAATCGCCTTCACCGGCATGCGCTCGTCCAACGGCACCCACTACCCGCTGGCCCTGATGGCGGCGGTCGAGTCGCAGCTCCAGTTCCTCCTCCAGTACGTGCCCGGTGTCTTCGACCGGGACACGGTGGCGGCGTACGCGGCCCGATTCGTGCGCATCCTGGAACAGCTGGCGGCCACCCCCGAGCTGAAGATCGCGCAGCTCGACGTCCTGGAGCAGGCCGAACGCGACCGACTCCTCGTCGAGTTCAACGACACGGCCGTCCCGACTCCGGACGTCACGATCACCGGGCTCGTCGAGGCACAGGCGGCGAAGACCCCGGACGAGGTCGCCGTGGTCGCCGAGGGCGAGTCGCTCACGTACCGCGAGGTGAACGCCCGGGCCGACCGCCTGGCGCGCGAACTGGCCGGCCGTGGAGTGGGCCCGGAGTCGGTGGTCGCGGTGTCGCTGCCGCGGACGGCGGACCTGGTGGTCGCCCTGCTCGCGGTCCTGAAAGCGGGCGGCGCGTATCTGCCGGTCGACCCCAGGTACCCCAGCCACCGCCTCGCGGCCATCTTCGAGGAGGCGCGGCCGCGCCTCGTCCTGACGGACTCCGCCACGGTCGCGGTGCTGCCGGAGCACGACGCCCCGGATGTCCTCCTCGACACGCTCGACCTGTCCGCAGACGCCACCGGCCTCGAACTGTCGCTCCACGCACAGCAGTTGGCGTACGTGATGTACACCTCCGGCTCCACGGGCAAGCCCAAGGGCGTCGCCATCACCCACGGATGCGTGGTCAACGGTGTGCTGCGGCTGGCCTCCCGCGTGGGCATGGAGCCCGGCAAGCGGCTCCTCGCGGGCACGTCGGTCAACTTCGACGTCTCGGCGTTCGAGATCTTCACGACCCTCGCCGGCGGCGGCGTCGTCGAAGTCGTCCAGGACGTCCTGGCCCTGAGCGACCCGAAGGGCTGGAGCGGCAGCGTCATCTCCACCGTGCCGTCCGCCTTCGCCGAACTCGTCGACGACATCTCCGACCGCACCAGCGTGGAGACGGTCGTGTTCGCCGGCGAGGCCCTCCCCTCGTCGCTCGTCGAGAAGACGCGCGACGCCTTCCCGGGCGTACGGATCGTCAACGCCTACGGGCAGAGCGAGTCGTTCTACGCCACCACCTTCACCGTCGACGGCGATACACAGGCCTTGACGGGCAGCGCGCCCGTCGGCACCCCGCTCGGCAACATGCGCACCTACGTCCTCGGCCCCGGCCTGACTCCGGTGCCGCCGGGCGCGGTCGGCGAGCTGTACGTCGGCGGGAACGTGGGCCGCGGCTACCACGGCCGCGCCGCACTGACCGCCGAGCGCTTCGTCGCCGACCCGTTCGGCCCGAGCGGTGCGCGCATGTACCGCACCGGTGACCTGGCCCGCGTCAACGGCGAGGGTCAGCTGGAGTACGTGGGCCGCGGGGACGCGCAGGTCAAGGTGCGCGGCTTCCGCATCGAGCCCGCCGAGGTCGAGGCCGCGCTCACCGCGCACCCCGGCGTCGCGCAGGCCGCCGTCATCGCCCGCGACGGGCGCGGCGGCGGCACCAGCAAGCAGCTGGTCGCGTACGTCGTGCCCGCCGTCACCGGCGACACCACGACGACCGACGACCCCCGTGGCCCGGAGACGAAGGAGCTGCACGCCTTCGTCGCGGAGCGGCTGCCGGACTTCATGGTGCCGTCCGCCTTCGTGGTCCTCGACCGGCTGCCGCTCGCCCCGAACGGCAAGCTGGACCGGGTCGCGCTGCCCGAACCGGAGTACACCGGCGCCGCCTACCGGGCACCCCGCACCGCCCGCGAGGAGACCCTGGCCACGCTGTTCGCCGAGGTGCTCGGCGTGGACCGGGTCGGCGTCGACGACGGCTTCTTCGAGCTCGGCGGGCACTCCCTGCTCGCCACCCGCCTGATCAGCCGCGCCCGCGCCGTGATGGGGATAGAGATACCTATCCGCAAGATCTTCGACCTGCCGACAGTGGCCGCGCTCGCCGCGTGGTCGGAGGAATCGGCCGCTCCCCGTCGCCCCGGCCTGCGCAAGATGTTCGTAGAGGAGTAAGAAGCAATGATTCCGCTGTCATTCGCACAACGCCGTATGTGGGTTTTGCACCAGTTGGAGGGCGGGTCGGAGAACTGGAACATGCCGGCGGCCTTCCGGCTGACGGGATCCCTGGACCAGGCCGCCCTCACCGCGGCGATCCGCGACGTGGTCGACCGGCACGAGATCCTGCGCACCGTTTACGTGACGAACGGCGACGGGGAGCCTCACCAGCGGATCCTCCCGACAGCGGAGGCCGCGCCGCAGGTGCCGGTCATCGAGGTGGCGCCCGAGGACGTGGACAGCGCGGTCGAGGAGGCCTTCGCGTACCGGTTCGACCTGGCGGCCGAACTTCCGCTGCAGGTGCGGCTGTTCCGCTGCTCGCCCCAGGAACACGTCCTGGTCCTGGTCATCCACCACATCGCCACGGACGGCAGCTCGGGTGCGCCGCTGGTACGGGACCTGGCCGCGGCCTACACCGCTCGCCGGGACGGCCGGGCGCCGGGGTGGGAGCCGCTGCCCGTGCAGTACAAGGACTACACGATGTGGCAGCGCGAGCTGCTCGGCGACGTTGCGGACCCGGAGAGTCTCGCCGCGACGCAGGTCGCGTACTGGCGCAAGGAACTGGCCGGGGTGCCGCAGCCGCTGAACCTGCCGCTGGACCGTCCTCGGCCCGTCCAGGCGAGCGGGCGTGGCGCCGCGGTCGGCTTCATGGCGGAGTCGGAGGTGGCGACCGGGCTGCAGAAGCTGGCCGACGAGCGCGGGGCGACCATGTCGATGGTCCTGCACGCCGCGCTGGCGGTGCTGCTGCGCAAGCTCGGTGGCGGGGACGATGTGACGATCGGCAGCTCGATCGCCGGGCGGACCGACGAGGCGCTGGCCGATCTGGTCGGGTTCTTCGTCAACACCCAGGTGCTGCGGGTGGACCTCTGCGGTGACCCGACGTTCACCGAGCTGCTCGCGCAGGTGCGGAACAAGTCGCTGGCGGCCTACGAGCACCAGGACGTGCAGTTCGACATGCTGGTCGAGGCGATCAACCCCGAACGCTCCGCGGCCTACCAGCCGCTGTTCCAGGTGATGCTCGGCCTGCAGAACTACGCGAGGCCGGACCTCGAACTCGCCGGACTCACCTTGGAGGTCGAGCAGGCCACCCCGTCGACCTCCAAGGTCGACCTGTTCTTCAACATGGCCATGGACGACTCGGGGGCGCTGCGGGGCGACATCTCCTACGCGACCGACGTGTTCGACCGGGAGACGGTCGAGGCCATCGGCGCTCGGTTCGCGCGTGCCCTGGAGCAGCTGGTCGCCGATCCGGGCATGTGCGTCGGGGATGTCGACGTGCTGAGCGCGGGGGAGCGGCAGCACCTGGTGGTGGAGGTGAACGACACCGCCGAGCCGACCCTGGAGCTGCTGGAGGCGGTACGCAGGCAGGTACAGGCGACACCGGAGGCGCTCGCCATCATCGGCGAGGAGGAGTCGCTCACCTACCAGGAGTTGGAAACGCGGTCGAACAGGCTGGCGCACTGGCTCGTCGACCGCGGTGTGCGGGCGGAGTCGCTGGTCGCCGTGTGCCTGCCCCGGACCGTGAATCTGGTGGTGGCGCTGCTGGCGGTGCTGAAGGCCGGCGGAGCCTACGTTCCGATCGATCCGGACCACCCGCGTTCCCGGATCGACTACATCCTCGAGCATGCGAATCCGGTGCTGGTGCTCGACGCCGAGGCGCTGGCCGGTGCGGACTGTTCGGGGTATCCGGATGCGGCACCAGAGGTGGTCGTCCGACCGGAGAACGCCCAGTATGTGATCTACACGTCAGGGTCGACGGGGGCCCCGAAGGGCGTGGCGATTCCGCGCGGCGCGGTGGCGAACTACCTGGCCACGAATCAGCGCCGGTTCCCGCTGTCGGCCGCGGACCGGATGCTGTTCAGCACGACCGTGGCGTTCGACATGGCGAACACCGAGTTGTACCAACCGTTCATTTCCGGCGCGACCATGGTGATGGCGGGCAAGGACACCGTCACCGATCCGTCGGCCGTGCTGGAGCTGATGCGCCGCCACGGGGTCACCGCGGTGCAGGCCACGCCCGCCTTCTGGCAGATGCTGCTGATGCACGATCCGAACGCCGCGAAGGATCTGCGGATCATCATCGGCGCGGAGGCTGTGCCGGTACGGCTGGCCGAGACATTGGCGAAGCAGGCCGTCGAAGTGTTCAACATGTACGGCCCGACCGAGACGGTGACGTGGTGCACCGAGGCGCTCGTGAAGGTGGGCGAGGGTGCGCCGATCGGGAGGCCGGTCGGGAACACCCAGGTGTACGTGCTCGACTCGCGGCTGCGCCCGGTTCCGCGCGGGGTGCCGGGCGAGCTGTACATCGCCGGTGCCGGGATGGCCCGCGGGTACCAGGGCCGGCCGGAGCTGACCTCGGAGCGGTTCGTGGCGTGCCCGTTCGGCCCCGCCGGTGCGCGGATGTACCGCACCGGGGACCTGGTGCGCTGGGACAGGAACGGTCAGCTGGAGTACATCGAGCGAACCGATTTCCAGGTGAAGATCCGGGGATTCCGGATCGAGTTGGGCGAGATCGAGCATGCGCTGACCGGGCATCCTGACGTGGTGCAGGCGGCGGTCGCGGTGCGTGAAAACCAGGACGGCGACAAGCGCATCGTGGGCTATGTGGTCCCGGGTGCCGATGTCGCGGAGACCGATGCCGGTGTCGAGGCGCTGCTTGCTGAGCTGCCCGAGTACCTGCGTGGACGTCTCCCGGAGTACATGGTGCCGTCCGCGGTGATCGGTCTTTCGGAGTTCCCGCTGAACCCGAACGGGAAGCTCGACCGTGGAGCACTGCCGTCCGAGGACACGAACACCTCGGTCAGCCGAGAGCCGCGCAACTCCCATGAAGAAAGGATGTGCTCCCTCTTCAGTGAGTTGCTCGGCCTGGAGCGGGTCGGTGTCGACGACGACTTCTTCGCGCTGGGCGGGCACTCGCTCCTGGCCACCCGGCTCAGCGCCCGCATCCGCAGCGAGTTCGGCATCGACGTGCCCCTCAGGACGATCATCAAGTTCCCCACGGCGGGCGAGTTGGCCGCGCTGCTGCTCGTCACCACTCCCGCGGAATCCTCCGACCCGCTCGCCGTCGTGCTGCCGTTGAACGTCGATCCCGGTACGGGCAAGCCGCCGCTGTGGTTCTTCCACGGAGGAGGCGGCCTCGGCTGGACGTACTTCAGCTTCGTGTCGTACGTGCAGGACCGGCCGTCCTATGCCCTGCAGTCCCGTGGCTCCAACGGCGTGGACAAGCTGGCGGGGTCGGTGGAGGAGATGGTCGAGGACTACGTCACCGAGATGCTGAAGGTCCAGCCGGAAGGGCCCTTCTACCTGGTCGGCTGGTCCTACGGCGGCACGGTCGTGCAGGCCGTCGCGGAGGCGCTCGACCGGCGTGGGCACGAGATCGCCTTCGTGGCCATCCTGGACTCCCAGCCGGGGGGGCACGGCTTCACGGAGATCCATGCCGGCAAGACGCTGGCGGACTACCGGGCCGAACTCGAGGAATTCTTCGGCCAGTACATAGGTACCGACAACCGGCAGGACTTCCTGGACGACATGGCGAAGGTTCTGGCCAACAACCAGACGCTCATGATGGATTTCGAATCGCCGGTCTACCGCGGCGATGTGGTGTTCTTCAGCGCGACGCTCCAGGAACAGTCGTACGCGCACCTGTGGCGGCCGTACGTGCTCGGTTCCATCGAGGTGCACGACGTGCGCGCCACGCACCACGAAATGAACATGCCCTCAGCCGTGGCCGAAGTCATGGAGGTCATCAACCACAAACTGGCGGAATTGGCGGAACTGGCGGAATGACCGGACAGCGATCTTTCGGAGCCGGTTCGACGAACCATCGAATGGATGATTGGGGTTGGTCGGGGTGAAGGAACCTGGCATGTCTGCGGAAACCGGGGACCGGGCCACGCTGCTGTGTGTGCCGTTCGCGGGAGCGGGTCCTTCGTTCTTCCACCCGTGGCGGGAGCCGGCCGGCGACCGGTGGCGCGTGACGTCGGTCGAACTGCCCGGCAGGGAGCGGCGGATCCTGGAGACGCCGTACCGGAATGTCGTCGAAGCGGCCAAGAACTCGGTCGACGACATTGTCGCGGACCTCGGCGCGGGGGCACGGACGGTGCTGTTCGGGCACAGCCTGGGCGCGGTGCTCGCGTACGAGCTGGTGCACCTGCTGAGCACACGCGATGTACACGTCGAGCGGCTGATCGTCAGCGGTTCGCCGGGGCCGTGGACACAGCGCGAGAGGCGGGCGACGGGACTCCCGGACGAGGAGTTCCTCGCCCGGGTCGAGGAGTTCGCGGGGTTCCGGCACGAAGCTCTGGATCACCCCGAGATGCGTGAACTGATTCTCCCCGTGCTGCAGGCCGACTGCGAAATGCACGAGAACTACGTCCCGAGCACCGACGAACCGGTGTCGGTGCCGATCTGCTCGCTGCGGGGTGACTGTGACGGCCTGGTCACCGCGGAAGAGGCGCAGCAGTGGCGGGACGCGACCACGTCGAGTGAATTCGGCTATGTGGAGTTCCCGGGCGATCACATGTACCTGGTCGATCGCGCCCGGGAGGTGCTGGACGTGATAGAGGCAGAATCCGCCCGCGGTCGCTAGGGCCTGTCCGGCATGATCCGCCGGACAGGCCCGAGCGTGTTGGCGGGCGGTCGCCTGCGGGTCGGGCCCCGGAGAGAGTCGCGGTCCTGGCCGGCTCGGCCAGGGCATCCGGCTTCGCGCGCGGATCGCTCACCCGGGGCAGGGGTTCGAGGTGGCTCGGCGTCAACGCGTGTCGCACCCCGGCAGAAGTCTTTGACGAGTTGCTGACCGGCTCGATCGCTTTCACCGGCTGACACCGCCTCCACGTCCGGGCGGGCGCGAATTCTTCAGCGAATCCGTGGTGGGCTGGGCATTCGTGTCCCGTCGGCGGGACACGAATGCACTCTCCTGCAGGGGTCCTCGCAAAAGATCGCAGGCAACGGAATTCCACGCGCGACCTTCCGAACCCGCCAGGACTGGAAGCCATTGCTTCGCTCCCCGCCTACGCAGAGCCCTCCCGCGAAGGCACCTCGAACTCGCAGAGAAACGGAGACGCATCATGTCGGTCGGCGCGAATGCCGTGACTGTCGCCGGGCAGCCGCCGCTGCTGAGCTATGAACGGGTGCACGACGCCCGGCACCGTATCGCCGGGCGTGTGGTGCAGACGCCCGTGGTACGCAGCGAGGAACTGGAGCGTGTGGCCGGCGCCCGGCTGTGGATGAAGGCGGAGAACCTCCAGCGTGGAGGCTCTTTCAAGATGCGCGGCGCGCTCCTTGCCGTGGAGCGGCTGATGGGGGCCGGCAGCCTTGGTGTGGTCGCGCAGTCCACCGGCAACCACGCCATAGCCGTGGCCCTCGCCGCCGCCCAGTACCGGCTTCCGGCCGTGCTGGTGCTGCCCACCGACGCCGCTGCGACCAAGGTGCGGCGCATCCGGGACGCCGGCGCCCAGGTGCTCCAGGTGGGAACCACCCTGGCCGAGCGGATCGCGGTGGTCGAGGAACTGAGACACACCCGCGGCCTGGACGAGATCGACCCCTACCAGAACCCCGACGTGGTGGCCGGCCAGGCCACCGCCACCCTGGACCTGCTGCACCAGGTGAACGCGGCCGGCGGCCGCCTGGACGCGGTGGTACTGCCCGTCGGGGGCGGCAGCGCGCTGGCCGGCGCCTGCCTGGCCACCGCGGGCCAGGACATCGACGTCTACGGCGCCGAGCCCAGCGCCGTCCCCGCCCTGACCGCGGCCCTGCAAGCCGGGGGGCCGGTCACCGTGGACGCCCGGCCCACCATCGCCGACGGACTGCGCCCCGACCGCATCGGCCAACTCCCCTACGACCTGGCCCACGACAGCGTCACCGGGGTCTTCACGATCGAGGAGAGCGCCATCGCCGAAGCGCTGCGCCTGGTCCTCGTCCACGCCCGACTGCTCATCGAGCCCGCCGCCGCCACCGCCGTGGCCGGCGCCCTGCGCCTCGCCGCCGAGGGCCACGCCCGGGACATCGGAGTGCTGGTCTCGGGCGGCAACGTCGACACCAGCCTCGTGGCGTCCCTTCTGGGCCACCGGGCCTATTGAATCCGCCGTCGAGCCGGATACCGGTGACCCGGGGGTCGGTGCCGGTGTCGTCCTGGTAGCCGGCGGGCCACCTCGAAGGCGAGGATGGAGCCCACGCCGTGGCCGAGGAAGACGGTGGGCCGGCCGTCCTCGGAGCGACGCAGTGCCGCGTGAGCAGGGCGCCCATGACAGCGGGGGTGCGGTGGCGGCGGGTGTGTGGAAACCGCGGCCCGTTCACCGTGACGACCTTGAGCTCACGCATTCTCTTTTGAGTGCATCAGCCGGTCGACACGACACCGGTGACGGAAACTCACGCCGCTGTCGAACCTGCCCCTGTACCGCCGGCGGGACAGTCCTACCGTGGGCGGAAAAAGCTTGAGCCACCGGAAGCGGTCGGAATGCAGATGTCGGCAGCGCGATCGGCCGAGGCAGCTGTGGCGGACCGAAAACGGCAAACAGATTACCGATGGTTCGAGCAGGGCGGTGAGACCGAGCCCGACGATTCAGCACATCGCGAATCCGTGGTTGAACGGTGTCGGAGACAGCGGCATGCTCCTCAATGCGTCTGAAGGCCAGTCGATATCCTGCGCGAAAGGCAATCGTGATCACGCACATCGTTCTTTTCAAGCTCAAGGACGGCATCGAGCGCTCTGCTCCGTCCGTGGCCGAGGCCGAGAAGTTTGCCAGGGCGGTCGGCAGCCACGTTCCGGAACTCGCCGACTGGCGGGTGGGTTGGAACACGGTTGACCGGGACATCTCCTACGACTTCGCCGTGATCGGGGTGCTGCCAGATCTCGCCGCGCTGGAGAAATACCAGGCGAACGCGTACCACCAGGAGTCCGTGCAGAAGTGGCGAGAGATATCCGACTGGGTCGTCGTCGACCTCAAAGACATCTGAAGGAGGATTGGGTGTTCACGCAATACGACCCGGAATCTGCGGCGCTCACAGATGAGCTGCGCGGACTGTTTGACGAGTTCGGCAAGGGAAAGTGGACGGCCGACGAGCTGGAAATCCATCAGACCGGCAAGCTGCGCGAGGTACTTGCATATGTCCGTGCCAACTCCCCGTTCTACCGCGCCAAGCTGACCGGGATCTCGGACGAGGCGCTGTCCGGACTGCAGATCGGCGATATCCGGAGCCTTCCCTTCACCACCAAAGAGGATCTGCAGCAGGCCCAGTTCGACGTGCTCTCGCTCCCCGTGTCCGACGCCTGGACCGTCTACGAGACCACCGGCACCACCGGAAAGCCCACCCCGTGCCCCCGCACCAATGGGGACAGCATTCACAACAACACCGTGCTCTCCGCCTATTACCGGGACATCTTCGCGCCGCACGGGGACCGCCAGGTCATCGGCATCTCCGGCCCCACGGAACTGCACGCCACCGGGGACACGTTCGGGGACGTGTGCCGCAACCTGGGGCACACGGTGGCCAAGATGTGGCCGCACTCGCCGGTGGTCGGATTCGACCGCGCCCTGGAGGTCATGCGGCTGCTGCCGGTGACCGGGCTGTTCTGCACCCCGGGCATGGCCCTGCGTCTGGCCCGGAAAGCGGTCGAGGCGGGGCTGGACCCCCGGCGGGACTTCTCCCTCGACCTGCTCATGCTCACCGGCGAGCTGATGTCGCCCAGCCTCCGGAACAACATCGGCGCGCTCTGGGGGGCTGAGGCACACAACTGCCTCTACGCGTCACAGGAGGCCTCCGTTCTCGCGGCAGCCACCTCCGACGGTACGCTCCGCACCGCACCGCTGATCAACCACTACGAGGTGATCGACCCCGGCACCGCCGAGCCCGTGGCGCCCGGCCCCGACGGGGTGCGCTACGGCGAACTCGTCGTCACGAACCTCTACACCGGCGCGAAGCCCCTCATCCGCTACCGCACCGGGGACATGGTGCGGATGGCGGAGGCCGGGCCCGGCGCCGCCGTACCGGCGCCGACGCTGGAGCCCGTCGGACGTGTCCGCGACCGGCTCCGGCTCAACGGGCACCTCGTCAACGGCTACGACCTGGAGAACCTGCTGCTGCGTCACTTCCGCGGCTACCTCGACTACCAGATCACCGTGGCCCGCGACGACGCGGGCACGGACCTGCTGTCCCTGACCCTGAACGCCGACCCGGACCGGCACCGGGGGGACGACACCGAACGGGCCGTCGCGGACTGCCGCGAGGAGCTGGACACCGCGCTGAGCGTGGCCCTCGGTGACCCCGGCCCCATCACCAGCACCGGAGCCATGGTGAGCTGGAAGGCCGCGCGGGTGGTGGACCTCCGCGACCCGCGCGCCGGGACCTCGGTCGAGTCCCGCTCGGCCGAGCGGATCGCCGGGGCGAGGGCATGATGGCCGGCCCGTCCTCCGCCGACCCGCCCCCCGTCGGCGCCTCCCCCGCGCAGCGACCGTCGCAGCTCGGGCTCGGGGCATGGGCGTACGACCGCGGCGAGTTCGTCTCGGCGCACGCTCCGCGGCTGCCGCTCTCCACGCAGGGCCTGCACTACGGGACCGCGGTGTTCGAGGGAATCCGCGCCTACCGCTCGCCCGGCGGGCTCCACCTGTTCCGGGCGCACGAGCACTACGCGCGCATGCTGCGCGCATGCCGGATGCTGCGCATCACGGGAATTCCACCGACGGTCCGGGAACTCATCGACATCACTGTCGAGTTGCTGCGGATGAACGCGCACGACACAGACGTCTACGTGCGTCCACTCGCGCACAAGCTCTCCCTGCTGCCGGGCACGCCGCCCGGGGTCTCGCTGGCCGGGGTGTCCGACGCGCTGTCCATCACCACGTTCGGGTATCCGACGGCCGGTGACGTCCAGGAGGTGCGCTGCGCCCTCAGCGCGTGGCGGCGCCCGCCCCGCGACGCGCTTCCCGTTCAGGCGAAGATCGCCGGTGCCTATGTGACCAGCGCCCTCGCCTGCGACGAGGCGCGCGCGGCCGGATACGACGACGCCATCCTCCTGGACCGGTCGGGCAACGTCGCCGAAGCGACCACCGCGAACGTGTTCGCGGTGCGGGACGGCGCCCTCGTCACCCCGCCGGACACGGGCGACCTGCTGCCCGGCATCACCAGGGACACCGTGATCACCCTGTGCCAGGAGGCCGGGATGACGGTCCTGGAACGCCCCCTCAGCCCCGCGGACCTCTACACCGCCGACGAGGTGTTCCTCACCTCGACCGGCAAGGAAGTGGCCTCCGTGGTCGCGCTGTCCGGCCGGGACATCGGAAGCGGCACCGCAGGACCGGTCGCAGCCCGCGTGGCCGCGCTGTACCGCACGGCCACGACGGCTCAGGACGCGTCGGACCAAGCCGGGGACGAGGGCCATCCGAAGTGGCTCACACCCGTTCCGCCGTCTGAGCACCTCGGTACGCGGCCGGCCCACGTTCCGCCGGCGCTCCGGAGTTCCCGCCTGCCAACCGAACACCTACGCCAAGCGAAGGAAAATGCGGATGATGCTGTCTGACTTCATCTCTCTCCAGCGCCCCGGCTCCGATTTTCAGCCCTCGGCCGTCGGCACGCTCGGCCCGCCCGGCACGAGCAGCGAAGTGGCGTCGAAGCGGTACGCCGTCCAGATGACCGGGCCCGACGGGCCGACCGTCGACGTCCGGCTGTTCGACACCTACGAGGAGGCGGGAGAGGCGCTCCACGCCCGTGAGGTGACCCATGTCGTCGTGGCCAACGCCTACAAGGACATCTACCGGTTCTACATGGACCCGGCCGTCGAGCTGGCCGGGGTGTTCGTGATGGATACCCCGCTCTACGGCATCGCCATGCGCCGCGGAGCCGGACCGGTGCCGGATGTCCCGATCATCGCGAGCCACCCCTCGCCCGAGCCGATCATCGCGCAGCTCCTGCCGCATCGGCACGCGACGTACAAGGTGATCCACCACGACTCCACCAGCGCCGCCGCCGGCGCCGCCGTGGACGGAACCGCCGATCTCGCGCTGACCACCATGCCGGCCGCGCAGCTGCACGGCCTGGAGTTCATCTCCAGGACCCGGCCCATACGTATGGTCTGGTCGGTGTTCAGCGGGGCGGTGCGCACCCACAAGAAGGGGACGAGCCCGTGCTACTGCTGAACGGAGACCAGGTACGACAGGCCCTGCCCGTGGCCGAGGCGCACCGGGTGGTGGCCGAGGTGATGCGCCGCTACAGCGGGGGCGACGTCGTCCAGCCGGTGCGCACCGTGCTCGGATCCGGCCGGGACACCTCGCTGTTCGCTGCCATGCCGTGCCATGTCGCCGGCGAGCCCGATGCGGGATACGGCCTGAAGGCGGTGCTGCATGCGCCCGGCAACAGCGCCCGCGGCCTGCCGACACACGTGGGCATGGTGGTGGTGTTCGACCCCGAGACCGCGCAGCCCCTGGCCCTGATCAACGGTGCGGCCGTGACCGCGCTGCGCACGGCCGCGGCCTCCGCCGTGGCGACCGAGGCCCTGGCCGCCCCGGAGGCCGGCGACCTGGCCCTGATCGGGGCCGGCACCCAGGCGCGCAGCCATCTGCTCGCGCTGCGGGACATCCGGTCGCTGCGCAGAGTGCGGCTGTGGAACCGGGGCCGCGCGCGGGCCGAGGAGTTCGTGGCGTGGGCGCGTGCGGAGGCCGACGTCGACGTCGAGCTGGCGTCCACGCCCGCAGACGCGCTGCGCGGCGCCGACCTGGTGTGCACGACGGTCGACACGGTCGAACCCGTGGTCAGGGCAGCGGACTTGGCGGACGGCGTGCACGTCAACGCCGTCGGCTCCTCCGTCCCGGGCAAGCGCGAGCTCGACGCGGGTGCGGTGGCCTCCTGCTCGGTCTTCGTGGACAGCAGAGAGGGAGCCCTGCGCGAGTCTTCCGAGATCGCGGCGCCCGTCGAGGAGGGGCTGGTGCCCGCCGACCGGCCGCTGCCCGAGATCGGCGAGGTGCTGCTGGGCAAGCACCCAGGCCGTACGGGCCCCGCCGAGCGCACGCTCTACAAGTCGCTGGGCATGGCCGCGCAGGACGTCGCCTCCGGATTCGCCGTCGTCCGTGCCGCACGGCGCCTCGGCATCGGCACCGAGGCCGACTTCACCTGCTGAGACCCCACGTGGGAGGACACCGTATGACGGCACTACTGATCGGCAATGTCGGGGTCATCGGCGACGTACAGCGCATGGCGGAGTACCGCGCGAAGGTGCTGCACACGCTGCGGCTCTACGGCGGAGGGTTCGTGATCCGCGGTGGGGAGTCCGAGGCGCTGGAGGGCGACTGGCATCCCGAGCACCTGTCGGTGATGGGGTTCCCCACGGCCGAGCACGCCCGCCGCTGGTACGCCTCGCCCGAGTACCGCGCCATTGTCCCGCTCCGTGACGGCACGCACATGGACCTGATCCTGGTCGAGGGTGAGGGTGAGGGCGCATGACGCCGCCGTCCCGCCGCCGGCGTTCCTTCGCGCAGGTCGACGTGTTCACCGAGGTCCCCTACCTCGGCAATCCCGTCGCCGTCGTCCTGGACGGCGACGGGATCGCCGACCAGGACATGGCGCGGCTCGCGCAGTGGACCAACCTGTCCGAGACGACGTTCGTCGTCCCGCCTGCCTCCGACGAGGCCGACTACGGGCTGCGGATCTTCACGCCGGGCGGTGAGATCCCGTTCGCCGGTCACCCCACTCTGGGCTCCGCGCACGCCTGGCTGGAGGCCGGAGGCACTCCGAAGAAGCCCGGGGAGCTGACGCAGGAGTGCGGCCTCGGGCTCGTACAGGTGCGGCTCTCCGGCGACGGGCTGGGCTTTTGCGCCCCCGCCCTCCGCCGCAGCGGCCCCCTGGACGACGCGCACCTGGACCGCATCGCCCGCGGGCTGCGCGTCGACCGCGCACGGATCGTCGGCCACCAGTGGGTCGACAACGGGCCCGGCTGGGCCGCCGTACAGCTCGCCTCGGCCTCGGAGGTGCTGGCCCTGGAGCCGGACGAGCAGCACATGCGCGAGCTGACACTCGGCGTGATCGGTGCCCACCCCGAGGGCTCGCCCGTGCAGTTCGAGGTCCGCGCCTTCGCGCTGCCCCAGGGCGTGCGCGAAGACCCCGTCACCGGAAGTCTCACCGCGGGGCTCGCTCAGTGGCTCATCGGAAAGGGGACGGCCCCACGCGGCTTCCGGGTCGGCCAGGGCACGCGCCTGGGACGGCAGGGCGTGCTCACCGTGGAGGCACGGGGCCAGGACATATGGGTCGGCGGCGCGAGCGTGACCTGCGTACGCGGCACCCTTCAGGTGTGAGACCGGCGGTGCGAGCACACTCCCGGGCCCTGCACCCCGGAGATCGGTGCCATCCCGCGTCCGGGCGTCGGAGGCCGGGACCGTCCGGGGCTTCCTCCTGCCCCTTGCCCGACAGCGGGAGGAGGCGCCGGTCCGGGCAAGGCGTTCCTTCCGCCGACTCCGAGCGGCAGGCTCAGCGTCGGTCGCCAGCGCGGTGGCGGGCGTTTACCTGCCGGTTGTGCACCGCTGCGAGCAGGGGCGATGCGTGGGAACGCCCGTGTCAGTGGTCATGTCAGTGGTCATGTCAGCGGCCATGTCAGAGGGGTGACAGGTGGGTGACAGGCCCGGCCGGGACTGTGGAGGCATGAGACGGACAGCGATTGCAGTTTCAGGGCTGCGGAAGGCATACGGGGACAAGACCGTGCTCGACGGCATCGACTTCGATGTCGCCGCAGGATCGATCTTCTCCCTGCTCGGCCCGAACGGGGCGGGCAAGACGACGACGGTGAACGTCCTGGCGACGTTGCTGACGGCCGACGCCGGGACGGTGCACGTCGCCGGGCACGACGTGGCGACCGCGACCAAGCAGGTGCGCGCCGCCATAGGCGTGACCGGTCAGTTCGCCGCAGTGGACGATCTGCTCTCGGGCCGGGAGAACCTGCAGATGATGGCAGGCCTGAAGCGCGTGCGCTCCGGCGACCAGGTGGTCACGCGGCTGCTTGAGCGGTTCGACCTGGTGGAGTCGGCGGACAAGATGGCGGCGACCTACTCCGGCGGTATGCGCCGGAAGCTGGACCTGGCGATGACGCTGGTCGGCAACCCGCAGATCATCTTCCTGGACGAGCCGACGACGGGTCTCGACCCGCGCAGCAGGCGCACGATGTGGGGGATCGTCCGCGAGTTGGTGGCCGACGGCACCACCATCTTCCTCACCACCCAGTACCTGGAGGAGGCCGACGAACTCGCCGACCAGATCGCGGTGCTGAGCGACGGCAAGTTCGTCGCCGAGGGGAGCGCCGAGGAGCTGAAGCGGCTCGTCCCCGGCGGGCACGTGCGGCTGCGCTTCACCGACCCGGCAAGGTACCGCTCCGCCGCGGCCGCGCTGCGCGACGTCACCACGGACGACGAGGCGCTGACGGTGCAGATCCCGAGCGACGGCACCCAGCGCGAGCTGCGCTCCATCCTCGACTGGCTGGACTCGGTCGGCATCGAGGCGGACGAGCTGACCGTGCACACCCCCGACCTCGACGACGTCTTCCTCGCCTTGACCGAGCGCACGAGCAAGGAGGCGATCTCACAGTGAGCACTGTCTCGATGGCACTGGCCGACTCGGCGATCATGCTGCGCCGTAACCTGAAGCACACCACGCGGAACCCCGTCACGGTGTTCAACGCGATCCTGTTCCCGATCGTGATGATGCTCATGTTCGTCAAGGTGTTCGGTGGCGGGTTCGACGTCGGCGTCGACTACATCGACTACGCGACGCCGGGTCTGCTCGTGATGACCATCAGCTACGGGCTCGGGGCCACCGCGACGGCCGTGAACGACGACATGACCAAGGGCATCATCAACCGGTTCAAGACCATGGACGTCTCCCGCGGAGCCATGCTGACCGGACACGTCGTCATCACCACGGTGCGCTGCCTGGTGGCCTGCGCGGTCATCATCGGGGTGGCCTTCGCGATGGGGTTCGACCCGGACGCGAGCGCCGTCGACTGGCTCGGCGCGTTCGGTCTCATCGCGCTGGTCAGCTTCGCGGCCAGCTGGCTCACCGTCGCCATGGGCTTGGCCGCGAAGACCGCGGCGGGGGCGGGCATGGCCGCCGTGCCGCTGATCATGCTGCCGTTCCTGAGCAGCGCGTTCGTGCCCGCGGACACGATGGGGGCCGGCGTGCGGCAGTTCGTGGAGTACCAGCCCTTCACCCCGATCATCGAGACGTTGCGCGGGCTGCTGATGGGCGGCACGTCGACCGGCGACACGATCGCGGCCCTCGCCTGGTGCGTCGGGCTCGCCGTCCTCGGGTACGTGTGGGCGGTCTCCACGTTCAAGAAGCGAGCGTGACCTCGACCAACAGCGACCAGCTCGTCCGCGTCCCTTCCCGTGCCGCCTCGACGAACCCCGCGTCGCCGAGGCGGCGCCGGGCTGTCTGCTCGATCCGGGCCACGTCCGTGCGGGAGCGGTCCGGCAGCCCGCGCACGCGGGTGCTCGCCGCTAGGGGGTGTCGTTTGGATCACCTCGGATCAGGCCGCGGCGCCTGGTGCGGTGCATCGCAAGGCGGAGCATGACCCGCGTACTGGGCGTACTCGGGTGAGGCGACAACGCGGCGAGGTGCCGTGCCAGGCGTCGCGGACCCGGGGTGATCCAAACGACACCCCCTGGCAGCCGCGCGGCCTGCCCGGGCTCGTCGCGGCGCAGTGCCAGGTCCGCGACCCCGACCAGCGCCCGCGCGATCAGCGGCACGTGTCCCGCCTCGGACGCCGCCGCGCAGGCCGTCGCGTGGTACGCCCGCGCCTCGCCGAGGTCGTCGGCGAGGTAGCCGAGCAGATCGTGGGTCACCGTGCGGATGCTCGACTGCTCCCCTTCGTCGCCCAGCAGGGCCGTCGCGGCGCCGAGTTGCCTGCGTGCCTCCTCGGGGTGGCCGCCCCACCGGGCGAGTTGCGCCTTCGACAGGGCCGGCGCGGCCGGCGCATCCGGCCGGTCGACCCGCTCCGCGTACCACTGCGCCTCGGCGAAGGCGGCGGCCGCCGACGTCCTCGTCGCCGAGGTGCCAGTACAACTGCGCCTGCCGCGACCGCATCTGGATGATGTCCTCGGTGGCACCGACCTCGGTGACGACCGCGATCGCCTGCTCGTAGTGCTCGCACGCGGCGGCGAACTCGCCGCGCACGGCGATCCGGCCCGCCGGCTCGGTCAGGGCGAACGGGATCCCGAACCGCTCGCCGAGCGCCCGGAACCCGGCGAGCGCTTGCTCCAGGTGCGCGTCCACGTCCCGCCCGCCCTGGCCGAGCATGACCCGCGTCTTGCCCAGTGCAGCCGGGCCAGTGCACGCGTCCAGGGGTCCTCGTCGTCGAGCAGCGGTTCGAACGCGGGCATGATCGGCAGCGGCTCGCGGAGGGGGGCGAAGCGGAGCCGGCACGCCACGCGCACCTCGCCTGCTTCACCGAGCTCGCCGAGGCCGCGGAGCCACATCTGCGCCGCGCCGGGCAACTGAAGTGGCTGGTCACGCCGGAGGCCGAGCACGACAACATCGGTGCGGCGATGCACAGCGCGCTCGCGGCGGGCGCGAGTGGCTGGTACTGGTGGCTCGGCCGGCACAGGGCCGAGGGCCTGGAGCTGATCACCGCGGTCCCGCTCCGGCTGGCCGGCGGCTCGGCCTGCCACAGCGCCTCCCCGGTGATGCCGAGCGGTTCCCGGCTCGTCGCCAGGATCCGCAGCCGCCGGCACTCCCCGAGTACCCGGTGGGCGAACACCGCCGCGGACTCGACCACGTGCTCGCAGTTGTCCAGGATCAGCAGCGCCTCCCGCTCGCGGATCGCGGCCGCAAGACCGATGACACCGCCGCCGAGCCGACCGCCGGACAGCAGGTACAGCGCCTGCGGGTGGCTTCAGCATGCAGACGCGGCGGTCCGTCTCAACCCCATCCGGTCGACGAGCGCCGCACACCGTCGGCACGGGATGGGCGGAACGGGATCACGAGACACTCGTCCGGCCGTCCCATGGATCTGTCTCGCCGGCGGGACAGCGCGAAAGGCCCAGTGGCCGTGATGGTGGTGACGTCCGGGGACGGGGCCGGTCATGGCTGGGCGGGCATTCCCGGTCGGCGGAGGAAGGAAAACGGGCAATGGAATCGTCGTCGCAGGTCCACCAGCGAACTGGACAGGACAAGGCAGCAGAACGACAAGCCGCGCCTTCGAGCGCGCCGGTGTCACTCGTGTGGGAGATCTCGGAAATGTGGGGGGAATACCTCAACGGTCGCGAGGTCGGGGCGGATGACGACTTCTTCGCGCTCGGCGGCAATTCGCTGACCGGAATCAAGATCATCGACCGGGTGGCCCAGGACTACGGCGTCCAGCTGTCCGTGCGCGACTTCTACCTGGCGCAGACCCCGGCCCGGGTCGCCGAGCTGATCGAGAAGGGGAGGGCACGGACGTGAGATTGACGCCGGGTCCCGCGCGCGACATCGACCTCGATCGCGTCGACCTCTTCGACCTGGACCTCTACACCTCGGGCGATCCGCACCCGATCTGGGACGTGATGCGGGTGAAGGCGCCCCTGCACCACCAAGTCCTGCCGGACGGCCGGGAGTTCTGGTCGGTGACCCGGTACGACGATGTCTGCCGTGTGCTCGGCGACCACCGGGAGTTCACCTCGGAGCGCGGCACGGTGCCCACCCACCTCGGGACGGACGACGTCGCGGCGGGCGTGCTGCTGACGTCCACCGACCCGCCGCGGCACACCGAGGTCCGCAGGCCGATCGGCACCAAGCTCACCGCGCGGGCGGTGAAGTCCTGGGAGGACAGCATCCGGCGGTCGATCGTGCGCTTCCTCGAACCGGCGCTCGACGGCGGCACCTTCGACCTGGCCGAGCAGGCGCTGCTCCTCCCGGCGATCGTCACGGGCCCGCTCCTCGGGATCCCGGAGAAGGACTGGGAAGAACTCGTCCAGCTGACCGCGATGGTGACGGCCCCCGCGGACCCGCACTTCCAGCACGGCAGCGAAGCCGCGACGCTGGCCATCTCCCACCACGAGCTCGTCACCTACGTCACCGAGTGGGTCAAACGGCGGCGGGCGGCCGGAGGCGAGGACGACAGCCTGCTCGACCACCTCATGAGCGTCCGCCCGGGAGGCGCGCCGCTGACCGACGAGGAGATCGCCCTCGACGGCTACAGCATTCTCCTGGGCGCCAACGTGACGACGCCGCACACCGTCTCGGGCACGGTGCACGCGCTCATCGAGCGGCCCGAGCAGTTCGAGAAGGCGCAGGCCGACCCGTCGCTGATCCCGAACCTGGTCGAGGAAGGGCTGCGCTGGACCTCGGCCGCTTGTAACTTCATGCGGTACGCGGTGAGCGACATCCAGATCGGCGGGGGCACGATCCCGGCCCGCGGGGCGGTCGTCGCGTGGATCGGGTCGGCCAATCGGGACGAGTCCCGGTTCACCGATCCGCACGTCTTCGACATCACGCGGGACAACGCCAAGCGCCAGGTCGCGTTCGGGTTCGGGCCGCACTTCTGCATCGGGGCACCGCTGGCCCGGCTGACCCTGCGTGTCTTCTTCGAGGAACTGCTCCAGCGGTTCGGATCGATCGAGCTCGACGGCGAACCGCAGCATCTGCGGTCGTACTTCATCGCCGGGATGACCCACCTCCCCATCGTCGCCAAGAAACGAATGACGCCATGACATCCGGCTCCACCGCCGCCACGTCGCCGTGGTTCGTCCGGCCGCAGTCCACCGACCACCCCGCCCGGCTCTTCTGCTTCCCCTACTCCGGGTCCGGGGCCTCTGCCTTCAGCGCCTGGCCGGCCGCGATCGACGACGTCGAGGTCTGCCCGGTGCAGTTCCCCGGCCGCGAGAACCGGCTTGCCCACCCCCACTACGGCACCTACGAAGACCTCGCCGCCGGCCTGGTCGAACCCCTGGTGCCGCGGCTCGACCGGCCGTTCGCGTTCTTCGGGCACTGCGCGGGCGCGCTGCCCGCGTTCGAGACCGTGGTCCGGCTCGCCGAACTGGGCCTGCCAGGGCCGGAGTGCCTCTTCGTGTCGGGCCAGCCCGCACCGCACGACGCCGAGCGCGACCGGATGCTCACCATGACCGAGTCCGAGCTGCGCGCCGAACTGGAGTCGGTCATCCGCGGCCGGGGGATCGAGCCGCGGCCGGACATGATCGAGCTGGGCATGGTCGTACTGCTCCGTGATCTCGCTGCCGCGCGTGCCTACCGGCGGGCGGATCCGGTCACGGTGCGCTGCCCCATCGTCGTGCTGCACTGGCGGGACGACCCCGACGTGAGCCTCGACGAGCTCGAGGGGTGGCGTCCGTACTCGGACTCGGTCGACATCCGGGTCGTCGACGGCGGCCACCACGACTTCATGAACGCGCCGGACGACCTGCTGAAGCGGTTGACCTCTTGGCGGTGAAAGCAGTGCGCGGCTTTCGGGGCACCGACACGTTCACCCGTCCCGTCCCGCCCGCAGTGACCACGACTTTCACGAACTGATCGACCGCGGATACACGCAGCCACACCTGTTCTTCTAAGCAACCGTTGGGGGAGGTCCTGGTGCAGGACGTCGACAAGTTCCGGTCCAACTCGCGACGCGCCGTCGGCGATGCGCAGACGCTGCGCGAGCGGGCGCACGAGCTGGAGGAGTCCGCTCGCGAGCCCATCGCCGTCGTGGGCATGTCATGCCGCCTGCCCAAGGCCGACAACCCCCTGGCTTTCTGGGAACTGCTGCGCGACGGCAAAAGCGGCATCACCGACGTGCCGGCCGACCGCTGGGACGCGCACCGGCTGCTCGCCCCCGACGTCACGGCCCCCGGCAAGGTCACCACCACGCGCGGCGGCTTCCTCAACGACATCGCCGGTTTTGACGCCGACTTCTTCGGAATCGCCCCGAATGAAGCCGCGATGATGGATCCCCAGCAGCGTCTGATGCTGGAACTCGGCTGGGAGGCGCTGGAGGACGCCGGCATCGTCCCCGCACACCTCGCGGGGACCCGCACAGGCGTCTTCGTGGGCGCCATCTGGGACGACTACGCGATCCGGCTCTACAAGCACGGAACCCAGCACATCAACCGCCACTCCGTCACCGGGCTCCACCGCAGCATCATCGCCAACCGCCTCTCCTACACGCTCGGCCTGGGCGGCCCCAGCCTCGCGGTCGACGCGGCCCAGTCCTCGTCGTTGGTGTCGGTGCACCTGGCCGCGGAGAGCCTCCGCGCCGGAGAGTGCACCCTCGCGCTCGCGGGCGGAGTCAACCTCACCCTCGTCCCGGAAAGCACCATCGGCTCGACCAAGTTCGGCGGCCTGTCACCGGACGGACTGTGCAAGACCTTCGACGCCCGGGCCAACGGCTATGTCCGCGGCGAAGGCGGCGCCTACCTGGCCCTCAAGACCCTGTCCCAGGCGGTGACGGACGGCGACCGGATCTACTGCGTGATCGAGGGCAGCGCCGTCAACAACGACGGCGCCACGCCCGGCCTCACAGTGCCCAGCGCACGCGCCCAGGAAGAGGTCATCCGCCGCGCGCACGAGCACGCCGGCACCCGCCCCCAGGATGTCCAGTACGTCGAGCTCCACGGCACCGGCACGCGCGTGGGCGACCCCGTCGAGGCGACCGCCCTGGGCGCCGCGCTCGGCACCGGACGCCCCGCCGACTCCCCGCTGCGCGTGGGATCCGCGAAGACCAACGTCGGCCACCTGGAGGGCGCGGCGGGCGTCGTCGGCCTGCTCAAGACGATCCTCAGCATCTGGCACCGCGAGCTGCCGCCCAGCCTCAACTTCGAGACGCCCAACCCCGACATCGCCTTCGACGAACTCCGCCTGCGCGTCCAGCAGGACCTCACCCCCTGGCCCCACCCCGACCGCCCCCTGATCGCCGGCACCAGTTCCTTCGGCATGGGCGGCACCAACTGCCACGTCGTGCTGCGCGAATGGACGGAGGGTGAGGGCGTCGCTGGTGGGGGTGTGCCGGAGCCGGTGGTGGTGACGGATGGGACGTTGCCGTGGCTGGTGTCGGCGAAGTCGCGGGCGGCGTTGGAGGAGCAGGCGCGGGGGTTGTTGGATCACCTCGACGGTGATTCTGGGGTGACGCCTGTTGAGGTCGGTCATGCGCTGGCGGTGAGCCGTTCTGTGTTCGATCATCGGGCGGTGGTGATCGGTCGTGAACTGGCCGATTTCCGGGGTGGGTTGGCGGCGTTGGCTGCCGGTGAGCCTTCTGCCCGGGTGGTCACCGGTACGGTGGCGGCTCAGCCGGGCAGGACGGTCTTCGTCTTTCCCGGGCAGGGCTCGCAGTGGGCCGGCATGGGTGTGGAGCTGATGCGCAGCTCGCCGGTGTTCGCCGAGCACCTGACCGCCTGCGCGGCGGCACTGGAGCCGCACACCGGCTGGAACCTCATCGACGTCCTCAACCAGGAACAGGGCGCCCCCGCCCTCGACCGCGTCGACGTCGTACAGCCCGCGCTGTGGGCGATGATGATCTCCCTGGCCCGGCTGTGGGAGCACCTGGGGATCACCCCGGACGCGGTGGTGGGCCACTCCCAGGGCGAGATCGCCGCCGCGCACATCGCAGGCATCCTCACCCTCGATGACTCCGCTCGCATCGTGGCGTTGCGCTCCCAGGCCATCACCCACATCGCGGGCCACGGCGGGATGGTCTTCCTGCCTCTTGCCGTGGCGGACGCCGAGGACCTGATCGCCCGGTGGGAGGGGCGGGTGTTCGTGGCCACGGTCAACGGGCCGTCGGCCACCGTGGTCGCCGGTGACGCCGACGCGCTGGCGGAGGTCGTCACCCACTGCGAGGGCGAGGGCATCCGGGCCCGGAAGATCCCGGTGGACTACGCCTCCCACACCCCGCACGTCGAGGCGCTCCACGACGAACTGCTGGAGCTGCTGGCTCCGGTGCGCCCGCGGGAGGCGGAGGTGGCGTTCTACTCGACGGTGGGCGACCACGCCAAGGGCGCGATGAGCGACACGACGGCGATGGGCGCGGCGTACTGGTACGAGAACCTGCGGACCACCGTGGCCTTCGAGGAGACCACCCGCGCCCTGCTGGACGACGGGCACACCCTGTTCGTCGAGGTCAGCCCCCACCCGGTGCTCACCCACCCCCTGCAGGAGACCGTCGAGGACCACACGGGCACCGGCGAGGTCGCCGTCACCGGCACCCTGCGCCGCGACGACGACACCTGGCAGCGCGTGCTGACCTCCCTCGCCACCGCCCACACCCACACCACCGCCAACTGGTCGGGCTTCTTCCCGACCACTCGGCCCACCCACCTCGACCTGCCCACCTACCCCTTCCAGCACCAGCACTACTGGATCCAGCAGACCACCACCGCCATCGATCCCCACACCCTCGGCCTGCACGCCGCAGACCACGGCCTGCTTGGTGCGGCCGTCGCCCTCGCGGACGGTGACGGACATGTGTTCACCGGGCACCTGTCGCTGCGCAGCCATCCCTGGCTGGCCGACCACGCCGTCCACGACACGTCCCTCCTGCCCGGCACCGCGTTCATCGAACTGGCTCTCCACGCCGGTCAGACCACCGACACCCCCCACCTGGAAGACCTCACCCTCGAAGCCCCCCTCGCCCTTCCGGCCACCGGCGGCCGCCACCTGCAGGTGCACGTGGAGGCACCCGACGGCGACGGCCGCCGAGCCCTCACCATCCACTCCCGGCCCGACGACGCCACCCCCGACCGGTCCTGGACCCGCCACGCCACCGGCACCCTCACCCCCCAGTCGTCCGCCACGCCGGACCCGGCCGAGTGGGCGGAGCTGGCGGCCTGGCCGCCGGCAGGCGCCACTCCCGTGCCCGCCGACACCCTCTACGACCACCTCGCCGACCGCGGCTACCGCTACGGCACCGCCTTCCAGGGCCTGACCGCCGTCTGGCGCGACGACGACACCCTCTACGCCGAGGTCACCCTCTCCACCGACGACACCACCGCCCACACCACCGACCACTACGGCATCCACCCCGCGCTCTTCGACGCCGCGCTCCACCCGATCGTCGGCACCGGTCCCGAGCAGGGCTCGGACCAGGTACTGCTGCCGTTCGCCTGGTCGAACGTCCAGCTTCACGCCGTGGGCGCCCGGGCCCTGCGCGTCCAGATCAGCCCCGCTGACGCGGGGACGCTGCGCGTCAGGCTCGCCGATCCCACCGGGCAGCCGGTCGCCGAAGTGGCGTCGCTGGCCATCCGGCCGATCACCACCGAGCAGTTGGCGAAGGCAGTCGCGTCGGGAGGAGACGACCACCTGTTCCGCCTGGCCTGGACCCCCGCGTCCGTCGCGGAGGCACTCAAGACCGGGCGCGTGGCGTTCCTGGGAACCGCCGTTCCCGAGGCACTGGTCACATCGCTGCCCGACGATGTCGCGGTCGAGAGTCATGCGGGGCTGGCGCCGCTGCTGGCGGACGACACCGCTCCCCTCCCGGACCTGGTCATCGCCACCGGCCTGCTGGGGCGTTCCGGCTCGGGCGAGGACGTCCCAGCCTCCGCGCGTGAGGCCGTTCAGTACGCCTTGGACATGCTCCAGTCGTGGCTGGCAGAGGAGCGGCTGGCCGACAGCCGGCTGGTGTTCGTCACCAGGCGAGCCGTCGCGGTCCACGCCGACACCGAGACGCCCAGCCCCGCGGACGCCGCTGTCTGGGGCCTGATCCGTACGGCTGAGGCCGAGAACCCGGGCCGCTTCACCGTGATCGATCTGGCGGACGAGAACGCCGTCTCCGCCGAGTCGTTCCCTGCGGCGTTGGGAAGCGGCGAGCCGCAGGTGGCCCTGCGTGACGGCGATCAGAAACTGTATGTCCCCCGGCTCGTGCGGGAGATCCCGCCGACCGCGGACGCCGACGCCGTGCCGGAGTCCGCCATGGGCGGCACGGTCCTGATCACCGGCGGCACGGGCACCCTCGGCACGCTGTTCGCCCGCCGGTACGCGATGGCCGGGCAGGCCGGTCATCTGCTGCTGACCAGCCGGCGTGGCCCGGACGCCCCGGGCGCGCCCGAACTCGCCGCCGAACTGACCGAGCTGGGCGTGAAGGTCACCGTTGCCGCCTGCGACACCGCCGACCGCGACGCCCTCGCCGCGCTCCTCGCGGCCATCCCCGACGAACACCCCCTCACCGCCGTCGTGCACACCGCCGGTGTCCTCGACGACGGCACCATCGCCTCCCTGACGGCGGAGCGTGTCGAGCGCGTGTTCCGCCCCAAGGTCGACACCGCCTGGCACCTGCACGAGCTCACCCGTGAGACGGACCTCACCGAGTTCGTTCTCTTCTCCTCCGTGGCGGGCGTTCTGGGCACTTCGGGCCAGGGCAACTACGCCGCGGCGAACGTCTTCCTCGACGCGCTGGCCGAGCGCCGTCGCGCGGACGGGCTGCCGGCCACCTCCCTGGCCTGGGGACTGTGGTCCGACAGCAGCGGCATGACCGGCCACCTGGACGACGTGGACCTGACCCGGATGGCTCGCCTCGGGATCAAGCCCATCACGGCGGAGGAAGGGGTGGCGTTGTTCGAGGCCGCCCGTGCCACTGGCGCCGCCTGCCTGGTCCCGGCCAAGATCGCCCCCGCCCTGCTCCGTCCCCACCTGGAGACCGGCACTCTTCCCGCCGTCCTCCAGGGCCTGGTGCGCGCTCCCGTCCGCAAGGCCACCGCGGCCACGGCGACCGGCGCCGCCACCCTCCGCGATCGCCTGGCCCACCTGTCCCCCGAGGAGGCCGAGGACACCCTCGCCGCCCTCGTCCGCACCCACGTCGCGCTCGTCCTGGGCCACACCACGTCCGACACCATCAACCTCGACAAGGCGTTCAAGGACCTCGGTTTCGACTCGCTGACCGCGGTCGAGCTGCGCAACCGCCTGGCGTCCTCGACCGGACTGCAGCTGGCGCCCACCCTCGTTTTCAGCTACCCGACCCCACGCGAACTGGGGCGGCACCTGCGCGGCCTGCTGCGTCCGGCAGCGGACATCGGCTCGGCCGAGGACGCGGAGATCCGGGAAGTGCTGAGGACCGTCTCGATCGAAACGCTGCGGAGCGCGGGCCTCCTGGACCTGGTTCTGGCGTGCGCCACCCCGCCTCAGTCGGACGCCGCCGGTCAGGTGCCGGACATCGGTACGGCGGACACCGGCACGGACGCACTGGCCGCTCTGGACCTGGACGCACTCGTCGACCTGGCCCTGGACGAGAGGAGTAACTGACATGAACAACTCCGCAGAGCGCACAGCGGAGGGCGGGGACCGGGTCCAACGGGCACTCCGCGCGCTGCTGGAGGAACGCGACCGCCTCCGGCAGGAGAACGACGCCCTGAAAGCCGGGCGTGGCGAGCCGATCGCCGTGGTGGCCATGGCCTGCCGCTACCCGGGAGGCGTGTCATCGCCCGAGGAGCTGTGGGATGTGATCCGCGGCGGCCTCGACGTGGTGGACGAGTTCCCGCAGGACCGCGGGTGGCGGGACATGTTCGACCCGGATCCCGACACGGTCGGCAGCTCGTACGTGCGGCACGGAGGGTTCCTGACGGACGCGGCCGCTTTCGACGCGGGGTTCTTCGGCATCAGCCCACGTGAGGCGCTGGCGGTCGATCCGCAGCAGCGCTTGCTGCTGGAGACGTCGTGGGAGGTCTTCGAGCGGGCCGGCATCGTTCCCGCCGACGTGCGCGGGACCGACGTCGGTGTCTTCTCCGGAGTGAGCTCCCCCGAGTACGGGATGCGTTTCCTGGAGGCGAGCGGGAACGAACTGGAGGGCTACCTGCTGCAGGGCAGCGCGCTGAGCGTCGCCTCCGGCCGAGTGGCGTACGAACTCGGCCTGACCGGACCGGCGGTGACCGTGGACACGGCGTGCTCGTCGTCGCTGGTGGCCGTGCACATGGCGATGCAGTCACTGCGTTCGGGGGAGAGCTCGCTCGCGCTGGCGGGCGGGGCGGCGCTGATGTCGACGCCCGCGCTCTTCGTGGAGTTCTCCCGGCAGCGCGGTCTGTCGCCCGACGGCCGGTGCAAGTCCTTCGCGGACGGAGCCGACGGGACCGGCTGGGCCGAGGGAGTGGGGGTGCTGCTCCTTGAGCGGCTGTCCGACGCCCGCCGCAACGGCCACCCGGTGCTGGCCGTCCTGCGCGGTTCCGCGGTGAACCAGGACGGGGCCAGCAACGGGCTGACCGCTCCCAACGGCCTCGCCCAGGAGAAGGTGATCCGCAAGGCGCTGGCGAACGCAGGGGTCTCGGCCTCCGAGGTGGACCTGGTCGAAGCCCATGGCACCGGAACCACGCTGGGGGATCCCATCGAGGCAGGCGCTCTGCTGGCGACCTACGGACAGGGCCGGGCCGAGGGCAGGCCGCTCTGGCTGGGGTCCCTGAAGTCGAACATCGGTCACTCCATGGCCGCCGCCGGGGTCGGCGGGATCATCAAGGCCGTGATGGCCATGCGCCACCGGCACCTGCCGAAGACCTTGCACGTGGATACGCCCTCACACCATGTGGACTGGTCCTCCGGCGCGGTCGAACTGCTGGTGGAGGGGCGTGAGTGGACCCGGGCGGACGGTCCGCGGCGGGCCGGCGTGTCGTCGTTCGGCGTCAGCGGCACCAACGCGCACGTCATCCTGGAGGAGGGGACACCGCTGGAGCGGGCGCACGAGCGCACTCCGGGCCCGGCGGTTCCCGGCGGCCTTGTGCCGTGGGTGCTGTCGGGCAAGAACGCGGCGGCCGTGGAACGGCAGGCCCGCAAGCTGCGCGACTTCGCCGCCGCCGACCCGGATCTGGACGTCGCCGACGCCGGCTGGTCGTTGGTGTCGAGCCGGACGGCGTTCGAGCACCGCGCGGTGGTGCTGGGGCGCGGCCGGGACGCGTTGCTGAGCGGTCTGGCGTCGTTGAGCGACGGCGCGGAGTCCGCCGCGGTGGTGCGCGGCGTCGCCAGGGAGCTCGGCGGCACGGTCTTCGTGTTCCCCGGGCAGGGGTCGCAGTGGGTCGGTATGGGCCGTCAGTTGTACGACACCTTCCCCGTCTTCGCGGAGAGCCTCGACGCGTGCGCGACAGCGTTGGCCGAGTGGGTCGACTGGTCGCTGCTCGACGTGGTGCGCGGCGTGGCGGGGGCACCGACGCTTGACCGGGTGGACGTGGTGCAGCCGGCGCTGTTCTCCGTGATGGTGTCCCTGGCCGCCCTGTGGCGGTCCTGGGGTGTGGAACCGGCCGCGGTGGTGGGGCACAGCCAAGGCGAGATAGCCGCCGCCCACGTCTGCGGCGCCCTGTCACTGCGCGACGCCACCCGAGTCGTGGCGCTGCGCAGCAAGGCTCTGGTGGATCTGATCGGTCACGGCGGGATGGCGTCGGTCGCGGAGTCCGCGGACCGCGTGGAGGCACATCTCGCTCCGTGGAAGGACCGGGTGAGCATCGCCGTGGTCAACGGACCCCGCTCCGTGGTGGTGTCCGGGGAACCGGACGCACTCGACGAGTTCGTCGAGAAGATGAAGGCCGAAGGCGCCCAGGCCAAGCGGATAAGGGTCGACTACGCCTCCCATTCACACCACGTGACCCGCGTCCGCGACCAGGTGATCGGTCCGCTGTCCGACGTGAACCCGAGAACGTCGACGCTGCCCTTCTACTCGACCCTGTACGGCAGAACCATCGACACCGCAGAGCTGAACGGTGACTACTGGTACAACAACCTGCGCGAGAGAGTCCTCTTCGAGCCCTCCGTCCGACGGCTGGCCGACGACGGTTTCCGGGTGTTCATCGAGATGAGTCCCCACCCCGTGCTGACCGTCCCGGTGCAGGAGATCGTCGAGGACGTCGACGACGCGGTGGTCCTGTCGTCGTCTCGGCGGGACCGCGGGGAGGTTCAGGCGCTGGTCGGCTCGCTGGCCCAACTCCACGTCCAGGGCGGGTCCGTGGACTGGGACGCCCTGTTCGGGACGCGTCGGCGGGTGGACCTGCCGACGTACGTGTTCCAGCGCCGGCGCTACTGGCTGAACTCCTCGCACGCGGGGGTGACGGCGGAGGTGCCCGCGCTGGAGCCGCCCGCGGGTGACGACGAGCCCGTCGCCCTGCCGGACCTGCTCGCCACCCTCCCCGACGACGAGGCGACGGCACTCGTCCTGGACCACGTCCTCACGAAGGTCGCCGTCGTGCTCGGACACCCCTCCGGCGAGACCATCGACCCCGACCAGGAATTCAAGGACATGGGATTCGACTCGCTGCTCTCGGTGCAGCTGAGCAAGGGCCTGGCCACGACGACCGGACTCAAGCTGAGGCCGAACCTGGTGCTGCGGCACCCGACACCGAGGCGGGTCGCCGGGCACCTCGCGACGTCGATGGCCGGTCGCGACCGGCGGTGAAAACCGGGCCCCAGATGCCTTGAACAGTCGATCCACTTCCGTGAAGTGGAGGTCTTCTCCGAATGCCTCCGGTTCCCGGCCGCTTTTGCTGAGGAGATGATCTCTGTGCGTTCGTTCGGTGCGTCGTCTGCGCATAAAGGGTTGTGGCGGGCGCAGGAAATGTTTCCCGACACACTGAATCATGCGCTGACCATGTGGAATGTGGACGGTGAGCTGGACGCGGCAGTCATGGAATCCGCGTTCCTGCACGTGATGGGCGAGGCGGAAGTGCTGCGCGTCAACTTCGTCGACGACGGCAGCGGGCTGCGCCTTGTGCCCAGGGAATTGGGGGACTGGCGGCCGTTCTTCCTGGATGCCGGCGCCGAGGACGATCCGGAGCGGGCGGCGCGCGAAGCGCTGGCCGACATGGTGCGGCAGCCGTTCGACCTGGAGCGGGATCTGCTGTTCCGGCTGGGTGTGGTCAAACTCGCGGCGGCCCGCTGTGTGCTGGTGATCATCTACCACCACCTCATATCGGACGGGTTCGGCGCGGCCGGCCTGCTGTCGCGGCGCCTCGCCGAGGTGTACACGGCGCTGTCGCGGGGTTCGGACGTACCGGAGTTGCCGCACCCGTGGGATGCCGAGTCGTTCGCGACCGAGGCAGCGCAGTACAGCGCCTCCGAGCAGTTCGCCGAGGACACGGAGTTCTGGCGCGACTACCTGGCGGATGCGCCCGCCCCCGCGCGGATTCCGCGTGTCGCCCTGTCCGACGCGACGCGGTCCGCGCTCTCCGAACCGATGGGCAGCGCCGACCGCTGGGGGGAGTTGACCGAACCCATCGGCATGGTGAGCCGAACGCTGACCGTTCCGCGCGCCGAGGCGGACGCGTGGACCGAGACCGCGAAGTCCATGGGTGTGTGGATGTCGTCGATGCTGACCGCGGCCGCGGCGGTGTTCCTCCGGCACCGCTGCGATCGTCCGGAGTTCCTCCTCTCGCTGGCCGTGGCCAATCGCGTCGGGGTGGCGAGCAGGACACCCGGTCTGGCGGTGAACGTGGTGCCGGTGCGGGTGGAGGTTCCGCTCGGTGCGACCTTCACCGAGATCGCCGACGCGATCGGCGACGAGACGTATGAGATCTTCGATCACGCCGCCTGCCACTACTCGGAGATCCAGCGCGCGAGCGGAACCGTCCTGAACGATCGCGGCAGTTTCGGTGCCGTCATCAACGTCGTCGAGTTCGCGGAACACCTCCACTTCGCCGACAGCCCGGCACACTTTCTCGGCGGGACGACCGGGACCTTCGAGGAACTGTCGATCGGCGTCTACACCGACGGGACCGCCGACAGCGACCTGTTCATCCGGCTCGACGCCCCTGCGGGCCTGTACTCCCGCGCGGAGCTGCGCTTCATCGGCGAGGACCTGATCGCGCACATCCGCGCCGTGGTGGCCGCCCACGAACAGCCGGTCGGTGCGCTGGACGTGGTGAGCGGTGTCGAGCGGGACCGGGTGCTGACGGCGCCGAACGAGACGGATGTGCCGGTGCCGGGGCTGACGGTTCCGGAGCTGTTCGCCCGCCAGGTGGAGCGGGCTCCCGATGCCGTCGCGGTGGTGGCCGGGGACTCGGCGGTCTCGTACCGGGAGCTGGACGAGCGCTCCAGCCGCCTGGCCGAGGCGCTGCGACGGCGGCAGGTCGGACCCGAGACGGTCGTGGCGGTGGCGCTGCCCCGATCGGTCGACCTGGTCGTCGCCCTGCTGGGAGTGGTGAAGGCGGGCGGAGCCTACCTGCCGGTCGACCCGACGTTCCCGGCGGAGCGGATCACGTCGGTGGTCAGTGACGCCTCGGTGCGCGCACTGCTCACCGATACGGCGACAGCCGAAGCGCTCTCCGGCGATCTGGATGTGCCGGCGATTCTGTGCGACGACATCCGGTCGGACGCCGCCGACGACAGCAACGGTGCGGCGGAGGTTCCGGTCCCGTCGCGTCAGGACGGCCTGCTGGCCGTGATGTACGGCTCCGGACCGACCGGTGCGGCCACAGGAGTCGCCGTGACGCACCGGAACATGGAGCGGTTCGTCCTGGACCGCCGCTGGCAGGATGCCGGCGACAGCACCGTGCTGTGGCATGCGCCGTACACCTCCGACGCGCTTCCCCTCGAAGTGTGGGTGCCTTTGCTGAACGGCGGCCGGGTGGTCGTGGCTCCTTTGGGGGAGCTGGACATCGACGCGCTGACCGAGGTGCGAGCGGCGCACGAGATCTCCACGGTGTGGCTGCCCTCGGGCCTGTTCTCGGCGATCGCGGCAGAACGCCCCGAGCGCCTCGCCGGGTTGCGCGAGGTGTGGACCGGTGGTGACCGCGTGTCCGCGGCCGCGGTGCGACGGGTGCGGGAGGCCTGCCCCGAGCTGACGATCGTGGGCGGTCACGGTCCGACGGAAACGACCGTGTTCGCCGCGTCCCACCGCTTGGCGGCGGCCGAACCGGTGCACCACGCGGGCGCGGTCGGCCGCCCGATGGACAACACGGCCTTCTACGTGCTGGGGCCGGGGTTGGCGCCGGTCCCCGTGGGCGTGGCCGGAGAGCTGTACGTGGCCGGGCCCGGCGTGGCGCGTGGCTGTGCCGGGCGACCCGGGCAGACCGCGGAGCGGTTCGTGCCCTGCCCGTTCGGCCCGGCCGGCGGGCTCATGTACCGGACCGGAGACCGGGTGCGGTGGAGTACCGACGGCCTCCTTGAGTACGTGGGCCGGGCCGACGCCCAGGCGGACGTACGTGGTACCCGGGTCGAACCGGCCGAGGTCGAAGAAGCGCTGTCCGAGCACACCGGCCTTGCGCAGTCGGTGGTGGTCGTCGGCAAGGACACCTCCGGGCAGCAACGCCTTGTGGCCTATGTGGTTCCGGTGGGCGGCCAGGCCGTCGCGGGTGACGAGCTGCGCCGGTTCGCCGCGGGGCGGCTGCCGGAGTTCATGATCCCGTCGGTGTTCGTGGTACTGGAACGCCTGCCGCTGACCGCCGGCGGAAGGGTGGACCGGGCGTCGCTGCCGGAGCCCACGTTCGATGACGAAAAGTACCGGGCACCGCGCGACCACACCGAGCGGGTGCTGGCCGAGGCGTTCGCCGACGTGCTCGAGCTGGACCGGGTGGGGATCGACGACGACTTCTTCGACCACGGTGGCAACTCGCTGCGGGCGATCAGGCTGACCGGCCTGATCCGGGCGGAGCTGAACCAAGAGGTGCCCATCCGCACGTTGTTCGCGGTGCGCACCATCGCCGGTCTGACCGACACGTGGAAGGACCTCGCCCGGTCCAGCAGGCCGACTCTGCGCAGGAGGACGAAGGAAGGCGAAGTTCTGTAGGCGTTCCGCCGTCATCTTCGCCGGAGGCGAAATCCGTACCTTCAGGACACCCCGGTCGACCTCGCCGACCGGGGTGTCGCCCTGCTGCGGCCCACCCTCCGCGCACATGAGCACGCTGTGTCGCGGAGGCGCCGAAAACACCGGCGGGGTCGCTTTTCCGCAGCGATGAAATCGCGCTTCGCCCCATCCTTGCGTCGCGTGGATTCGACGACGGCCCAGGCAGACATCGCTCGTCCTGCGCAGAAAGGCGAACTGGACGCGGACGCGCTGGCGTCGGCCCTCCGGGAGGTCATGGGCGTCGAAGATGGGGGACAACGTGCCGGCCCCATTGCTGTCGGGCGGTCGCGCCCGCTCCTCCCGCGCCGTCCGCGACCACCTGCGACGGCGCGGGATCCGTACCGAAGAGACAGAACCTAGCGGACTGCTTTCCGGGCGGCGGAGAGGTCTCGGACGGTGCCGGAGATGATGTCGTTGATCTCCTGGCTGTGCTGGTCGAGGTAGAAGTGGCCGCCCTGGAAGACGTGCAGGGAGAACTCGCCGGTGGTGTGCTCCTGCCAGGCTTCGGCCTCGGCGGTCGTGGTGTGCGGGTCGTCGGTGCCGACCAGCATGGTGAGGGGGCAGTCGAGCCGGATACCGGTGACCCGGGGGTGGGTTTCGATGGCCGTGTAGTCGCCACGGACGGCGAAGAGGATGGAGGCCCTGAGATGCTTGTTCTCCAGGTAGACGGGGTCGGTGCCCTTGACGGAGCGCAGTTCGTCGATGATGCCGTCGTCGTCACGGCGGTGGACCGTTCCGCCGCGCAGCAGGGAGGGCGGGGGGTAGCCGGAGGCGAGCAGCCAGGCGGGTGGGGTGCCGGTGTCGTCCTGGTAGCGGCGGGCCACCTCGAAGGCGAGGATGGAGCCCATGCTGTGGCCGAAGAAGACGGTGGGCCGGCCGTCCTCGGAGCGACGCAGTGCCGCGTAGGTGAGGTCGGCGAGTTCGGCGAAGTTCTCGACGCAGCCCTCGGCACGCCGGTCCTGCCGTCCCGGGTACTGGATGGCGAGCACGTCCAGTTCCGGTGAGAGAGCTTCCGACAGTGCGTAGAAGTAGCTTGCCGAGCCCCCGGCGTGCGGGAAGCAGACGATTCGGAATTCACTGTCGTCGGTGGGGTGGAAGCGGTGTATCCACTCCCCGTCGAATTTCCCTGACCCTGTCATGCCCAACCCTTCTGTGCGGTTCTTCGCTGCGTACAACGGGCGTCAGCGCCACACGGCCGGCGATACGGCGCCGGGCGTCGTGCACCCATTCATAGCCCAGCGGCGGCTGCCCGGCGACAGTCACGGCATTCGCGCCGATCGACATGAATACGTCTCCGTTTTTCTGCGAGTTCGGTGCCTTCGGAATGCAAGCCGCGCGCCGACGCGGAGCAAAGCAAGGGGATACGCACTCGGCGGAGCGTGTATGCGTGTCCCGCCGACGGGACACGCATACAAAGGCCCACACGTGATCCCAGCTGGTACGAATTCGGCGTATGGCAGCAGACGACGCTCAGCCGCCTCCGGGTGACATCGAGGCATGCCAGCGACCGAAGCGACTCACGACGAGAGCTGGAGCGACGATGCGCGCTCGCCCCCCTTCGCAGCGGCGGCGTACGCCGCCGCCGTGTCGGGGTACGCCGCCCTCGTCCCGGCTACTTCGGGTCGCGGTTGAAAACCGACTTCGACCAGAAGTAGCCGAGCGCGGAGAGGCCCAGGCACCAGGCGATCGCAATCCACCCGTTGTGGCCGATCTCGCTGCCGAGCAGCAGGCCGCGCACGGTCTCGATGGCCGGCGTGAACGGCTGGTACTCGGCGATCGGCTGGAACCAGCCCGGCATCGCGTCGATCGGTACGAAGGTGCTGGAGATGAGCGGCAGGAAGATCAGCGGCATCGCGTTGTTGCTGGCCGCCTCGACGTTCGGGCTGACCAGGCCCATGCCGACGGCGATCCAGGTGAGCGCCACGGCGAACAGCGCGAGCAGTCCGAATGCCGCGATCCACTCCAGGGCCGTGGCGTCCGTGGACCGGAAGCCGATGGCCACGGCGATGGCTCCGACGAAGAGCACGCTCATGAGCGCCTGCAGCACGCTGCCGACGACGTGTCCGATGAGCACGGAGCCGCGGTGGATCGCCATCGTGCGGAAGCGGGCGATGATGCCCTCCGTCATGTCCATGGACACGGACACCGCGGTGCCGATCGTGGTGCTGCCGAGGGTCATCAGCAGGACGCCCGGCACGAGGTAGGCGATGTAATCGGAGCGGTCGGCTCCGCTGCCCCCGATGCCCGCGCTCATCACGTCTCCGAAGATGTAGACGAAGAGCAGCAGCAGCATGATCGGCGTGAACAGCAGGTTCAGGGTGAGGGAGGGGTAGCGGCGCGCGTGCAGGAGGTTGCGGCGCAGCATGGTGGCCGAGTCGCGCGCGGCGAGGGAGAGGGAGCTCATCGGACAGCCTCCTTGGTCCTGTCGGTGCCGCCGGTCAGGGCGAAGAACACGTCGTCGAGGTCGGGGGTGTGCACGGTCAACTCCTCCGCCTCGATGCCGGCGGAGTCCAGCCGGTCGAGGACGGAGCGCAGTTCGCGCTGGCTGCCGTCACTGGGGATCTGCAACGACAGCGCCTCGTCGTCCCGGGTGGCCTCGCGCAGCGCGAGCGTGGCGCTCTGATAGGCGGACGGGTCGGTGAAGCGGAGCCGGACGTGCCCGCCGGGGATCAGCCGCTTCAGCTCCTCGGCGGTGCCTTCGGCGGCGATCTTGCCGTCGTTGAGCACGGCGATGCGGTCGGCTAGTTCGTCGGCCTCTTCCAGGTACTGCGTGGTGAGGAAGACGGTGACACCGTCGGACACCAGCGCGCGGATGATGCGCCACATGGTGTGGCGGGAGCGGGGGTCGAGGCCGGTGGTGGGTTCGTCGAGGAAGATGATCCGCGGGTCGCCGACCAGGGTCATGGCGATGTCGAGGCGGCGTTTCATGCCGCCGGAGTAGGTGGCGGCGGGCTTCTTCGCGGCCTCGACCAGGTCGAAGCGCTCCAGGAGTTCGGCGGTGACCCGTCGCCCTTCGTGCTTGGGCAGGTGGTGCAGGTCGGCCATGAGGAGCATGTTCTCCTCGCCGGTGATCAGGCCGTCGACGGCGGAGAACTGTCCGGTGACGCCGATCGCGGCGCGCACCCCGTCCGGTGACGTGGCGACGTCGTGGCCCGCGACCCGGGCCTGCCCGCCGTCGGCGCTGATGAGCGTGGACAGGATCTTCACGGCGGTGGTCTTGCCGGCACCGTTGGGCCCGAGCAGCGCGAAGACCGAGCCGGCCGGGATGCGCAGGTCGATGCCGTCGAGGACGGTCTTGTCGCCGTACGACTTGCGCAGACCGGCGGCGGAGACGGCGGCCGACGACGTGTCACCGTCGGCCCTACTAGGCGTGAGCATGACAGAAGAAGGCATGGGGCCCTCCGTTCGAAGGATGAAGTGGGTGAGGGACGGGGCCGGTTGAGGATGTGGGCCTCAGGCCGTGGCGCGGCGGACGTCGATGTTGCCGTGCTGGGTGCGGGCGTGGACCTCGACGGTGTCCTCGGTCTTCTTCGGGGTCTCGGACGTGGCGAGCGTGTTGCGCACCTGGCCGAAGTTCGAGCTGACGTCGAGCCAGGCGGCCGTGCCCTCGCGGACGCCGACCTCGATGGCGCCGTAGGAGGTCTCCAGCTGAACGGTGCCGCGGGCCACTTCGCCCACGCGCACGGTGCCGTTGGTGGTGGTGGCGGTGACCGATGCCTCGGCGCGCGCGATGTCGATGTTGCCGTGGGCGCCGCTCACCCGAAGCTCGCCGGTCGCGGCGCCGACGGTCGTGGTGCCGTGCGAGTTCTTCAGGACGGCGGGGCCGTCGACGAGGCCGACGCGCACGCTGCCGGAGCTGGTGGTGATCTCGGCCCTGCCCTCGACCCGGTCCACGCTGATCGAACTGTCCGGCGCGGTCACCTGGAGCGGCCCGGTGGTGCCGAGGCGGACCTCACCGGACGAGGTCTTCACCCGGACCTCGCCGAGTCGGCCCTCGCCGAGCACCTGGGCCCAGCCACCGGCCATGTCGATCCGCGAGCCCGTGGGCAGTTCGACCGTCACGTCGACGGCGCCGGTGCGGCCGAACAGCTTGGGCTTGGGCGTCCTGACGGTCAGTACGCCGCTCGCGTACGTGACCTCGGTCTGGTCGGCCGTCCGTACGTCCAGGTCCTTCTTCGGGTCGTGGGGCCGCACCTCGACGACGGTGTCGAGGCGGTCGCCAGCGGTGAACTGGATGGAGCCGGCATCCACGTGCGCCGTGGCCGAGATCGGTTCGGGAGTGTCGAACGAAGGCATGGCTGTACCGTCCTCTTGAGTCTTCGGGGCGTCCCCGCTGGTGGGACGTGGTGGGGGTGAAGTGGGGCGGGCGGGGGCGCGGTTAGCGCACCCAGCCCGTGAAGTTCTGTCCGACGGTCCGGGTCTTCTCCGCCGTACGCGGCCGGGTGCCGCCGTCGACCGCGGCCGACACGGCGCGCACCAGCCACGCGTTGACCGACAGGCCCTCGCGGCTGGCGGCCTCCTCGGCGCGGGCCTTGAGGTGGGCCGGCAGGCGCAGGTTGACGCGGGCGGTGCCGCCCTCGTCGCCGTCGGCCGGGGCCCTGAGCGGTTCCACGGGCGCGGCCGGCTCCGCGGGGGCGCCGCCGTAGGTGGGCGGCGGTGTCACCACGAAGTCGGGGTCGAGCCCGCGCAGCCGTACGTCGACCGAGCCGGGGGCGAGTTCGCGGGTGATCTCGTCCATCGCGGCGGAGAGCACGTTGAGCATGGTCAGCCGGGTCGCCGACTCCAGGGGAGCGGTGAGCCTCTCTGCCAGCTCGCGGGCTTCGTCGCCGCCGGCTTCGGCGGCGACCGCGAGCTCGCGGCGGAGGGTGTCGACGTACGGGGTGAGGTCCATGACGCCATGATGGCAGCATCATGGTGCCACGCGCAAGCTTGAATGGCGCCTTGTGGGAAATGGGCGCGGGGATGACCGCCCTACCTGCGGAAACGCGGAGATGGCACCTCGGGCCGTTGTGGTGCCATGCGTGCTCAAGTGCTTTTGGGAGCGTGGAATGGCGCCAGGCGACACGGGGTGACGCCAGATAGCGCCAAGAGGCGCCACCCTGTGTCGTGTGACGCCATGTGGTGGCGTCAAGAAGGTGACCTGCCCCCGCCGTGCTCTGCCGCTGGCCCGAGCACCCGAGGCGGCACGATCGGGCCAGCCCCGCCCGATGGGGCATGTGCGAGGTGATGAACAAGCGTCTTCCTGGGCCGCCGACGCGACGTCGTGCTCGTGGAGGCGGCAACTGGACGGCATGGCGGCCGGTCGCGGAGGACAGGGGAGAGCCGGCGGCGTCAGCGGCGGCCCGCAGCGAAACGGCGCCATACGCGGCGGTCCGCAGGGTGAGCTTGCCCGTACCCAGCGTCGCCCCGTTTCCGTGGCTCCACGATGGCGCAGGCTTGGCGCCGTATCGAGCAAGCGTGCGCTGCATGTGGGCCATCATGGGGCCACCGCTCCGGCGCGACCCATAAAACTCCAGGTCAGAGCTATCAGCGCTTGGTGTCGACGCGGCCGGTTCTTGGCGAACTCGGGCCACGACATGGGTGCCATGAGCGCGCACGCCGAGGCGCCGACCTGCGTATTCATGACTTGCTCCATGCCATGACGCCACTGTGGACATGGATGGCGACACGTAAGGCTCCACGTGGCGCCATTTGTGTGCCATGATGGCGTCATCGGTAGCGCACTCCTCGGCTTCGCAGGCCCGGGGGTGCGCGTTTTCGCGGAGTGAGCGATCAAAGGGGGCGGATCATGGAGACAGCACAGAACCGGCAGCAGGCGGCACCTGGGGCCTTTGCCGCCTTCGCCCGCTTCGTGCTCTGCGGCGGCGGGGTGGGGCTCGCTTCCAGCTTCGCCGTGGCGGCCCTCGCCTCCTGGATTCCCTGGGCCCTGGCCAACGCCGTGGTCACCGTGGTCTCCACGCTTCTTGCCACCGAGCTGCACGCCCGCTTCACCTTCGGCGCGGGCGGGCGCGCGACCTGGCGCCAGCACGCGCAGTCGGCCGGGTCCGCGGCGGTCGCGTACGCCGTGACCTGCGTGGCGATGCTTGTCCTGCAACTGCTGGTGGAGGCGCCCGGTGCGGTGCTCGAGCAGGTCGTCTACCTGTCCGCCTCCGCAGTCGCCGGCATCGCGCGGTTCGCGGTGCTGCGCCTCGTCGTCTTCGCGCGGAACCGTTCGCAGACCGCGGTGATCGTCCCTACCGCCCGTCCCGTGCCCGTGCCCGTGCCCGTGCCCGCGGCCGTGGCCCGCGCCGCGGCACCGGCCGGCCCAGCGGTGCTCTGCCACGCCGCCTGACGGTTTGCTGGGCGGCGTGCCGCGCGGGCCGGCGGGCGGAAACGAAGTCGGCGGGACGCCTTCCTGACCCATGCCGCCTCGCGCCACATCGCCACCCGGCCCCCTGGAACGACCCCGCCTGCGTGGTCCGCCAATTGGCGGGCAGTCACGCGGACTTCGCCGGAGCCCTCCGTCCCGGAGCCGCTCGGGCCCCCGTACGGTCACGCCGACAGCCCGACAGCCCGACAGCCCGACAGCCCGACAGCCCGACAGCCCGACAGCCCGACAGCCCGACAGCCCGACAGCCCGACAGCCCGACAGCCCGACAGCCCGACAGCCCGTCGGCCCGAGCCGGAGGACCCTCTGCCCGGAGTGGCCGGGTTGTCTACGGCCCGTGTCTCGACCCGTACCGGGGGCGCCGTGTTGTGGGCTACGGCCTGCTGGAGATGGCGCTGATGAGCATCGGATACATCGCTGTCCATGATGAACTTCGTCGGGACGCCCTTCGTGTCAGCCATGCCGACCACGATGATCCCGCCGATGTGGTTCGCGAACGCGGCGACATCCTTGGCGAGCTCTTTCAGGCCGGCGGTCTCCTTGACGCGATGGCTGACCTCCACTTGGCCCCAGGAGGTCAGGTGCTCGTGGCCGCCGGGGCGAGGATCATGTCCGTCACCGCGACGCCGTGCGGACCGAGGCCGGCCGTCACCCCATCCCCGCCGACTCCGGCCTTCAAGCGCAGCGCGCGAGATGCCCATCTCGTCCGCCACATGCGCCACTGGGCTTGCCGGAGCGAACGCGACCAACCAGTATCCGCCTGCCGTGAACGGCCGGCCGGGCATTGCGGTGGGACACGAAGACTTCGGCTGACGGCCGGTCAGGAAGCACGGTCAGGAAGCGGCGGTGCCGGCGAGCAGCCCCTCGGTGACGTCCGCAGCGATCTGGCCGATGTGGTCGACGAGGTAGAAGTGGCCGCCGGGGAAGACCTTGAAAGCGAAGTCGCCGCTGGTGTGCTCCCGCCATGTCTGAGCCTCCTGGACCGTCACCATCGGGTCGCGGTCCCCGACCAGGGCGGTGATCGGAGCTGCGAGCGGCTCTCCCCCGCGCCAGCGGTACGTGCCGAGGGCCCGGTAGTCGGCTCGCAGCGCCGGCAGAACCATCTCCAGGACCTCAGGGTTGTCGAGCATGGCCTGATCGGTGCCGCCCAGCCTGCGCACCTCGGCCAGCACGTCGGCGTCGTCGTAGAGGTCGTAACGGATGCCGGTCCGGGGGCCCGGCGCGCCCCGGCCGGAGAGGAACAGCCGCTGGGGGCCGGGCAGTTTGCCCCGGGCGAGCAGCCGGGCCGTCTCGAACGCGACGAGCGCGCCCATGCTGTGGCCGAACAGGGCGTACGGCCGTCCGGAGTCCGCGGCCAGTTCGTGGGCGAGCTCCTCGGCCACTGCCTCGACAAGCGGGGCCAAGGCCGTGAACGGCGCCTCGCGGTACCGGTCCTGGCGCCCCGGATACTGCACGGACACCACGTCGAAGTCCGCGGGCAGCGTACGCGCCAGGTGCGTGTACGCCGTCGCGGAGCCCCCCGCATGCGGGAAGCACACGAGCCGCGGCCCATCCCCCGCGGCCGTGGTGAAGCGTCGGAACCACGTGCTGTTCACTGTTGGTGTGTCCCTTCGTCCGTGCCGGCCGACCGGTCTTTGACCGTGGCCGGACCAGTCAATTGTTCGGTTCGGCCCGGCCGATCGAGCGCGCCGAACTGCTCGGCGCCGCGCAGCCGAACCTGCTCCGGCTCGCACGCCCCGGACAGGACCTGCTTCGACAACGACGGCCGGTCGTACGGCAATGGGGCTATGCACCGACCAGGCCCAGCAGGTCTTCCCCGCCCTCGTCGAGCGGCGGCATCGGGCAGGAACCGGCCGACCTCCCAGCCCGCATCGGCGTCGAGGTCGAAGGCCCCTTCAAGCCGGGCCCGCCGCTGCTGATCACACCGACCCAACCGGCCGCGGGCAGAGAAAAAGCCCGCCGGTGCCCTCGGGGGATGTGGGGCGCCGGCGGGCGGTTCGGTGCCCCGCGAGGGTTCGTGGCCCTCCGTATCGGAGCTCACGACCCGAGCGTCCCGCCCCGCCCTCGACGGGGGCTCGCAGGGCGGTGGAGAGCTGCGCGGCGGCGTCATCCATCGCTCTAACCGGCTTCGAGCGACAGGGCGGAGGCTGGTCGGTGGTTCATCACGACGGCCGGAAGGGGAGCTCATGACCGCCGTGGACGACAAGCCGGTCGGGCAGCGGCGAGGCACGGTCGCCGAGCTTGAGGCCATACGTGACGCCATGCGCCGAGGGCCCAGCGACAAGGCCACCGAGGCGCAGCGCGCCAAGGGCAAGCTCACGGCCCGGGAGCGGCTCGGGCTCCTGTTCGACGACGGCCGGTTCACCGAGGTCGAAGGGTTGCGCAGACACCGGGCGAGCGGCTTCGGCCTGGAGGACAAGCGCCCCTACACCGACGGTGTGATCACCGGCTGGGGCCGGGTGTTCGGACGTGCCGTCTTCGCGTACGCCCATGACTTCAGGATCTTCGGAGGCTCCCTCGGCGAGGCGCACGCCGAGAAGATTCACAAGATCATGGACATGGCCGCCACGGCCGGGGCCCCGATCGTGGGCCTGTGCGACGGCGCGGGGGCGCGCATCCAGGAAGGGGTGACCGCGCTCGCCGGGTACGGCGGGATCTTCCAGCGCAACGTCCGCAACTCCGGGGTCATCCCGCAGATCAGCGTCATGATGGGCCCATGCGCGGGCGGGGCGGCCTACTCGCCGGCGCTGACCGACTTCGTGTTCATGGTGCGTGGCACCTCGCAGATGTTCATCACGGGGCCGGACGTGGTGAAGGCCGTCACCGGAGAGCAGATCAGCCAGGACGAGCTGGGCGGCGCCGACGCCCACGCCAGTCTCTCCGGGGTCGCCGGATTCGCCTACGACGACGAGGAGAGCTGCCTCGCCGACGTCCGCTACCTGCTGTCCCTATTGCCCGCCAACAACCGTGAGCTGCCACCGTCGGAACCCTGCGCCGACCGGCCCGACCGGCTCACCCCGGCCATGCTCGACCTGGTGCCGTCCGACGCGAAACGCGCGTACGACATGCGCAAGGTCATCGAGGAGTTCGTCGACGCCGGCGACTTCTTCGAGGTGCACGAGGCCTGGGCGCCCAACGTGGTGTGTGCCCTGGCCCGTCTGGACGGCCATGTTGTCGGCATCGTCGCCAACCAGCCCGCCTCGCTCGCCGGGGTCCTCGACATCAAGGGCAGCGAGAAGGCGGCACGCTTCGTGCAGATGTGCGACTCCTTCAACATCCCGCTCGTGACGCTGGTGGACGTGCCGGGATTCCTGCCCGGCGTCGACCAGGAGCACGGCGGCATCATCCGGCACGGCGCGAAACTCCTCTACGCGTACTGCAATGCGACGGTTCCCCGCATCCAGCTGATCCTGCGCAAGGCCTACGGAGGCGCGTACATCGTCATGGACTCGCGCTCCATCGGCTCGGACCTGTCGCTGGCCTGGCCCGGCAACGAGATCGCGGTGATGGGGGCGGAGGGCGCCGCAGGCGTCGTCTTCCGGCGCGAGATCGCGGCCGCTGCCGATCCCGAGTTCTCCCGCAAGCAGTACATCAAGGAGTACCGGGACCAGCTCATGCACCCGTACTACGCCGCCGAACGCGGCCTGGTGGACGATGTCATCGACCCCGCGGAGACCCGCGTCGGGCTGATCGACGCGCTCGCCGTGCTGCGCACCAAGTACGTGGCGCAGCCCTCCCGCAAGCACGGGAACCAGCCCCAGTGACCTCGGGGGGAGCCGCTGCGCCGGGCCTCATCCGGATGGCCGACCGGCTCGACACCGCGACCGAACAGAACGGCAAGGGCGACCTGGCGGCGCCGCTCGCCGAGGGCGACACCTGGACCGTGCCCTCGCAAAGGAGATGCCCATGACCTACGTCATCGCCGAACCCTGTGTGGACGTCAAAGACAAGGCGTGCATGGACGAGTGGCAGCATTACCGCGACGTGAACCAGGACGTCTCCTCCGAGGCTGCCGCCTAGTACTCCAGCAGCGTTTCGCTATCTGGTCTGGTCAGAGGCGTCGTCCGGAGTGTAGTTGGCTGATGGTGTGTCAGGGGCGGCC